>NZ_JAWOUO010000002.1:0-234840 GCF_033339435.1 Vibrio sp. 378
GCGGTCGCACCATCTTCGTCCACGACTACAACATCAAGATTCACTTCACCATTGAAGTTTTGGTTTGGTGCAAAGCTAAACGTACCATCACCATTGTCGGTAAAGATACCTTCGCTGCCACTGTAGATCACGCTATCTAGTGCTACCTCACCTTCAATATCGGAAGAGTTTGCCAACAACTGTTCTGCGCTGATGGTGATAACTTCATCTTCATCAATGGTGTAACTGGTTGTGCCTGCGATTGGTGGATCGTTCACCTCAAGAACGGTAATACCCGCTGTTGTTGTGTCAACCGCGCCGTCCTCGTCAACCACGACAACATCTAGGCTAACATCGCCTGTAAAGTTTTCGTTTGGTGAGAAGGTGTAAGTACCATCGCCATTAATTTCTAGCACACCGTCGTTACCGCTGTAGCTCACGCTGCTGATCGCAACATCACCCTCGATATCAGACGAATTAGCCAGTAGTTGCTCATCACTGATGGTGATCGAGTTGTCTTCATGTACTGTGTAAGACGTGCTGCCCGCAACTGGCGGATCGTTCTCTGGCGTCACACTCACATCAATGTTGGCAGAGGTTGTATCCGTATCGTCTGATACATCGAAAGTGAAGTTCACATCGCCATTGAAGTTCTCGTTCGGTGCGAAGCTGTATGAGCCATCACCATTGTCGGTGAGGACACCGTCTGCACCTGTGTAAGTCACGCCTTCAACTGTTAGGTTGTCACCTTCTACATCCGTCGCGCCTGTTAACAAGTCCGCATCAGTGAAGGTAAGAATACCATCCTCACCCACGGTGAACGCTTGATCTTGTGGCTCTGGCGCATCATTGACTGGTGTTACCGTTAGATCGAGACCAGCCGCGACCACTTCTTCCCCGTCAGTCACATCGTAGGTGAACTCGATATCACCGTAGAAGTTCTCGCTTGGAGTAATGGTGAAGCTGCCATCCTCGTTCATTTCAACCGTCGCATTTTCATCATTGGTGCTTAGGTTGATTGCGCTCAGATCGTCACCATCAATATCAACAGCGTGCTCCAGTAACTGCTCTTGAGTTAGCGTAATGCTGTTGTCTTCGGCAGTGACTGCGCTGATGTCACCCGTCACTTCTGGTGCATCATTGGTTGGGGAGATATGAATCGTCACATCTTGCGTCGCTGTCGCTGTTGTACCTGTATCCACATCCGTAGAGGTTGCATTCACGGTTAGCGTCACATCGCCATTGAAGTCTGCAGAAGGAATAAACTCTAGCCCTTCTAGCTCGCCTGGTTGTAGTGACCAAGTACCATCACCATTATCAACACCCGCTGATAATGAGCTGCCTTCTGGCACATCTTCAATCAAGATAGCGAGGTTTTCTGAACCATCGGTATCGGTCAATGCTGCATCGATATCAAGCGGCACTGGTGTATCTTCGGTACCAATGATTTGGTAATCCGCGTCCGCTACCGTGATTTCAATGTTGTCGATGCCGAATGACTCGTCAGGAATACTTTGGTTTAGCGTAGAACCAAAGCCTAACTGAAGCTGACCGTCTTCCACCGGAACGGTTAAGTTCACTTGGTGTGCTTGGTCATTCCAACCACTGAAGCCTTCACGTTGAGAGGCTCCGTGGATCACTTCACCCACTTCATTACCATCTGAGTCGTAAAGCGTTGTCGTACCATCTTGAGTACGGAACGCGGAGTGCTCCAAGGTGGTTAGCTGTTCACCGCCGACAAAGATTTGGAACGACTCGCCATCCCAAGAATCGATTTCGTAGAAGCTAAACGAGATATTCACTTCGTTGACATCGCTTGGGATCAAGTAGGTTTTGCTGACCGCTTCATCACCGCCAGTGCCACCAATACGACCCAACATGTCGCCCGTTTCGAAGCCTTGAGAGCTTTCAGTGTTCGCGTTCCAACCGTTCGAGCCAGACTCGAAGTTATCAGACGCAATCACCAAGTCCGAAGCAATCGAAAGCTCTGGCATATCAACCACAGATTGAACATCAATGTTCGCTTCTGCTGGCACGGTAACGGTTCCATCGTTGACATCAAACGTTACGTTCACGTTGCCATCGAAGTTTTCATTCGGAGCGAAGGTGTACGTGCCGTCACCGTTGTCGACTAACGTACCACTGTCAGAAGCAACGTTCTCAACCGTTAGGTTATCACCATCGATATCACCTGCATTTTGCAGCAGTTGCTCTTCGGTGAAGGTGAAACTGGTGTCTTCTTGCGTAACAAACTGTGGTTGACCAACCGTTGGTAGGTCGTTCACTGGGTTCACAGTCAGATCGGCAGTGGCTTGAATGGTCGCATCGCCGTCCGTAATGTCGAAGCTCAGATCAATGTCGCCATTGAAGTCCGCATCTGGTGTGATAGTGAAGCTGCCATCGTCATTCGCAACAACGGTCGCATTGCCGTCAACAGTGAGGTTCGCCGCGGTTAGGTCATCGCCATCTACGTCGCCTGCTTGTGCAAGAAGCTGTTCTTGGCTTAGCGTGATAGAGCCATCTTCATCCACGCTGTAAGCCAAATCACCTGATACCGGAGCATCATTGACTGGCAATACATCAATATTTGCATTGGTTGCTACCGTTGCACCGTCTTCATCGGTCACGACCACATCTAGGCTGACATCACCGTTGAAGTTTTCGTTTGGCGCGAAGCTGAATGTGCCATCGCCGTTGTCAGTAAAGATACCGTCAGAGCCGCTGTAGCTGACGCTATCAATCGCGACTTCGCCTTCAACATCAGAAGCACTCGCCAATAGCTGCTCAGAGCTGATGGTGATGACTTCATCTTCGTTAACGGAGTAGCTCGTCGCGCCTGCGATTGGTGGGTCGTTCACCTCAAGAACAGTAATGCCAGCGGTGGTTGAGTCCGTCGCACCGTCTTCATCTACTACGACAACATCTAGGCTCACTTCACCATTGAAGTTCTCGTTTGGCGAGAAGGTGTAAGTACCATCACCATTGTCTTGGAACACGCCATCTGCGCCGCTGTAGCTGACGCTGTCGATTGCTACTTCGCCTTCAATGTCCGATGAGTTCGCTAGTAGCTGTTCATCACTGATGGTGATCGAGTTATCTTCATGCACTGTGTAAGACGTGCTGCCTGCCACTGGTGGATCATTCTCTGGCGTCACACTCACATCGATATTCGCGGTCACGGTGTCCGTGCCATCAGAAACATCGAAGGTAAAGTTCACATCACCATTGAAGTTCTCGTTTGGAGCAAAGCTGTAGGTACCATCACCGTTATCGGTTAGGACACCGTCTGCACCTGTGTAAGTCACGCCTTCAACCGATAGGTCATCGCCATCGATATCCGTTGCACCATCCAACAGGTCTTGATCAGTGAAGGTCAACACGCCATCTTCACCAATGGTGAACGCTTGATCTTCCGGCTGCGGCAAGTCATTAACTGGGTTAACCGTTAGGTCCGCCGTTGCAACGATAGTATCGCCGCCATCATTGATATCGAACGTGATATCAATGTCGCCATTGAAGTTCGCGTCAGGCGTAATGGTAAAGCTGCCATCGTCGTTTGCCGTAACCGTTGCATCACCGTCAACCACTAGGTTAGTCGCGGTTAGCGCGTCGCCTTCTACATCCGATGCTTGAGCAAGAAGCTGTTCTTGGCTTAGCGTAATTGAATTGTCTTCATCGACACTGTAAGCCAAGTTACCAGATACAGGTGCATCATTGATTGGTAAGACATCGACTGTGATGTAAGTATCAACCTCTGCGCCATCTTCATCGCGAATGGTCACATCCAACTGTACTTGACCGTTGAAGTTTTCATTCGGTGCAAAGCTACAAGTACCATCACCGTTTACTGAGAAGATGCCATCTGGACCGTCGTAGCTGATGCCTACTAGCTCAACATCCCCTTCAACATCCGAAGCATTCAGTAGCACTTGCGATTCACTGAAGGTTAGAACTTGGTCTTCATCGATAGTGTATGCGGTAGGACCTGCGATTGGTGGGTCATTTACCTCAATCACAGTAATGCCTGCAGTGGTCGAGTCCGTTGCACCATCTTCATCGACAACGACAACATCTAGGCTCACCTCGCCGCTGAAGTTTTCGTTTGGTGAGAAGGTGTACGTACCATCACCGTTGATTTCCAGCACGCCATCGTTACCGCTGTAGCTCACGCTATCAATCGCCACTTCGCCTTCTATATCAGACGAGTTAGCCAACAGCTGTTCGTTACTAATGGTAATCGAATTGTCTTCATGAACGGTGTAAGCCGTGCTGCCTGCAACCGGTGGATCGTTCTCCGGCGTCACGCTTACGTCGATATTCGCCGTCACGGTATCCGTGCCATCGGAAACATCGAAAGTGAAGTTCACGTCGCCATTAAAGTTCTCGTTTGGTGCGAAGCTATATGTGCCATCACCATTGTCAGTAAGAACACCGTCCGCGCCTGTGTAAGTGACGCCCTCAACAGATAAGTCATCCCCTTCAATATCGGTAGCGCCTGTTAGGAGATCCGCATCAGTAAAGGTCAGCACACCATCTTCACCAATGGTGAACGCTTGATCTTGTGGTTCAGGCGCATCGTTAACTGGTGACACCAATAACTCAAGGTTGGTTGAGACAACATCATCGCCGTCAGACACATCGAACGTAAAGGTGATGTCACCATTAAAGTCCGCATCTGGCGTTAAGGTGTAAGTACCGTCACCATTGTCTGTGATGGTGATGTTTTCATCATCCGTTGCCAAGTTCAGTGCTGTCAGTTGGTCTCCATCCAAGTCACGCGCATTAGCGAGCAAATCTTCTTGCGTGATTAGGATTGAACCATCTTCTTCAACCACAGCAGAAACAGGCAATGCTTCAGGCGTATGTTCAATGTGAGCACCCGTTGCATTGACGTAGATGGTTTGAGAAACGGTTTCAGAATCATTATTTGATAGCTCTGTCGCCGTTGCCGTTACATTGATTTCTAGCTGTTGGTTAAAGTCTTCTGGCAATTGAATCTGTAGCTCTTGTTCAATTGCTGTGGTTGGAAGCGTTACATAACCATCTGGACCGACTGTTACTTCACCGCTGTAGATCTGGCTGTTCACTTCACCTACATCAATGGTGAAGTTGAAGTCACTATAATCGGCATCGCCGCCACCGTAGAGATCTTCAAAGCCGTAAACCAGTTCACCGTCTTCGTTCACAGTAGTTCGAGTATGTTCAATGCCATCTTGGTTGAGCTCTGAGCTTGTGCCGCCATGGAAGACTGCATCACCAAATTGGCTTTGAATCACGGTTTCAGAACCATCAGCACCCACAAACACGAGTTGTGGGTCGACCGTATCCATGTTCGCAGGAGAGCCATCTGCCGCACGGAACTCATACTGACCATCTTGCATGGACGCAAAGTCATTGAAGTTATGACCGTTAGGAATCAAGAATAGGTTGAAGCTTTCCCCTTCCGAGATTTGGAAGCTGAACTGATCTTGTCCCGGAATGAGGTCACCGCCTCCGCCAACTTGAGAGGCGTTTTCGTACACCACTTCAACGCCCGTGATATTGCCGTCTTCATCAACTTTGTAATAGCCAGCTGCGTTTTGGTAACCCGCGGTTTCACCTTCAAAGGTAACCGTGATTTCAGTATCGTTAAAACTGGTGATACCGTTGTCTTGATCGTTAAGTACCCCTTCGTTGTCGTAGCTGATCACCGAACCTTCTGGGACACCATCCACGGTCACCGTCAGCGTTTCTGACAAGTCTTGGTCAACCAATGCAGCGGCGATGTTCACTTCAACAATACCGCCTGGCTCAACCAAGATTGCTTGATCATCCACGTTTCGACCATCGCCATCAGTGATGACTAGGTCTGGCGCATCTGCCACGGCTTCGATATGGACATTAATGTCTTGCTCAACTTCATCAGTACCGTCAGAAACCGTAAAGCTGAACTGCAAGTCACCACTGAAGTGCTCTTCTGGTACGAAGCTAAATGTACCGTCACCGTTGTCCGTTACAGTACCTTCATCACCCGAGTAATTAATGCTGGTAACAGTGAGGTCATCACCATCAATATCAATCGCACCACTTAGCAGATCTTCTTGCGTGAACAGGATGCTGCCATCCTCTTCAATGTGGTACATGCCAGGCGCAACAATTGGAATGTCATTGACTGGGTTCACCGTCAATGTCATTTCATTGGCAACACTCAATTCACCGTCGCTTACTTCATAATTAAACTCTATGTCCCCATTGAAATGTTGTGAAGGCGTAACGGTAAAGGTGCCGTCACCGTTATCCACGATAGAGGCATTAGGATCATTGGTTTCTAATGCCGTTGCGTACAGGTCATCACCATCTTGATCGCTGGCGTTTTCAAGCAGCATTTCTTGTGTCACGAGGATAGATCCATCCTCGTCCACGTCTGCCACGATTGGCGCTGCTTCTGGTGCGTCGTTGACGAACTCAACTTTCAAGTCGATGTTTGCCGCCACCACATCGGTGCCATCGCTCACATCAAACGTGAGGTCAACATTACCAAAGAAGCCCTGCTCTGGCGTTAATGTGTAAGTGCCATCGCCATTGTCTGTCACTTGAACCGTGTCGCTTAAACTCGTCACGTTAACAACAGACAGGTCATCGCCTTCGATGTCCGTCGCTTGAGCCAGCAGCTCTGCTTCAGTAATAGTGATCGCTTCACCGTCTTCTGTGGTGAAGGACAAATCAGGCACATCTGGCAGGTCGTTCACTGGGTTAACGGTGAGGTTTAGAGCCGCAGCGACGGTTTCAATCGCGTCAGTTACGTCATAAGTAAATTCGATTTCACCAAAGAAGTTTTCGCTCGGTGTAATCGTAAAGCTACCATCAGCGTTCTCAACGATAGTTGCATTAGGATCGTTGGTCGATAGGTTCACCGCTTCAAGGTTGTCACCATCCACGTCCGTCGCGTTCGCTAACAAGTCTTCTTGAGTGATGGTAATTGAGCCATCTTCATCAACGACCGCATCAACTGGACCGCTAACCTCTGGACCTTCGTTGACGATCTCAACATCGATCTTCGCAGTGCTTGGTGCACTTGCTTGACCATCGCTGATGTCGAAGGTCAAGTTCACTTCACCGTAGAAGTTCGAAGTTGGCTCGAAGGTAAAGGTGTTGTCGCCGTTGTCTGTCAACGTACCTTGTGACTGGTCAACAAGCAGTAGATTCTCGATATGCAGAATGTCGCCATCCACATCGGTCGCACCTGATAGTAGGTCTTTTGCTTCGATGATGATGGTGCCGTTTTCTAGCATTTGAGTATGCAGCGGCGCACCAGGAACTGGCACATCATTGACTGGAATAACGGTCAGATCTAGATGGGTGTCGACTTCATCGGTGCCATCGAAGACTTTGTAATCAATGTCGACTTCACCATTGAAGTTTTCATTCGGCATAAAGGTGTAAGTGCCGTCGCCATTGTCGACAAGCTCACCGTTATCACCGCTGTAAGAGATATCAGAGATAGACAGCGCATCGCCTTCCACGTCACTAGCATTGGCAAGCAGATCGTCCGCGCTAAACGTAATGCCCACATCCTCATCAGTCGACAACACAATCGGACCAGAAACGATTGGCGCATCGTTTACTGCTTCGAAGTTGATGTTGATGATGTTGTCGTCGGTTAGCTCACCATCCGTAACTTGGTAACCAAGCTCAATCTCACCATAGAAGTTCTCATCCGGTGTGACTGTCCATGTACCATCGCCGTTGTCGGTTAACGTAGCGTGCTCCGCGTTATCCCCCACCAGCTCTAGGTTTTGAATATCAAGGACATCACTATCGATATCACTCGCTTGTGCTAAAAGCTGATCTTCTGTAATTACCACAGAGGCAAACTGCGTAGAACCTTCGGTATCGATGGTCACATTTGGCAAGTCAGCGGTCAGTTCGATTTCACTGTCACCTTCTCGGATATTCAGTTCTACCGTCTCCGTGATTTCCGTGCCGTCCACGCCAATAGATGTGAACACTGCTTCATCATGACAAGTTTGCGATACCGTCATGTTTTGAACCACGTAAGTACCGTTACCTTGAATTGTTCCTAGCTCAAAGTAAGACACTGGCTCGTTCACCGTTAGGGTGTAATCCGTCTCATAGCTACCACGATCTTCTTTGTGGTAAGTCATCGAGTCGATCAAGTCACCATCGGAGTTGAATGCACGAATTTCGACTTCGGTAAAGTGGCGAGACTCTTCCATAAACCAGCCGCCTAGACCATCTAGGTGGAAGCTGATTTCGTTGATGTCTTGACCTTCAACGGTCACAGTCAGTTTTTCATCACCACTCAAGCCTTGGCGGTCAGTATCGCCAATACCGTGACCGATGTGTGTTTTACCATTCCACGCACCGAGTGGGTCATCATTACTTTGAACGGTAACTTTCAAATCACCATCAACAAACTCACGTGTGTAAGGGTCAACAGCAGTACCCCAATCATCGAGGCTAGCGTTGTCATCAAAAGTACCAATTTGACTCGTGTGCGTACCGTTCGCCAATGCATCATCATTTGGAATGAAGCGCACTTCCGTATCTGCAGGCACCTCTTGCCCGACTTCTAGCTGTACCCATTCGTCATTTAGATTCGCTTCAATGATGCCGTTTTCAGGGGCTTGGTCGAGACGTAACGCAGGCTCTTCACGCAGAGAAACACCCACGGTTTGGTCTTCTTCCGCTTGAATAAAGATCTCGTCGCCCGCTTCTGGCGCATCGTTGACAGGGTTAACGGTCAGATCCAACGTGGTCAGAACATCATTTTCGCCATCGCTGATGTTGTAAGTGAAGTCCAACTCACCGTTAAAGTTTTCCGTATGCGTAATCGTGAATGAACCATCGTCGTTGGCTACGATCGTCGCATCTGGGTCATTGGTTTGCAGATTGCTGGCAACAAGGTCATCACCTTCAATGTCTGTCGCATTCGCAAGCAACTGTTCTTGCGTGATGGTGATGGCGTTATCTTCATCCACTTCAGCTTGAATGCCTGATGTTTCAGGTGCGTCGTTCACCGCGATAACATCGATGCCTGCGGTTGTCGTATCCGTTGCACCATCTTGGTCGATAACTGTAACGTCGAGCGAAATGTTACCGTCAAAGTTCTCATTTGGCGTAAAGGTATATGTGCCGTCGCCATTGTCCACGAAGCTACCGTCGTTACCAGAGTAGCTAACATTCGCCAAGGCTACGTCGCCTTCCACATCAGAAGAGTTGGCTAACAACTGCTCGTCACTAATGGTGATTTGACCATCTTCTTGAACCGTGTAAGACGTAGAACCTGCCACCGGTGGATCGTTCACTGGTGTCACGCTGACATCAATAAATGCAGGTGTTGAGCCTGTGCCGTCAGACACATCGAATGTGAACTGAACATCACCGTTGAAGTTCTCATTCGGCGCGAAGCTGTAAGTGCCATCGCCATTGTCGGTAAGCACACCATCCGCACCTGTGTAGAGAACGTTTTCGATAGACAGATCATCGCCATCAATATCCGATGCGCCTTCCAATAGGTCTGCATCCGTGAACAGCAAGGTGCCATCTTCTTCTACCGTGAACTGTTGATCTTGCGCTTGTGGCAAGTCATTCACAGGATTAACCGTAATATCCAGACCAACTTGTACCGAGCCACCATCGTTATCAATGATATCGAAGGTCAGGTCTAGATCGCCGTTGTAGTTTTCATCCGGTGTGATGGTGTAGCTGCCATCATCGTTATATTGAATTGTCGCGTTGTCATCTGTCGATAGATTGATGGCTTCAAGGTTCTCGCTATCAATATCGCCCGCTTTGGTAAGCAACTGCTCTTGGCTTAGCGTAATTGAGCTGTCTTCGTTGATGGTGTAAGCCAAATCGCCCGATACTGGTGGATCGTTGATTGGTAATACATCGACATTGATGTGCGTATCAACGGTTGCCCCATTCTCATCTTGAATGGTCACATCCAACTGAACTTGACCATTGAAGTTCTCGTTTGGCGCAAAGCTACAAGTACCATCGCCATTGACGGTAAAGATACCATCCGAGCCTTCATAGCTGATGCCAACAAGCTCTACATCGCCCTCGATATCAGATGCGTTGGCAAGAATTTGTGACTCACTGAATGTCAGTACTGAATCTTCATCAATCGTGTAAGATGTTGGACCGGCAACTGGAGGATCATTCACTTCAATGACCGTAATGCCTGCGGTCGTTTCGTCAATCGCACCTTGCTCATCCGCCACAATCACATCAAGGCTGATATCACCACTGAAGTTCTCATTCGGCATGAAGGTGTAAGTGCCGTCACCGTTGTCTTGGAATACGCCATCGGTGCCTGAATAGGTCACGCTATCGATAGACACTGCGCCTTCCACATCCGAAGAGTTAGCCAGAAGCTGCTCGTCGGAAATCGTAATCGCATTATCTTCATCAACCGTGTAAGACGTAGAACCCGCAACCGGAGGATCGTTCACTGGAGTGACGCTCACATCCACATTGGCAGGTACGGTCTCAGTGCCGTCAGAAACACCAAAGCTAAAGCTGACATCGCCGTTGAAGTTTTCGTTTGGTGCAAAGGTGTAAGTACCATCGCCGTGGTCAGTCAGCACACCATCGCTGCCTGTGTAGCTAATGCCATCAACCGTTAAGTTATCGCCATCGATGTCGGTCGCCCCTGCAAGCAGGTCTGCGTCAGTAAACTGAAGCGTGCCGTCTTCTTCAACACTAAACTGCTGGTCTTGAGGAACAGGAAGATCATTAACCGGATTAACCGTTAGATCTGCCGTTGCTTGGATAGTGTCTGTGCCGTCCGTAATGTTGAATTGGATATCAATGTCACCATTAAAGTCCGCATCTGGTGTAATCGTGAAGCTGCCATCATCGTTCGCTGTAACGGTTGCGTTTCCATCAACAGTCAAATCGCTAGCAGTCAGGTCATCGCCCTCAATATCAGACGCTTGAGAAAGAAGCTGCTCTTGGCTGAGTGTAATCGCACCGTCTTCATCAACACTGTAAGCCAAATCACCCGATACTGGCGCATCATTGATTGGCAATACATTCACATTGATGACGGTATCAACTTCTGCTCCATCTTCATCTCGAATGGTGACATCAAGTTGAACTTGTCCGTTAAAGTTCTCGTTTGGCGCGAAGCTGCACGTGCCATCATCGTTAACGGTGAAAATGCCATCCGGCCCATCGTAACTAATGCCAACAAGCTCTACATCGCCTTCCACATCAGAGGCATTCAACAGCACTTGCGACTCACTAAACGTCAGAACTGAATCTTCATCAATAGTGTAAGAAGTTGGTCCAGCGACTGGTGGATCGTTCACTTCCAGTACTGTAATGCCAGCAGTGGTGACATCCGTTGCGCCTTCTTCATCAGCGACGACAACATCAAGCGTCACTTCACCATTAAAGTTTTCATTTGGAGAGAAGGTGTACGTACCGTCACCATTGATTTGCAACACACCATCGCTGCCAGAGTAGCTCACGCTATCAATCGAGACATCCCCTTCTAAATCCGAAGAATTTGCCAACAGCTGCGCGTCAGAAATGGTAATAGAGTTGTCTTCGTGAACCGTGTAAGACGTTGAGCCTGCCACCGGAGGATCATTCACCGGCGTGACGCTCACATCTACATTCGCTGAAACCGTATCTGTGCCATCAGATACGTCGAAACTGAAGTTTACATCGCCATTGAAGTTCTCATTTGGCGCAAAGCTATACGTGCCATCGCCATTGTCAGTTAGAACGCCATCGGTGCCTTCATAGCTGATTCCCGTTACAGAAAGGTCATCGCCTTCAATGTCGGTCGCACCAGCAAGCAGATCCGCATCAGTAAATTGCAGCGTGCCGTCCTCTTCCACACTGAATTGTTGGTCTTGAGGAACCGGCAGATCGTTGATTGGATTAACGGTTAGATCAGCGGTTGCTTGAACGGTGTTCGTGCCATCGGAAATATCGAAGCTGATGTCGATATCACCATTGAAATCTGCGTCTGGCGTGATAGTGAAGCTGCCATCGTCGTTTTGAGTCACCGTCGCATTGCCATCTACCGAAAGGTTAGAAGCCGTCAGTGCATCGCCTTCCACGTCAGAAGCTTGCGACAACAACTGCTCTTGGCTTAAACGAATCGAGCCATCTTCGTCCACCGAGTAAGCAAGATTGCCAGACACTGGCGCATCATCGACTGGTGTGACGCTTACATCAATGTTGGCAGAAACCGTATCTGTGCCATCGGATACATCAAAGCTGAAGTTCACATCACCATTGAAATTTTCATTTGGCGCAAAAGTGTAAGTCCCATTACCGTTGTCGATCAGGATGCCGTCGCCACCATCGTAACTCACACCTTCAACTGTTAGGTTATCGCCCTCAATATCCGTTGCGCCAGCAAGCAGGTCTGCGTCCGTAAAGATCAGCGTGCCATCTTCTTCCACGCTGAACTGCTGGTCTTGAGGAACCGGCAAATCGTTTATTGGGTTAACGGTTAGATCAGCGGTTGCTTGAACGGTGTTCGTGCCATCGGAAATATCGAAGCTGATGTCGATATCACCGTTGAAATCTGCGTCCGGCGTGATAGTGAAGCTGCCATCGTCATTTTGAGTCACCGTCGCATTGCCATCTACCGAAAGGTTAGACGCCGTTAGTGCATCGCCTTCCGCATCAGAAGCTTGCGACAACAACTGTTCTTGGCTCAAACGAATCGAGCCATCTTCATCCACTGAGTAAGCAAGATTGCCAGATACTGGCGCATCATCAACTGGCGTAACGTTAACATCAATGTTGGCAGAAACCGTATCTGTGCCGTCGGACACATCAAAGCTGAAGCTCACATCGCCATTGAAGTTTTCATTTGGCGCAAAAGTGTAAGTCCCGTTACCGTTGTCGGTCAGGATGCCGTCGCCACCGTCGTAGCTCACGCCTTCAACTGTGAGGTTATCGCCTTCAATATCCGTTGCGCCAGTAAGCAGGTCAGCATCGGTGAAGATCAGCGTGCCGTCTTCTTCCACCTCAAAGGTTTTATCTTCCGGCACTGGTGCGTCATTGATTGGACGAACAGTTAAATCAATCGAGCTAGAAATGGTTTCTTGACCATCACTGATATCAAACGTTAAGTCGAGTTCACCATTAAAATCAGCTTCAGGTGTGACGGTATAAGTGCCATCACCATTATCCACAACCGATGCATTAGCCCCCACTTGCACGTTGAATGCGGCAAGATCATCGCCATCAACATCACTCGCGTACCCAAGAAGTTGTTCTTGAGTGAAGGTAATAGTGCCATCTTCATCCATGATGTATGCCAGATCTTGCCCTACTTCTGGCGCGTCATTTTCACCTTCGACTTTAATTTGGAACGTTTCGCTCGTAGTTTCGGAGTCGAAATCGTCTTCTACTTGCGTCGTGGTTTCTTCGCTGGTGTCTTGTACATCCACCGCGAAGCTCTCTTCAGTGGTTTCTGAATCTAGCTCGTCACCACCTTGAGAACCTTCAGAGTCTGAAGAAGCACTTGGCGCAGATGAAGTTTGTACCGCTTGTCCTTGCGCTTCATTGCCTTCTGCGTCCGAACCACCTTCAGAGCCAGAGGCATCACCACCACCGACCGCTTGGGCACCCGCCCCAGAATCCGAACCACCGCTGCCCAGAGCCTGGTCACCTGATTCTCCGCTAGAAGCTACACTATCAACAACATTGGATTGTGCAGCGTCAGAGTCGCTGCTACTTTCAGTATCCTCTTCTTGAACTGCGCCACCCGAGCTCACTGCTTCTTCTTCCGTACCCGCGCCACTAGGATTTTCTTCCATCGCACGATTGGCTTCATCAACAGCATCTGCACTTTCAGCACCGGTCGCTACAGTCGAAGAGACGGTCGACTGCTGTTTTTCTTCTTTTGTCCCCGTATCCTTCGTTTCTGTTTGCTCTACCGCATCGTTAAGCTTTTCATTGTCTTTTTCTTGATTAGTGTCGCCTGCCATTACAGCCTCCGTTGCTTTTAGCTAACTGATCGTATTTAGAGGCAGTAAAGGACACCATTTTTAGAAACCAACTTTTTTATACAACTTTTTTCATACCTTTCGAGTTCCATAAAAACAAAAAAATTTGAAAACCCAGTATAAAGATCCTTACTTGTTGTCATTAAAGCAATTAGTGCGGTGGGATAATGATAAATATGACAAATCTGTTGCGCTCAGTCGACAACAGCCATAAAGGGCTGCAATTGCTATTAGGCGATTTTTACCAAGATTTCAGTGACGCAGGGATTGATATTGAGATGCTGCATAAACAAAACCGTTTTGAAGCACTCAGATGTTATTCAAAAAGACTAAAGACCATTCTCGTCTTGTTATGTGATGACGACTTACCACCAAAATTGGCAAAGATTGAACACTTAAACAAACACCATTTCCCTGCTCCTAATGAATTGATCGAGGACGTTAAAACCGAGCTTAACAACGTAAACAAACAAATTAGCCAGCTGTTAAAAATCGAAAATTCAATCGATAGCCGCACAGGTAGTGAATCGTAGGGGTGGCTCATGAGTAATAAGCAAATAGAACATCACCTCAAAAAGGCGCTCGTTTCGAACAACGAAGCTTCGAAGGTAACAACAGACGATACAATCGTGCTAGCCAGTGCAATGACCAGCGTACACAAAACCTTGCTGGTTATCTTTTTGCTTTCCATGGTGGCTATCGCCGTGGCATCTCAGGCTCGTATCGACATTGTGGTGTCGGTGCGCGGTGAGCTATTGCTCGAATCTGACATCGAAAAAGTGCAACACCTTGAAGGCGGTATTCTAGAAGAAATGCTAGTGCGCAAAGGCGAAGTAGTTTACGAAGGTCAGCCTATTGCACGCCTTCGCTCTCTGGATAGAAACACTCAACTCGATACGGTAAACACAGAGATCATTCAGCTAGAGCTAGACAAGATTCGTTACGAAAGCCTGCGCGATATGGTGGAACCCGATTTTTCTGCCTACATCGAAAACTACCCAGAATTAGTGCAAGTCAACATGAATACCTGGCAGCAAGAATTTTCTAAAAACCGTTCCAATGAAGAGTTGATCACTCACGATATCCAACATAAGAATTCGCTTATTGATTCAATGCTCAAGCGCCGTAAAAGCTCCGAGAACCAGCTCTCCTTGATACGCAAGCAGCTCAATATTAAGAACACCTTGTACAAAGAGGAAATGGCGTCTTACGTCGATGTTCTGAATATGCAGGTTCAAGAGTCAAACATGGTGCGTGAGATTGAAAACCTTGATGAGTCGGTCATGAATGAGCGCTTCCAACTCGACAAACTAGAGAAGCAGTACCGAGACTTGGTGGAGAATCGTAATGCCGAGTATCAAGCACAAATCATTCAAGCAAACAAGGACTTAAAGTTGAAACGTATATTACGTCCTCAACACTCAGATAAAGTGGATCGCCTCGTGGTTTACGCCCCTATTGACGGTGTAGTAGATAAAGTGCACTTCAACTTCCGCTCCGCTGTGATACCGCCAGGTGAAAGCATCGCGGACATTGCACCGATCAATAACGCCCTTCATGGAGAGGCGAAGATCCCGCGTAAAGACATGGGTTTTGTAGAAATCGGACAAGCGGTCAAAGTGAAGATGGATACCTACAACTTTGCCAAATACGGATTTTTGGAAGGTCGAATTGCATCGATCAGCCGTTCTTCTTATGAAGAAGAAGACGCTGAATTCTACCTCGCGGAAATCCAAATCAGTCAAAACTATCTAGAGCGCGGAGGCACACAATACAAGCTGTCCCCTTATATGGAGTTTACCGCAGACGTGAAAACAGGTTCACGCCGGGTTATCGAATACGCAGCGAAGCCGGTTATGTCGGCTATCGAAGACGCATTCGATGAGAGGTGATGGATGAGTAGCAAACCTTCTTACAATATTTCCGTTCCTGTTATGCGCCTAAGCATTGCTTTCAGCTTGATGCTGGCTGCCCTCGCCTTTTATTTGTATATCTCTTGGGACAAAGTGGATTCAGTCGAGAAAGTGCAAAACGCGCCTCTGTTGGTTCAAGCTCAACAGCTCAACCAAACTATCGAGTTTGATATTCAAACGCTTCAACGCTGTTTAACCGAACGTTATTGCAGTACAACAGAGCTTGATTTTGAGGTTCTGAAAGACGAAATTGACCAATTTAAGTCGCTCGCGTCACTCAACAAAACCGAGTTTAGCTTGGTGGGCGCGACCGAATACACGCAGCTTGAACTGGCAATCAATCGCTTCTCAGACAGCCAAAAAACACGCGACGATGTGTTGGCACTGTACCTCTCGCTCACCAATAACTACCTACAAATGGACGACAACTACCGGACCATTTTTAACAACCATGCGAGCGACCTAATGATGGAGAAAAACGAGTTCTTCATTTGGTTGTTTGTGGTCGTTGTCGTACTGGTTGGTATCGCAGTGCTATCGAACTTGGTGGCAATCCTTAAACTGAAAAAATCCAGCTCGAATGAGCGTGACATTGACCAAGAATTCGATGAGCTTTATCAAGAACTCAAACTACTGGATTTACAAAGGTTGGAAGAGTTGCTGAATGAAGTGAGCATCAATCCTAAGCAGCGTCAGATCTACTCACACCTAAAACTGATTTTCAGCAAACTCGAAGAGCAAAAACGCAATAACGATCTCTACAAGCAGCTCTATGCTCTGATTGGTTACGAGATTCGTGGCATCACCAACACCATTAACGGCGGCGTGCAATATCTCGTTCAAGAGACCGATGAGAGCGGAGTGTTGATGGCGCAAGATATAACCTCGGCTGCCAATACCCTGTCTGAATTGGCAGAGAACTACAACCGACTCATTTCACAAGGGACCGAGAGCAAATCGAAAGAGTTTTCACTGCTGAATGTACTGTCTGAATTGATGATTCACATCAGTTCAAAAGTGCAGCGAAATGAAGGTGAGCTAGACTGCTTTATCTCGGATAACCTACCAAACCGTGTTGAAGGACAATCCACCAGCTTATTCTGGGTGTTGTTCCTTCAGCTATCAAATGCCATCCAACTCAAAGCCGACAAGAAACTGTTTGTCACCATTGAATCAGGTGCGGCGTCAGACATTGAAAATACCCGCCTGACCATCAATCTAAACTTCTTAACCACGCTGGATGTGCCGCTTGCCAAGCTCAATACCCTACACTGGAGCGACCATAAACAGCACACTGCAACCAAAGACGATTTGGCGAAAAGCGTGTTGAAAGATTATGGCTATTACGAGAGCCATTGGTATCAATCAGGCAATCAGGAACGTTTTCAAATTCAGCTCGATTTGAAAGCCAAAAGCTTCCACACCGAGAAAACTCGCTTCGACAATAAGCGCCTATTACTGTGTGCCAACTCTCAGCTGCGCATTGATGTGATGAGCAAAATGTTAGTCAACTTGGGCTTGGAGATCACGCCAATTCGAACGCCGAACGAACTCTTCTCTGCTGCAAAAACCTTTGGCGAATACGATGCCATCATGCTGACCGACACGTTCGAGCCAAACAAGCTGCCCTCACTGAGCAAAACGGTGAAATCGCAACTGCGCAATCACCCGAACACCAAGTTGTTGCTTTCAGTCACTAGCACTCAGCAAGCACAAGAGAGCCATACCTTTGTCGACAAGATTCTGAACTCCCCTGCGATTCCGTATGAGTTCATCCCTAACCTATTAGCAATCATGGAAGCTGAAGCCTCTGAAGAACAGATGGAGAACAGCTCATTCCTGATTGTGGAAGATGACCGTGTTCAACAGATTCTACTCAAACGTATTTTGAGCAAGCAAGAATACGAAGCCGACACCGTTGGCGATGGCGCAGACGCTGTTCAGCACTTCATGAATCAGCGCTCGGACATCATTTTTATGGACTGCATCATGCCTGGCATGGGCGGTATTGAAGCAACCAAACGCATTCGACAATACGAACAAGAGAGCGGACAACACCCTTGCACCATCATAGGCGCGACAGCATTGACCAGTAGTAATGAACACCAAGCTTGTATCGAAGCTGGAATGGATTACGTGATCAGCAAACCTTATAAAAACGACGAAATCATCAAGGTGATCAACAAGTATGTGGCGGTACAGAAACTTAACTAGCTGTGTATTGGCAGCGCTTACATTGAGCAACGCTCCTTCGGCAATGGCGACCACCTTGCTTGAGGCGGTCAAACTCGGCTTGGAAAACAACCTATCTCTGCGCGCTAGTGATAAAGGCGTGGAGGAAAACGAATACAACATCGACATTAGCCGTTCTAAGTTCCTGCCCTCTTTAAACGGTGCCGCTGATACCACATGGAATGAAAACGAGACCATATTAACGGGAACACCGGATACACGTTCAAGCTACAACTCGAACAGCTACAGCGTGTCTTTATCCCAATCGGTGTTTAACCTTGGCGACATCTTCAAATACGGTACCGCGAAGCTTGATTTCAACATTGAAGAAATCAAACACGAGAACAAAATCCAGAGCACTATTTCTGAAATCGCGACGCAATATTTCGAATACCTCAAAAACAACGCGCAAATCAAAGCCACCCAAGTAGAGCTTAAATCGTCTGAAACACGTGAGCGCCAAATGCGTCGCAACGTGGAACTTGGCAACACTGCGGCGAGCGAGTTGTATGAGGTGATTGCTCAGAAAGAAGGCATTGCCAATCGCTTAAGAACCCTAGAGAAAGACCGACGTGTGATTTTGAACGGTTTAGAGATTCAAGTTCAATATCCAGTCACCCCATCGCAGGATATCTACGAAAGCGTACCCTTAGCAGAAATCAGCGAATCCGAACAACGCGCGATTCTTGAACAAGCTTTGAAGCTCAATAACGATTTATTGGTTGCGAAGAAAACCGTAGAGCGAAGCCGAAGAGGCTTGAAAGAAAGCGGTTCAAACTTTGTGCCGACCGTATCGCTCTCTGCCAGTTACCGTTACGACGATGCGAACAACTATGACCGAACCGACCCAACCGCAACAGGGGACAGTAATTCCACCAGCGTCGGTTTAAACTTGAATGTGCCGATTTTCTCCGGCGGTTCGGATTACTACGGTTATCAAAAATCATCAACTGCCATCGAGCGAACCGAGCTGCTGTACCAAGATTCGTTGTTCACGACGCGCAATAGCGTTAACACCTCGGTACTCAACATTAATGACTTCTCCCGAGCTATTAGCAGTTACGAGAACATTATCCGAGCCAACTACGCTTCCTACAAAGGAATTCAACGCGCTTACCAGCTTGGTACGCGAACCATTACCGACTTACTGGCAGCAGAAAGTAAACTGTTTAGCGCACTGCGTGATTACGAGAGCGCGCGTTATGACTACATCATTGAATCGATCAATCTTGAGCAAATCAAAGGCATGCTGTCGGTGCAATCCATCGAAAGCATCATGCAGTTGATGAGCGATATCGAAGGCAGAAGCAATCAAGACTTAGTTCCAAAACACCTTCTCTCCAAACCATCGATTAAGAAAGGAGGTCGCAATGCAAACTGAGCATTTTTCCCAGAAGATTAACTTTGCTGACAAATGTTACCTGACTTTCTCAACGGTCATCTCGACGCTGTTTGGTTTAGTACTTCCCTTTTCGATTCTGATTATTTTTGACCGAGTTTTACCTAACCAAGCCAAAGACACGCTGTTTCTTCTGTTTGCCATTATCTTGATCACCATCTTCCTCGACTATCACTTAAAAAATCAGGAAGAAAAGATTTCGTCGGTGATCATGAAGCAGTTCGAAACCAACCTAACCAACAAGGTGTTTCAATCCATCTGTTTGGCTGAGATTTCGAAGTTTCGTCGCCTAGAACCCGGTGAATACCTAGAGCGTATTGCCACCATTCCAGAGATTAAATCCTTCTTTGGCGGAGAATCTGTACGGGCATTGATCAACCTTGCCGTCAGCATACTGACCATTCTGATTATCGGTCTGATCAACATCTGGGCAGGGGTGACCATCTTGCTCGCCTCCATCATTTTGGCGGTGTTCGCGCTTAGTCTGTCTAAGCAAAAAATCAACAGCCTAGAAAACAAATCCGACATCGAAGGCTTAACCACCTCAAAAATCATCGAGATCATCTCTAGCCCACTCGATATCAAAGCGCGCAATATGGAATATCGCGTTGAGAGTTTGATGACACAAATGGTGGAAGAACGTGAAGTCGAGAACATCAAATACGAGCAAATTGAATCAAACTTCAACCTTATCTTGTCGCTCATACAACAGCTCTCCATCGCTTGTGTGGTGGTGGTTTTGGCAACGGCAGTTATCAACATGCAATCGAGCCAAGGCATCATGGCTGCCATCATCATGCTTACCAACCGCTACTTCGCGCCATACCAGCAAGTAATGCGCACGGTGAGTCGATGGGAGTTGAACAAGCTTCATATTCAACGTATCGCCGAGCTGCTTGAGCTTGCTGCATCTATAGAACAACAAAACGACACGACGGAAGTCGAGCGCATCTCGGTGAAGTATTCGGAAAAACAACGCATTGAGTTTGAACGCGGTCAGGCTTACTTGCTGACGGGGAAAAGCGGCGCAGGTAAAACCCACCTCGCCAATTGCATTACGCGGCAAAACACCGACAGCAAGCTCGATATCCAAATCAACGAGACACCGCTCGATGACGTCAACTACAACGTCTGGCGTAATAGCGTGCTCATGGTCGACAAAACCAGTTCGTTCGTCGAAGGCACCATCATCGACAACTTGACTTGTTTCCGCCCGAGCTTAAATAACACGGCATTTGCGCTTTGCGAAACCATGAACATCAAGGCACAAATCGATGCCCTTCCCGCTGGTTTTTACACCGAGCTGAAAGGACATTTACGCAACCCATTCTCGCGCCAAGTCGCTTATGCCTTGTTGTTAGTGCGTGCCTTACTCGCGAACAAACGTGTGTTGATCTTCGACGACATCGACTGTGTTTATGATGACGACTTTGCTCGATTGGTTTTGACCAGCACCGCCTATCGCGCCAACGACAAAATCCTCATCATCGTCAGCAACAAGATGGACAAACTCAATCATCGCCTCAAACGCGTCAAACTTACCGGAGGTGACCAATGAGTATTTTGGTTGATTTTAATAATGTCCCTCAGCGCTTGTTGGACTTTGAGGCTCGCAGTTATGACGAGCGATACAATGAGTCACCTTTGATTCGTGGTTTAGCTTACACCCTCATAGCGCTTGAATGGGAAGGCACACCTTCTATCCTCAGTGACGCTTTTATCCCTAAACCAAAAGACAGCGACAGTTTTATTGCCACCATTGAACGTCTTGGTTACCGTTGTGACGTCACCAAATTAAAAACGTTGGAGCACATCGAGGGGCACCCTCATCCTTGTTTTATTGAGATAGAAAACCTCACTGCGATTTTCTTGGGCACCAAAGACGGCAAACTGATCCTGTTTGATTACACCAATAACAACACCATTGAATACCCGCTCTGCAAGAAGCCGTGCTTGTTGGTGTCGATCAGCGAATACTCCCGCTTATTCCGAGAGCCGCCACCTGAATCTCAAGACCGCAGTAACTGGATTAAATACGCATTTTATCGCTACAACAATGAACTCAAAAGCCTGATTATTCTCAGCTTCGTGGTCAGCATTCTCGGCGCACTCCAGCCCTTTTTTATTATGAGTGTGTACAACTTCGCCTTAACCTCTAGCTCGCAAGCCACGCTTTATTGGCTCACGTTATTTGCTGTGATTGTTGGGTTCTCGGAATACTTTTTCAAGAAAATGCGGGTCAACATCATCGCCACATCAGGAAAGGATTTGGCGGTGCATATTTCTCAAAACGTAATATCCAAACTGTTGTGGCTTCCTTATTCGATGACATCTACCGCTGGTGTTTCTTCTCAGTTAGCACGATTGAAGGACATCGACACTTTCCGCCGTTTGGTAACCGCAGAGTCAACATTAAGCTACTTCGACATGCCGTTTGTTATCGTATTCATTATTGCCATTGCTCTTATGTCTGGTACCGCAGCGCTAGTCGTTATGGCGGGGTTGATTCTAATGTTGGTGTTCTGTGTTTATTCTCGTTACATCTACTCGCAAGCCACGTCCAAGAGCTCTCGCGCCAACGCCATGGTTTCTTACCAATGGAATGAGATTCTTCGTGGTATAAAAACCATCCAAGGCTTGCCATTATTGCGTGTTATCCAGTCCCGCTTTAGCGCATCGCATTTACAAAGCACCAACGATGCAGAACATGTTTCAGTGACTAATAGCAGGGTTCAGGCAGCAGGCGGGAGTTTGATTCAGGTTATTGGTACCGCAAGTATCGTCGCGGCCGTTATCGGCGTGATGGACGGCACCTCCGATGCAGGTGCAATGCTTGCTACCGTAATTTTAGTCTGGAAGGCGTTGGGGCCTATTATGGGCATCTACAACTCTATTTCTAAGTTCCAATCCATTAAGGCGTCTTCTGCGCAAATCAACAACCTTATGGCGATGAATGACGATAAGCTAACGTTAGAGAAAAGCCCCCCTATTCGCCTATTTCAAGGTAGTATCGTCGGCTCTGGTGTGAGCCATCGTTATAGTGGTGCGGCAACAGGCTTAACTAATCTTGGTTTTAAAATTCCACCGGGCGCAAAAGTTGTGATTTGTGGACCAACAGGTTGCGGTAAAACGACGCTCATTTCTATTATCGCTGGGCTAGAGGAACGCTATCAAGGCTCAGTTTCGGTGGACGGTTATAACATCAAACAATTCAACAGTTACCGCTATCGAACCTCGATTAACTACATCCCGTTTAACCTGCATATTTTTGAAGGCTCCTTGGAGACTAACTTCATCTTGCATAATGGGTTAATCCCAACAGAAAAAATGCGTGAAATGGTGAGTTTCTTTGAGCTCGATACATGGTTGCCACAAGGCCTGGACACTCAATTGAGCGTTGATATCTGTAAAAGTTTACCAAATGGTATTCAACAGAGACTGCGGCTCGCATTAGGGCTAGGTAACTGCGAACAATCTTTGATTATCATTGACGAGCCATTTAATGGTGCTGAGCAAGAAAACTCGCACTACTTCAAGCGGTTATTCAGCGACAAACTACTCAATAAGACCGTTATTTTCTCAACGAATGATCCGGGCATGATCTCTACATCCAACATGAGCTTAGTCTTGGAACCAGATGGCAACCTGAAATATTTCGGGTTAACCGATAAGTACTTAAAAAGTCTAAGTTAAGTTCGGAATGTGGTGTGGTTCATCATTCATACTTGAGCACGGTCATTGACAAAAATGTAAACGATGAGACTATTTACTCTGTAAGCGCGTACACTAAGGAATCCGATGTATACATTTGTTGCAGACAAATTGGATGTGGTTTATTTATCAACAATACCAGAAAACTACCAGTTACAAGACTTCGATGTGCCTGAAGAAGAACTCGAAATTCGTGAAATTGTAGAGGTATGGTATGAGTGTGCGTTTCTTCCTGACTTTAACCTTCAACACATCGACATCGAAAACAAAACCGCATTAGTCGAGACACAAGCGCAAGTCGTAAACAACTACACAAGTACGCTCGCTTTTTTACTCAAAAGTCGTACTTATCGCGCAGCACTTAACCGATTATTGAGTGTATGGAGATTGGAGGCAGCAGCTAAAGCACAGCTTGAGCTGCTGTTACTTACGGAAGAACAGAGTAGCAAGCCAGTAAATTAATCGGCTAGGATAAGGGGCTAAAAATCTTAAACCCAACCATCGAATCGGAGACGTTTCTGCACGCGTTCAACCGCCTCTATCTGCATCTGACGAACACGCTCGTTAGATACGTTTAATAACAGGCCTATTTCCGACAAGGTTTTCACTCTCTGGTCAAATAATCCGAATCGATGGATCAAGACTTTCTGCAACTTAGTTGGCAAAGTTTTAATAATATTTTCAATAGCTTGAGTAAAGCACTGGTTTTCACAGTCTTGTTGTGGATCTGGCGTATACTCACTTTCACACAGTTCAAGAACAAATGGAACACGATGTAGGTCCGCCGTGGTCGATACATCAATAAAACCACTTAGAGCAACAAGTTCATCTATGCGCTCTGCTTTCACTCCTGAGCAGCGTGAGAGTTCAGAAATAGACAACTCCTTGCTCTCACTTTTTGACGCATCGAGCTTTTTTAAAGCCAGGCTATTTATCTCTTTGCACACATGAGCAGGTAAACGTACCGTGCGGCCATTGTTCATTAATGCCGCTTCTATATTCTCGCGAATCCACCATACCGCATAAGTAGAAAAACGGTAGCCTGGCTCAGGATCGAACTTATCGACCGCTTTTATCAAACCAATGTTACCTTCTTCTATTAAATCAAGCAGAGTAAAGTTATTGCCTGGCCGTTTGAGGTAACCTTTTGCGATTTTCACAACAAGTCGAAGATTAGACTCAATCAACATTTCGCGCGCTTCTTCATCACCAGCTCGATTAAGTTTGGCGTAATGCAACTCCTCTTCACGAGACAACAAATCAATCCCCACAATATCTTTGAGATAGTGAGCATAAGGGTCTTTCCCAACTGACAACGATTCTTTCATTGACAGTTCATCCGTGACAGCTCGGAACCTAGCAAAGCATTCGTTGTTCATTCCCCGTCCTTCTCAAGCCAACTTATTTCTTATCTTCTTTAATTGTTTTTGTACAACACTGTATGCATCATGCTTTATATGCATTACTTTACACTGAGTGTAGACAGGGGTTCTGATCTTTACCAAGAAATCACTTATCACTTTAAAACAATTACTGCTTCTATGATAAAAACGTGAGCAGGTGGGGGGTTATATATATGAAAGTGCAAGTATTTGTACGCAAATTGGCCTCAAAGAAAACAACGCAACGTGATCGTTAACGCTTACCACGTTACTCTGACTAAAACTTTGAGGCTTGAGGATGGTTTGAAGTATCAGTTGAATTAGCGAGATCTAATTCACTTGACGAAGCGCAGGTTGAAGCTGACAGTCTGTTATAACTTGGAAAACTGCACGATTCTTTCCTTCAGACTTACCTTGATACATCAACTCGTCAGCATCTTGCAAGCTCACGATGTGGGTAAACTCAGGATAGTAAGCACAGCCCAAACTGATACTCAAATGAATTGCTTGTCCGCCCAGTATAACAGGCTGATCGTAAACTGCTTTACAGAGCATATTGGCAAAATTGAGTGCTTCTCGCTCTGACAGAGAAGACGTAACGAGTGCGAACTCTTCTCCTCCAATTCTCGCCAATGTCATTCGGTCATCAGTCATCGACTTAGCGGCTTCTGCGATGGCAACTATTGCTCGGTCTCCAGCAAGGTGGCCATATCGATCATTGATTGATTTAAAATCATCAATATCAAACACCATCACCGTTAAGTTTCGCTTCAAATGATTCAGTAGCGCCAATTGCTCAATAAGGTGTCTACGGTTGTATAGCTTTGTGAGAGAATCCGTCAACGTCATCTCCAGCAATTGCTGATTGGCAATCGTTAATTGCCTTGTCCGAAGAGCAACCATACGTTTGAGGGCAAAAATATGATAAAGCGTTGCGACCGCCATAATGAAAATAGCAATAGGGAAAAGATAAAGTGGATAAACCGTTTTCACCACACTCCAACGGGTGAGGATCCGCTCACGATTCGTATCGATGACTTTTTCAAACGCTCTTGATACCTCTAAAATGGAAGTTGCACTGTGCATTCCTGCTGCAATCCGAAGATCTTTACTATATAAGCTAATTGTCGGGACAAACATACCCGCTCCCGGCGTGGTTGCCATATAAAAGTTAGCAACTTGCAGGTCTGCAACAAAGTACAGCACCTTTTTATCGACGGCGGCTTGTATCATCGAATCATTGTTAATGTATTCTGCGATAGGTGCATTCGGATAATTCGTCTGAACAAACTCAGACTCGTAACTTCCTTTAACAACGCCAATTGGCAGCGTCATTTCGCCAGTTAAAACACTCCTGATATCAACCGAAAGTACATCTTTATTTACGTACAATTTGGTTTGGATAGGCATTATGACGGCGCCAAAGTCCATATACTTCGCTCTTTCGGGCGAGTAGACAAGTCCTCCGTGAAAGTCAGCCTTACCCTCTTTTACGGCTTGCAAAGAAGCATCCCAATCCAAAAGGAGAAACTGAACGTCAATTTGGTTGTTCGCCGCGTACTCTTTCCAAAAGTCGATTAAAATACCTTTAGGTTCACCATCTGGGCTAAGGTAAGAGAACGGCTTCCACGCTTTGGAGTTAGCAACAATTAAAGAATGAGACTCTGATTTGTGCGCATGCGCCATCGGACAAATGGACAGCCACAGTAGTAATAAAGAAGCACACGCTTTTTTACATTTGCAACCATAAGTACCATAACTCGTCGATGACATACCTACTTCTCACCAGTCTTTTTAAACCATAATCTCGGCTGTTTGATTAGACTAAAGATATAGTAGAGTTGCATAAGACAGGAAGTGACGCTTATTGATATGAATCTAACTTAGTAAGTTTTAGTACTTAATTGGTACTTTCAACGCCTGGTTCGCTGAAGCAGTTGAAGCAGTTGAAGCAGTTGAAGCAGTTGAAGCAGTACATGATAAATTAGGAAAACTTATCTGGTACTAAAAAATTGAATATCATCAGTTTTGCAAACACCTAGTACCAATAAAAAAGCCCTATTCAAAATCCACCTTGGGGAGAACTTTGAATAGGGCTCTTTGCCTCTATGCTTCATTTTACGGCTGAAGCTACCTTTACCTTTTTTCGCTTTAACGACTCGTGTTTGGAACAGCTGACTGGTAACAACCGCTTTTAACGCGTTGTCTTTGATTTCACCTCTGCCGAAGTCGGTCTCATGTTGTGAGCCACTCGGTTGAGGACTGATTTTACGCTTTGCCATAAATCCTCCTTAATGGTCGAACCAGATTGGACAACAATTATATAAATAAGTCAAATTTATAGATTTAGTTGAATTTTATGCTAAAAAACTTCACATCACCGTCATTTATTTGAAATTTAATCAAAAACATGCTGGTTAAATAGTGACTAAATACAAATATTTGTCCATAAAGCACTAATATATGTTGACTCTTCGTGGAATTAACCTAGACTCAAACACGGCTAGAAAGAAAGTTCTTTGTTTTCACATTTCGTTGGATTACTTGTAACCCGTCGTCCTGTGGTACGCAATAGCAATTTATTTTTCCACGCTATAAGCGCCGTTGAGGCGAAAGATTACATTATTTAGATATTTAGGAAATAGACATGTCTAACACAGCTACTGGCACAGTTAAGTGGTTCAACGAAACTAAAGGCTTCGGTTTCATTCAACAAGAAAACGGTCCTGACGTATTTGCTCACTTCTCTGCAATCACTGGTGACGGCTTCCGTACTCTAGTTGAAGGCCAGAAAGTAGAATTTGTTATCTCTCAAGGTCAAAAAGGCCCTCAAGCAGAGCAAATCAAAGTACTTTAATTCTTAAAGAATTTGATACGATAGCCAGCTTTTAAAGCTGGCTATTTTTTTGCCTAAAACTTATTTTGCCAACAAAACGATATAAATCTATGGCTCTTAAACCAACCATTTACAAATTTCGTATCGCCATTTCCGATATGAATAATGACTATTACGATTCTAAAAATCTAACTATCGCCCTTCATCCTTCTGAAAAGCCGCAACGAATGTTGGCTCGCATTCTAGCTTACTGTTTAAATGCTCAAAGCAATCTGGAGTTTACAAAAGGACTCTCTACGATTGAAGAGCCTGATTTATGGCATGTTGGCGATGATCAAAGCATTACTCACTGGATTGAAATTGGCGAACCAGAACCAGACAGAATTAAGAAAGCTTCTCGCCTCGCAAAGCATGTAAAAGTTTACACTTATAACACCAAAGCGGCTGTCTGGTGGGACAAAATGTCAGGAAAGTTCTCAATGCTTCCCGTCAACGTAGAGAGCTTTGACTATGACGCTATCGACTTGATTTGTCAGCATCTTGACCGAGGTACTAACCTTTCTGTTATGATTACTGGCAGCTCAATTTTTGTTGATATCAATGATCAACATATCGAAGTAACGGTGAAGGAACTAAAAAACCATGACGTCTCTTAGTGAACTGAGTCAAGAGATGGGATTTGAAGAAATCCCCTTTGTTAAAGAACATAAAGCAGCAAAGCGACGTTGGTTAAAAGAACAGTCACAACTATTTACAAAAGTTTGTGAGAACAAACCCTCAACAGCACCTACTCTTCACCTGCTTGGCCTTTTGACCAAATCACATATTGAAGCAAGTGCTAACTACGAGCAACATGCTCACTCTACCCAGCTTATGCAGCAAGTTCTGACTGACTCCTTGGGTAATGAGCACGCGGATAAGTTTACTAACCAATCTGCTGAAGACCTAATCTTAGTCACCCACCTTTGGTTATACACGCAAGGCTATTTAAATATGGATTTCAGCTTGGCGCACGATCATGCCGAGCAGACTCAAAATACATTGCAGCATGAGCTTGTCATAAAACGCATGGACGTTGATGCATTCAGAACCGAACTCATGCAAAGTTTTTATCAAGGTAAAGAAGCCCGTCCGGCTTCAGCAAGTGGCTTTTGGGGTTGGTTTAAACGTCTATTTTCCGCATAAAATACATGGTTTTATCCATTTCAAACAACTGATAGACTTCACGTTCAGTGCAACAAGCATCATGATTGCATTCTTAAAGGACAATTACCCAATGAACATCAAGGGATCATTATGAAGTTTATCCGTTGGATTTTAGGCAAGGTTATCTTATTGCTGAACGCGGTGTTCTCACCTCGTGGTATTAAGCGCACCGCAGAAGAACAGCAACGTATTGATGAAAAAGCGAAACAATACGCACTTTACCAATTTGAAGCCTGCCCTTTTTGCGTAAAGGTCCGCCGTGCAATGAAGCGTCAATCGGTGAACATTGAGCTACGTGATGCAAAAAATAACCCGACTCATCGAGCTGAACTAGAGCAAGGTGGTGGGCGAGTTAAAGTCCCTTGTCTTCGTATCGAAAAAGATGGCGAGACACAGTGGTTATACGAGTCATCTGACATCGTCGCTTACGTTGAAAAAGAATTTGCCTAAGTTCCCCCTATGAACGTTGGCGGATGTAAAAGAGGCACCTAACGGTGCCTCTTTTCTATTTTTTCTAGCTAAATGTTGCCGTGCGAGCTTTCCTTATTCAGTCTTCTTGCTCAACTCCGAACTTAAACTCCACTAAGCAAATAACGGGTATGCGAGAACAACACAACGAAGATTACCGCCTAACGTCTGCGTTATTCATCCACGATCAATGTTAGCTCTACGCGCCGATTGCAAGCTTTACCACTCGCTGTCGCATTGCTGCACTTCGGTACATACTCTCCGAAGCCTCTAGAAAACACTCGTTGACGTGGAATACTCGTCGCCAATAGTTGTTTTTCTACTTCACGAGCTCGCTTTTCAGATAGCGTGTCATTGAAGCTTTCAGCTCCCGTGCTATCCGCATGACCATCAATCACGACATCAACATCAGTTCTTCCAGCCAGATAGTGACCAATGTTTCGAATCCAGTCTTGAGATTGAGCAGATAACCGTGCAGAACCCGTTTGAAAATGCACTTGCTCTTTCAAACGTATCATCAGGTGACCACCACTGAGCGTCTCGTGAGGAATGTTATGCCTGCTCAGGAACATTTCCAGAGAGGTCACGTTTTGCGACTTTTTTACTGACGCCCTCGCCGTTTGATATGAACGAGGGGAAGAAGCCACATTGGATGCGCTCGGGTATCCCCACTCTGGGTGTCTCAGCTCAGTGTTTGATTTAGGAGCTGTATCTAAAATGTTCCCACCAGGGACCATATCTTGATCGAGGCTGCTGCACCCGGCCAGAATGCCACAAACAATTAAAAACCAATGCTTCATACCATTACCAACGTAGAAAAACTCTTGTTCATTGTGTCGACAAAACACGCCGAATCTTTAGCGCTTTTGTCCACCGACTGGTTTGTCTATGCAGCGTTCATGCCACTGGAGTCAATGCAAAATCATCTCTCAAATAAAACGCAACACTAAAATACCCTACCCTTACAGTCCATACGTCAGGCAAAGTCTGTTACCAATGGTCTCACTTTATTGTTATTTAATGGTTTTAGTCACTATCGTTAACCGATAAACTAACGCAAATTTCTCATTTAGAGCACTACTATGTTAAAAACCATATCGAAAGGCTTTGCTGTTGTTGTTGCCGTAATGGCTTTGTCGGCATGCGATAGCGGCAAGAGTCAGCCTCAGCAAGGCAAACAATACGAAGTTTTGCCAGTATCCCTTGAAGAATATGATTTAGCTCCCCTGACTGAAGCATTCTCTTTAACTTGTGGCCACTGCCGCTCAATGGAAGAGTTTGTCCCTCAAATTGAATCATTGACCGATCAAAGCGTTGAAAAAATGCATGTAACGTTCAATGAAAGTGCACAAGTGAGCGCCATCATCTTCTATACTGCCGTAATGCAGCTTGAATCAACACCAGATAAAGCGTTTATGGCGGATCTTTTTACTGCTGTGCAAATGGGTGCCGATGCAACGGCTGAGGAACGCCAAATCGCCGTAGAGAAAGCCTTTGAGTCTCGCAACCTTATCAGCCCTTACCATTTAGATGAAGCACAGCAAAAAACGCTGTTTGAGTACATCACTAAGGCAGAAGCGATCACGACTCGCGGCCAAATTAACTCCGTTCCAGCCTTTATCGTAAACGGAAAATATCAAGTGATTACTGGTGGTCATGACAGCGTTGAAGCCATGGCAGAAACCATCAACTTTTTGCTAAAACAACCTAAATAGACAAGGAGATTACGTGTCTAAATTTTTGTTTCCTCTTATTATTTTTATTTTGGCGGGCTTTTTCATTTACCGTACTTGGACAAACCATAAAGTAGCGGATGAAAACTTTGCCAAAGGCCAAGCATTCTTACTAGAAAATGCGAAAAAAGAAGGCGTTATCACAACAGAAAGTGGCCTTCAATACATGGTTCTTGAAAAAGGCGAAGGTGAGGTTCACCCAACTGCAACAAGTAAAGTAAAAGTACACTACCACGGCACCTTGATTGATGGAACGGTATTCGATAGCTCTGTTAATCGTGGTGAGCCGATTTCATTTGGTCTTAACCAAGTCATTAAAGGCTGGCAAGAAGGTCTACAATACATGGTAGAAGGTGAGAAAATCCGCCTTTTCGTACCAAGCACGCTTGGCTATGGTAAGAGTGGCTCTGGCCCAATTCCACCAGCAAGTGTTTTGATCTTTGATGTTGAACTGCTAGAAATTCAATAAATCTAGAAAGCTTTGTCTTAAAGCCAAAGTATCAAAACCAAAAACGCCGCGAACCACGCGGCGTTTTCTGTTTTAAGAGAGGTTAAAAACCAATATAGTGATCCGAAAGCAATGCAATGAACAACGCCAAAAGATGATAGATAGAGAATTTAAACGTCTCCATCGCGGTATTTGGCTCTGGTGCATATTTTAGCTTCCATGCATGGTACATAAAGCCAACATTGAGTAGTAGCGAGGCAAAAAGATACACCACGCCGACCATACCAACCAAAACCGGTAGGACACAAACCAAAGTCAATAGCACCGTATACAACAGAATAGAAGTTTTGGTGTACTCAATGCCGTGTGTCACTGGCAGCATGGGAATATCTACCTTGCGGTAATCCTCGACACGATGAATAGCCAGAGCCCAAAAATGTGGTGGCGTCCAGATAAAAATGATCATCACGAGCAGCCAAGCATTCGCATGTAATTGCCCTGTTACAGCAGTCCAACCGAGAAGAGGCGGCATCGCACCGGCAATCCCTGCAATGACGATATTTTGGGGCGTAGCACGTTTGAGGTACATTGTGTATACCATCGCATAGCCGAGCAAACTCATCAAAGTCAACCATGCCGTCAGCGGGTTGACCATCGCATAGAGAAGTACAAACCCTAAGACACCTAAAACTGTAGCGAAGGCTATCACCGATGATGGTTTAGTCTCACCCGATGGCAATGGTCGTTTGTGTGTACGTGCCATTCTCGCATCAATTCGGCGGTCAATTAGATGATTAAACGCTGCCGCAGACCCGGCCATCAGACCAATCCCCGTTAGGCCAACTACCGCCTGCAACCAGGGGAAATCATCAACCGGGGCTAAGCTCATCCCTACTACTGCCGTCACCAACATTAACGCCACCACTTTAGGTTTCGTTAACTTCAAATAAACGGAACTTAGTCGCTTTCGCCCATTTAACGACAGCGCGATTTCTTTACTCATAGCGAACTCCTTTCGCGGTGTAATTCCAAGCTGTTTTACCCTGCCACAAGTAAAACTGGCTAACACAAACGAGACTCAACATAACAGCGGCACCAAGGTTGTGCGCCACCGCGACATAGATAGGAAGTTGAAATACTACGTTGCTTACACCCAGCATAATTTGGCACACCAGAGTGAATAACAACCACCCTCCGATTCTCTGTGAATGATGAGAATCTTGCCTCATAAGCCCAATACTATAAGCCAATACCACGGTGGCGGTAACAATAGCGCCTATACGATGAGTGACGTGTATAGTCATTCTTGCCGGATACTCCAAAACACCAAATTCATAATTCTCGAATCCAGTTTGCCAGAAAGAAAACGCTTCTTTCCATGAGAGATGGCTCATCCAGTCTCCCTCACAAATCGGCAGTGTGGTACACATCAGCGCAGCATAATTTGACGAAGTCCACCCTCCAAGGAGCACTTGCACCAAAACGACCAGAAAAACCAACAATGAAAAGCCTCTCAGAGAGCTAGAAGATGGAGAGAAATAGAGATTGTTTTGCGCTTTTAATTGGCAGTAAAAAATCGCCTGTAACGCCAATAAAACGAAACCACCGAGCAAGTGAAGCATCACGATGGCGGGCATTAATTTAAGAGTAACTGTCCACATTCCCAAAAGTGCCTGCCCAATCACCAATACGCTTAGCAACATCGGAATGGTTGAATTTACACGCTCAGACCTTATTGATATCGCTGCCATCGCAAAAATGACTAAACCTAACGTTCCCGCAAAATAGCGATGAATCATCTCAAGCCATGCTTTCTCATGCTCTACTGCCCGCTCGGGGAAGTTCAGGTTAGCACGTATGACGTCTTCTTCTTGATGCGGCACAGAAAAGTGCCCATAACAACCAGGCCAATCCGGGCAACCTAACCCTGCATCTGAAAGGCGAGTATATGCCCCTAACATGATCACCACGAGAGTTAGCAGCAAACTGAATCTAACCAACTGAATTAATTTCATATGCACTTCCTCTAACCGACTCGTGACAGTTTTAAGAGCTTGCGTAAGTCCGCCAACATACCTTTATTCAATAGGACTAAGTCCTCATTTGGTTTCGGCGAGTAAGACATCACCAGTTGCCCAAGAGGATCAACGATCAACATTTGCCCAGGTTTCACTTTTGCGGTAACCAATTCATTCATTTGCATCGCTAACATCGATACTTCCATGGGATCTGAATGCTCAGTCTGCCAAACGACTGGCACTACTCGCTCTTGATACTTACCTAAAGCAACATGGCTTTGCTGAAGCAGGTAAAGCTGCTGTTTACACTGTTCAGTGCATTCGTTAGGCAATACATAAGCGAGTTGCCAACCATGGTCTTTGAGAGGTGACTCTTGACCAAGTTGCTCTAACGTCGTGTATGGTTCGACTAACTCGCCTCTATTGGTCACTCCGCTTTGATACCACCCTTGTGTGAGAATGACTTTTGCAATGACAGCGGGAAGCGCGAACGTACAAACCAGCGCAATCAACATTAGTCGTCCTTTGGTTACTTTAGATGTCATGCTTCACCTCCATGTGACGCAACTTTTTTTGCCAACGAACAAAAACAATTAAAGTCAGTAATAAGAAAACACCTGCCATCGAAAACCATTGAATCGAATAGCCAAAATGTTTGGCACTATTGAGTGGCAATGGATTCCAAGGAAAGTCATAGGGCCAACGAGTTAAATTGTCTGGCTGCAAGACTGCGGGCATAAGTTCAATATTCAGTAGCTGATTCAATTGCGCGATGTTTAGGTTTTGCACGCGAATAACATCGCCAACTTCCGGCATTAACTCTGAACTCAGTGGATTAGTAGATTTTCGGTACAGGCGTCCTGTGATGAAAGTCGAATTATCGAGTTTGGTGACCGTTGGTAACACTGAGCGTTCTGCTCTTCCCTCGACAAAACCAAGCTCCAATAACGCGTAGGCACTAGGCTCATCGATCGTCAATACAATCTGAAATGCTAAATATCCCACACTGCCTTGATGCGTTTGGTTGTCTAACAAAATTACGGGAAACGCCTGAGGAACAACATTAACTTCCACTTTTTTCCCGAGGATACTTTCCTCTCGCCAGTCGTTGTCTTCAAGAACGACGCTTAGTGCTTGGTACGCACTATCCGCACGCGCGAGAATGGCTTGTTCCAATGCTTGTTTTTCTTGCCCTCTCTCAAACTGCCAAAAACCCAGTTTGACCAAAAGAGAAAACACAACCACAGTTAAACCAACTGCAACCCAAAACCGTTTCGATAGCCATAATTGTCTTGATAACAACAATGATGAAACCGGAGGTGCCATGTCCACCGTATTTCTATTCAAACTGACGCTTGTCCTTTTGCTGCTTTTCATTATCTTCAACCTCGCAAAAGCGCTTATCGAAATGGTTCGTGAAGACCCAGATAATCCTGAAAAAAGAGACAAACCCATGAGTCATTACTTAGGCCGTCGAGTCATGTTCTCCGCTTTGGTGGTCGTCCTTTTGCTTATTGCGCTCAGCTCGGGTTGGCTAGCACCAAACCCTCGCCCTTATTAGTCGAACCAAGAGTTCACACTGCGCCTAAAGTACGTAAACAAACACAAACAGACATAACCAAACCACATCCACGAAATGCCAATACCAGCTGCCCGCTTGAAAGGCAAAATGGTTCTTTGGCGAAAAGTGATCTTTAGCGATTCTGAACAGCAGCACGATCAAGAAGATAGTCCCAAGACAAACGTGTAAACCGTGGAACCCCGTCAACATGAAGAACGTGTTACCGTAAATACCGGACTGCAACGTGAGCCCTATGTCTTGATAAGCATGAACATACTCAACCGCTTGGTAATATAGGAAAAAGCCAGCAAGTACGATGGTTATCTCTAACCAAACAATCAGTGCCGTTCTTTTGTCTTGTTCAAGGCTTATATGCGCCATATGTAGCGTAATAGACGACAATAGCAGCAAGATAGTATTGGTAAGGGGTATGCCCTGCCACGGCATAGCTTGTGTTGTTTCTCCCCCCGGTGTCAGTGTGAGTGGCCACATCGCTTCGAAGGTTGGCCACAGGACTTCGTTGGTCATGAAGTTATTATCTGCCCCACCTAACCAAGGCACAGAAATCATTCTGGCGTAAAACAAGGCACCAAAAAAGGCACCAAAAAACATCACTTCAGAAAAGATAAACCAGCTCATTCCTTGGCGAAAAGAACGAGTAATTTGCGAGCTGTATTTTCCACTCAGTGATTCAGTAATCACATTACTAAACCAACCAGCCAACATGTAAAGCAAGAACAAGAAGCCCACCGCTAGCACAATGCCACCAATGGTTCCCACTGCACCGTCACTTTGTGTCCCCTGGACGGTCATGCCCGCGCCAACAGCAACCAAAAACAGAGCAAATGCACCGATGATCGGCCAGCTACTTTGAGCGGGAACATAATATGTTCCTGGCTTGTTACTCATAATTTCTCTCCTTACTGACCAACCTTGGTCTGTATCTCTCTCCCTGAGTGGCTAAGAGCCTGTAGGAGGGGGAAGTTTATAGAGTGTGTAAGACAGCGTTAACGTGTGTATAGACTCCGGCAAGTCCGGTTCGATATAAAAAATCAACGGCATTTGAGCTTGCTGTTTACCATCCAGAGGCTGCTGGTTAAAACAAAAACACTCAATCTTATTGAAGTAAGCAGCTCCAGTCCCGGGAGAAACAGAAGGAACGGCTTGCCCCACCAACTTCTGCCCGCTTTCATTAAATGCAAGGTATTCGGTTTGTACGACTTCACCTGGGTGAACATCCATCGAAATCACTTTGGGTCTAAACTCCCAAGGCATATCTGGGCTGACATGCGCCATAAACTCCACGCGAACAGTTCTGCTCATGTCCGGTTGCATACCTGTCGGTTGAATGGCGGCTACTTCACTTGTCTTTCCATTGATTCCCAGTGCGTCGCACATCACGTCATAAAGTGGGACCAGTGCATAGCCGAAGCCAAACATTAACAGGGTCGCCAAAAGCAACTTCACGGTGAGCTTCTTGTTTGATGGATTCGGTTTCATGTCACTCACCCCACTCTTTGCTAGTCAATCTTAGGCGGTGTAGTAAACGTATGATGCGGCGCAGGGCTTGGCACTGTCCACTCTAAGCCTTCCGCACGTTCCCACGGTTTTGCAGAAGCCTTCTCCCCGCCACGAATACACTTGATCACCAACCATAAGAAGATCAGTTGTGACAACCCAAATGCAAACCCACCAATTGATACTATTTGATTAACATCAGCAAACTGAATGGCGTAATCCGGTATGCGCCTTGGCATGCCTGCTAAGCCTAGGAAGTGCATTGGGAAAAACAGGACATTGACGGAAATAATTGAGCACCAGAAATGCCATAAACTCAGCTTGTGGTCGTACATATTGCCCGTCCACTTAGGTAGCCAGTAGTATGCTGCTGCCATGATCGAGAATACCGCACCAGATACCAACACATAATGGAAATGGGCAACCACGAAGTAAGTGTCATGATATTGGAAATCCGCCGGCACAATCGCCAACATCAGTCCCGAGAAGCCGCCAATAGTAAAAAGCACAATAAAGGCAATGGCAAACAACATTGGCGTTTCAAATGTCAGAGCTCCACGCCACATGGTGGCAACCCAGTTAAAGACTTTAACCCCCGTTGGTACCGCAATCAGCATAGTGCAATACATAAAGAAGAGCTCAGCAAAAACTGGCATCCCCGTGGTAAACATGTGGTGCGCCCACACAAGGAAAGATAACAATGCAATGCTGCACGTCGCGTAAACCATCGAATGATAACCAAACAGCTTCTTACCACTGAAAGCAGGCAGAATAGCGGAGATGATTCCAAACGACGGTAAAATCATGATGTACACTTCTGGGTGACCAAAGAACCAAAAGATGTGTTGGAACATTACCGGGTCACCACCACCAGCTGCGTCAAAGAAGCTAGTCCCGAAATATTTGTCAGTAAGAACCATGGTCACCGCACCCGCTAGTACCGGCATAACCGCGATCAACAAGAAAGCGGTGATTAGCCAAGTCCAAACAAACATTGGTAACTTGAACCAAGTCATTCCCGGAGCTCGCATATTTACGATCGTCACGATAACGTTGATCGCGCCCATAATGGAGCTGATACCCATGATATGAACAGAGAATACAAACAGCGCAGTGCTATCCGGGCCATAAGTCGTGGACAGCGGAGCATAAAACGTCCAACCAAAATCAGGACCGCCGCCAGGTAAAAACAACGAGCTCAACAAAATAAGAAATGCAAAAGGTAAGATCCAAAAGCTCAAGTTGTTCATGCGCGGCAGCGCCATATCTGGAGCGCCGATCATCATCGGAATCATCCAGTTAGCAAGACCAGTAAATGCTGGCATCACCGCACCAAATACCATCACTAAACCGTGTACCGTGGTCATTTGATTAAAAAACTGCGGATCGACTAGCTGTAGCCCTGGCTGGAACAGTTCGGCACGAATGATCATTGCCATCGCACCACCTGTTAGAAACATCGCAAAGCTAAACCAAAGGTAGAGGGTGCCTATGTCTTTATGGCTTGTAGAATACAACCAACGAGTGATGCCCTGGGGTGCATGATGCTCGTGACCATCATCGATCGCAATGGTACTGTTCGCACTGGCTTCTGCTGGCGCAGACTTCACTGCCTTATCTATTGGCTTACTCATATTTCCTCCTTAGCACTGCCTTGTGCCTTAAAGGCATTCACATCGGATGCTTGCACTGTATCGCCAGTATCGTTGCCCCATGCATTTCGTTGATATGTGATAACCGCGCCAATTTCTTTGTCACTTAACTGATTAGAAAAAGCCTGCATTGCGGTGCCCGGGCGACCGTTGACAATAATATCTATGTGCTCTGTAACATCTCCGGTTGCAATAGGACTGCCTTTAATCGCGGGAAATGCACCCGGAATCCCCTCACCATTTGCCTGATGACACACAGCGCAACGCGCCGTGTATATCGATTCGCCTTGCGACATCAATTCGTCCATAGATAAGTCTTGAGAGAGCGCTTCTTGTGCCGCCGCTTTTTGAAGCGCGAGTTCTTCCTTCTTACTCGCTAGCCATTCATCGAACTTTTCTTCTTCCATCGCATGCACCACCACTGGCATAAATCCGTGTGCACGACCACATAGCTCCGCACACTGACCGCGATATACGCCTGGCTCATCAATTCTTGTCCATGCTTCATTGATAAAACCTGGAATGGTGTCTTTCTTGACGGCAAAGTCTGGTACCCACCAAGAGTGAATGACATCATCAGAAGTCATCAAAAAACGCACTTTGCGATTCACAGGCAACACCAAAGGGTTGTCTACTTCCAGTAAGTAATGTGCGCCTTTAGCTTCGATTCCATCAATTTGTTTTTGGCTGGTGGCAAGCAAACTAAAAAACTCAACATCTTCGCCAAAATAGCTGTAATGCCATTTCCATTGCGAGCCTGTGATCTTGACCGTGATATCCGATTGGCTTGTGTCTTCCATTGCTACTAGAGTTTTTGTTGCGGGAATCGCCATAGCGACAAGAATGATGATGGGTATGACCGTCCAAATAATTTCCACTTTTGTACTTTCATGGAAATGCGCGGCAACTGCTCCTTTTGACTTGCGATGACGGAAGATGGAATAGAACATCACACCAAAAACAATCAAAGCAATTACACAGCAGATATAGAAAATCAGCATATGTAATTCATACACTTGCCCACTTATCTCTGTGACCCCTTTTGTCATGTTGTAGTCATTTTCCTTTGACCAACCAAAAGAGGAAAATGTGATTAAAATCACATTCAGTGATAAGGCTAGAGTAGTCGTTAATCTTTTCAAAAGATCTCTCCTCTGCTCAGCCGCTACGCCTACGCGAGCTTCCTTGCGTCCCGATGCAAATATCGAACAACTTTACGAAAAATCACAAAAACTACGATTTCGACACGGTTTGTTATATTTATGTTAAAAGGCTAGTTATAGTTCCAAGGTTCTTCAAGAAATTAAATATGATTAAATTTTGTTCGGATAAGAAAAATTAATTCGGTTTATCGATTGCCCTCTTTGAAATGTAATTGAGAACCATTTACATTGATTTAAAAGAAAACATTGAGATACTTACCAAACGAAGTGTCCAAGAAAGTAGGCTCCCCCTACTAAGGAATGACTGATATGACAGCACTAATTACGCAATGGCTAGAACGAGACCCTGACCCTAAGACTCGTGAAGAGCTACAACACCTCGTCGATACGAACAATGAACAAGAGCTTACTGATCGCTTTGGCTCACGCCTTGCCTTTGGTACTGCAGGCTTACGTGGCAAAGTGGGCGCAGGTCCAAACCGAATGAACCGCTTGGTGATTCAAGAGACCGCCACTGGTTTAGGGAACTATTTGCTTGAGCAAGTCAAAGATGCCGCGAGTCGTGGTGTCGTTATTGGCTACGACGGTCGTCCCGATTCAAAACAATTCGCGCATGATACCGCATCCGTACTGACGGCCCTTGGTATCAAGGTTTACCTAACGTATGACGTTGCAGCAACCCCAATTGTTGCGTTTGGTGTCCGTACATTGAATGCTGCGGCCGCTGTTGTTGTTACTGCCAGCCACAATCCACCAGAATACAATGGCTTCAAAGTATATTGGGAAAATGGCGCACAGATTATTCCTCCACACGACTCTGGAATCGCAGCGAAAATTGATGACGCAACAACGAAGCCATTACCTTTAATGTCTCTCGATGATGCAAAACAGCACGGTTTGTTAGTTTGGTTGGAAGACGACTACTACCAAACTTACCGTAAGACAATGAATGAAAACGCGCTGCTTACTCCTGACAACAATACCGATATATCTATTGCTTACACCGCAATGCATGGCGTTGGCGCGAATATGGCGGAAACGCTACTTGCCGACGCAGGCTTCCAAAAAGTGGCAAGTGTTAAGGAACAACGCGAACCTGATGGAAGCTTCCCAACCGTCAACTTCCCAAACCCTGAAGAAGCCGGTGCAATGGATATGGTGATGGCATTAGGTAAGTCCGTAGATGCCGATATCGCTTGCGCGAACGACCCAGATGCGGACCGTTTTGCCGTGGCAGTTAAACGCCCAGATGGCGAGTATCAAATGCTAACGGGTGATCAGGTGGGCTCACTGTTTGGCGATTACTTGTTGGAACAGCAACCTAACGCTTTGGTTGGCAACACCATCGTATCCTCAAGAATGCTGAGCAGCATCGCTAAGGCGCATGGCGCACAATACTATCAAACATTAACTGGCTTTAAATGGCTTACTAACGTTGCCATGGAACAAGAGACAGAAACCAACCCATTCTTGTTTGCTTATGAGGAAGCGCTCGGTTATACCGTGGGTAACAAGGTGTGGGATAAAGATGGTTTATCTGCAATCGTCGCGTTTTCACAGCTAACAGGCAAGCTTAAAGCGCAAGGTAAAACACTGTGGGATAAACTGGAAGAGCTGTACCGCGAGCACGGTTTCTACTTCAACGCGCAACGCAGCATTGCTCTCGACCCGAACTCTCCACCAATCGGCGACAAACTCCGAGCAAATCCACCAACAGAGATTGCTGGTAAAAAAGTTGCAGTAACCGAAGATCTAAAAACATCGGTTCGCATGTTTGACGACGGCTCTGAAGAATCCATTGACTTACCGGCAAGTGACGTATTGATTTATCACCTAGAAGATCAATCACGCGTGATTGTTCGTCCTTCTGGTACTGAGCCAAAACTAAAATGTTACTACGAAGTCATCAACCTCTTCCCTGCGGATATGAGCTATGAACAAGCACAGCAAGCAGCAGAAGCGAAGATGAACGAACTTATCGACGCGCACCAGCAAAGTTTGTAAGTCAAAGAGAAACATAGATATTTGATACAACAAGAGGCGCAAATTCGCGCCTCTTTTTTTGATTTTAACGAGAACAAGTCAAGCTAACCCGTGCTTTCCCTAGCCTACAATTTCCTTTTGTAGAAAGTACTTGTGGATCCCCTCTGCAGGATAGCCTGAGTACTGCCCCACTTTCTCAAAACCCAATTTGAGATAGAACTCAAGAGCTTGAAAGCTGTAGGTATCCAAATAAACATGGGTAACCCCATGAGGCTTTACTTTTTGTTCTAGCATCGACATTAATTGGCTACCGAGACCAGAGGTTCGACTTTCAGCGTCTACCCACAAAAACTCAACAAATACCGTATTTTTAAACATTTCGCCAGTCAAGCCACCCATGATCTTGCCATTCTCATCTTTTGCGAAACAGCCTACAGCATGCACTTCCCCTTCAGGTAAATGCAGTCGGTTATAAGATCGAATACCTTCACGAACAAAATCAAGGTCTGTTTGATCTGGATTTAAACAAAATTCAAGCTTCATATACCCTCTCCTTAGGAAACACCAATATCCTAAAACAAAAAGCCAGCAATTGCTGGCTTTCTGATGGAATATGATAACTTTACAAGGCGAAACTACTCAGCATCCACAACGCCAGAATAACAAACACTAACCCCATTAGTTTATGTTGATACGTGCGGAATTTTTCGTTCTCGAGCAGCCCTTTGCCCAATGTGCCTGCTAACCCAACAAGTAATAAATTGAATGACAAGCCAAGAACGTTCAACAATAACCCTAGCGCTAGCATCTGCTCACCAGAAGATGCCGTGATATTGCTTGAGACAAACTGCGGCAAAAACATCACAAAAAAGACTAAGGCTTTAGGGTTGAGCAAATTACTCATCAAAGCACGTTGATAATAAGTTGATGCCATTTTGTTTTGACCATCAAGCTCTGGAGCCGAAGATGCCTCAGCTCGTAAGCAGTCCCAACCCATTTTTAACAAGTAAGCGCCACCTAGTAGATGAAGGACTTTAAGGGCTATTGGGCTCATGGCAATCAGGGTAGATACGCCCATCGCAGCAAGCAAAGTAAGAATAACACCAGACGTCGCATTGCCTAAGCTAGCAAAAAGACCGACCTTCTTACCGTAACTCATACTTGAGCTCGCTATCAGCAACATATCGGGCCCTGGTAACAGCAACAAAGCCACTACTGCGGTGAGATAAACAGGAAGTACAGATAAATCAATCATGATGGAACCGCTTTTCTACAACAAGGCGGCGAATGTTATACCAACAAAATGACATCATCCAGCCCAAAATAGCCAAGATAACTCAAAAAATAAAAATCATAGTTTGCCCATATGAGAAATAGCAATCAATTCGCCTGTTTATCAAAATCGAATAGCAATTTTGTACAAAAATAAGCACGATGGATCCGTTACACTTCTAAAATGATTTTCTTGAGCAGACCGGATAAAGATGAAAGAAAAGAATAAGGAAATCGCTACCTTCAAGATAGCTCAAGAGCTCGGCGGTTTAGAACTTCTCGATGCAAAGTATGAGAAGCAGAATTTTTCACGCCATAGCCACGAAGGTTACACTATTGGTGTCATCGAAAAAGGGGCACAACAATTTTTTAGGACGGGCGGGAATCATATCGCGCCACAGGACAGCATCATCCTTGTTAATGCAGATGAAGTACACAACGGGCATTCAGCCTCGGAAGGCGGCTGGGAATACAAAGCAATGTACCCCGTACCTCAGCAGTTTCAAACTTTAGGACAAGAGCTTGGCTCACCAAATGTAGCTCTACCCTATTTCCCTCAACCTGTGGTTTACGATCCTGAGCTGGCTAGTCAGTTACGACTGGTATTTGAAACACTAGAAAAATCAGACAACCGTTTATTGAGAGAAACTTTGGTTTACGGCACGTTGATCAAGCTAGCCAGTAAACACAGCACTCATCGGGCACCACTGAAAGAGTCAACCAGAGCTCAGCGACAAGTGCAGCTCGTCAGAGAATTTTTGGAAGACTTTCCACAAACGGACGTCTCACTAGAAGAACTCGCGAAACTGTCTGGATTAAGCCCTTTTCATCTGCTGAGAGAGTTTCAAAAGCAATTTGGCTTTCCGCCTCATGCCTATCAAATTCAGCAACGTTTACGTATGGCGAAGAAGCTACTAAAAATGGGACAAAAAATTTCAGACGTGGCACAAGAATGTGGCTTCCATGATCAGAGCCATCTGCATCGACACTTTAAAAAAGCCATGGGCGTCACTCCCGGCCAATACGTCCGTCACAGCTAAAGCAGCAATATTGTACAAGGCGTTATGCGACTACCGAGCTATCTTGGTAATCTGATTTAGGAATAAATAAGAAGAAACTATGGACCACACTTTGCCGTTACAAAAAGAATCAAAAGCCACGCTATTTTGGCAAGGTACACTTGCGATGATGCCTTTGAGTATCGCAGTGCTCCCTTGGGGCTTACTCGCAGGCTCATTCGCAATTGATACTGGGCTTCACCCTTTGGAAGGGCAAGCACTATCCGCCATTTTGTTCGCAGGTTCTGCACAGCTCGTCGCGATGGGAATGATTAAAACGGGAGCAGGTCTAGTGACCATGTTACTGACAACGTTTTTTATCACCTCTCGACACTTCCTCTACAGTGTATCGATGCGCAGTAAAATTGCACCGCTCCCTCTAAAATGGCGATTATCACTCGGCTTCTTACTTACTGACGAGCTGTTTGCGATTGTAGGCCACCATTCCGATAAACAATTTAATCGCTGGTATGCACTTGGGGCTGGTCTGAGTTTTTACCTGTTTTGGAATGTCGCGACATTGACGGGCATTATTGCGGGAAGTCTAATCCCTGAACTGAACGAAATGGGTTTGGAATTTGCTGTGGCCGCAACTTTTATCGCGATAGTAGTACCCACCATTAAAAATGCAGCGGTGCTCGCGAGTGTTATTGTGGCTTTGGTGAGCTCAGTTGCCCTAACCTATTATCAAATTGAGGGAAGTTTGATGATTTCAAGCATTTTAGCCATGCTTACTGGTTACTTTGTGGAACAAGTAAAGGAGAAACGCTAATGATCATGTTGGCTATTTTACTGATGACGGTACTTGTTTTCACCAGCCGCTACTTGTTTTTAGAACCCAAGCTACCATTGCGATTAGGGACGCGCACTCAAAAAGTACTCAATTACGCTAGCCCAGCAGTACTGACTGCGATCTGGGCACCTATCGTTTTCATTCCAGATGGGGAGCTCAGCGTCAATGTGCAAAACCCATTTTTACTGGCTGCCGTACTAGCTGCTTTAATCGCGTATTTTACTAAAAATGTTCTTTTAACGACGGTTATCAGTATGGTGGTATTTCTCGTTCTACGAATTTGGCTTTAATCCGCCAACCACTCAATCTCCAACAAGGTGACATCGCCACACTTTAATCGACCAAGGAAGATGTCACCTTCATGTACCTCACCAACGCCCTTTGGTGTACCGGTCATCACTACATCGCCATCTTGAAGTGTTGTGTAACTGGTTAATTCATCCAGGATAGTTAGCGGCGGGTAGAGCATTTGGTTAACGTGACCTTTTTGTACACGAACACAGTTAATTAAGAGCTCAAGGTTAAGATCATTGATATCAATGTTATCCAAAGAGACAAACCGACTAAACACAGCAGAGCCATCAAATGCCTTAGCACGCTCCCACGGCAACCCCTGATTTTTAAGCGAGGATTGCAAACCACGCTTGGTCAGATCCAATCCCAAACCAACCGCTGAATAACGTCCATCCTTGATCAAAAAGCAGATTTCAGCCTCATAATGAAGGGGCTCTTGATGGAATGAACGCAGAGTTGTTGATACGGAAGTTGCGGGTTTATTAAATACCACCATTTGCTCAGGCATTGCATTATTAAGCTCATGAATATGTTCAACGTAATTTCGTCCAACACAAAGCACTTTACCCACTTCTACTTTCTTTTCTTCAACTTGAATAACACTCATCATTCTTCCCTGCAAAACAAAAATCCCATCATAATCTAACCTATTGACTTAACGACACTAAATAGCAACCTCTAGTGTAAAAAATAAGACATTCACCCCGTTTTGAGTTTTGTATCATCTAATTGAAACAGCAAAGTATTTGTAAAACAAATAGACAAAAAAGCCAGCACGAGGCTGGCTTTAGATCAATGAGCTTGAATAATAGTTCTCGCTAAACCCTATTATAGGTAGTAACGAGCACCTAACGCCCATTTGTCATCAGTTTCACGACCATTGTCGTCATTTAGGTCAAATTGGTAACCCGCGTAACCAACAAATTTAGGCGTGAAGTTGTATTCTGCTTGTAGTGCCATTTCTTCACGAGCAGTTTCTGTTTTAGAGCTCTTAAACTCTTTACCTTCCACCATCTCATAGTTAACACTCAAGTTTAGGCTGTTTGCTAGAGCGTATGCGATGATCGCTTCGTACGCATCACTTTCTTCTAAACGGTCGCCTTTTGCACTGAAGTTCATGTTTTCGTTTGAACCATAAACCGCAGCAAGGAATAGGCCTTGGCCGTACGCACCGTAAGATGCTGATACAACGTGTGATTCCGCCGTGTGCTTACCTGCATATGCAGGGTGCTGGAAATCACCGCCATTGTATGAATAACCGATTTTAGCGCCCATGATTGAGTAAGAAAGCGCAGCTTGCACACGGTCATCGTATTTAGCACCGCCAGTTATAACTCCTGCATCGTTGCGCGTGTAATCATCGTTTGCACCCTGCCAACCAAGACCAAAGTTGATCACACCCGCTTCACCCAGCTCGATGGCATTACGGTAAGAAAGCATTTTATCCGCACGGCCAGTGCCAAGGTTTCCATGATCGTCATAGATGAAGTCGTTTGCAAACGCGATTGGCATATCTGCAATACCTGCGACATCGTAGTAAGGTGACCATTGCGTACCACCTACTGCACGACCATAAACCTCATGTGTTATACCTAAGTAACCTAGACGAGTTTTAAACGACTCTTCACCACCGTCTAAGTAGTTTAGCGCCCATTCACCACGTGCGTCTGCGGTGAAGCCATTACCCAAATCCTGTGTCGCAGAGATATTGATACGAGGAGAGTTAGTACCCACATCCGTGTCACCTTGCTCTGATCCATTTAAATTAACAGAAACGTGGCCGCCCATCGAAAATGTTGTGCCATCGTTATTATATAGTTCCACTGCAACTGCTTGAGTACCGAAGGTTGCTGCCGCGATTGCCGCTGCTAATAATTTTTTATTCATTTCTAAATCCATTACTTATTAGTTGGTTAGTCAGTTTTAGACCCGGCTTTGGTTCACTTTCGTAAAAACGAAATGATGAACAAAGAGAGGAATACAAAGGCTATCCGAGGCATCGTTTCCACCAGATTAGTTTTACCTTTGTGTAACAACTGCCGACACTTTATTTGATTAGTTCCTGACAACCGAGTGAAAAGATCTCAGACAAAACCTAAAAAGCAATCGTTTACTTAGTCTTCAAGAAATCGAGAAATAGAAACCTTACAATAAGAAATGCTTTAGAGAGAGTTAGCTCACAAATAGCTGATGATTCGCTATTTTTAGGCCAAACTTCCCTGCCAAATTGAAATGTTTACTTACATTTAGAGTCAAGAAGCAATTCAGGAACTTTTTGAAAAAAACACAGTCTTTAACGGAGAGGAAAAAACCTCAAAAAAGATAAACCTTTCTTTTTATAAGTGGTATGAGAAGGGGCACTTATTCTCGCCAGCAATAAAAGTGCAATCAAATCATAACTTAACAGAAATCTATCTTTCATTTTCAGCCTTTACCTTAGCGTCATCAACACATCGGGCAAGAAAGCCCATCGATTACAACTAGGGTAATAAGAAAATGAAAAAGGCAGCACTAACTACTGCAATTCTTACAGCATTGGTATCAGCACCATCATTCGCAGCAACTGTATACAAAAACGACGGTACTGAATTAAAAGTTGGCGGCCGCGTTGAGTTTCGTGGTGACTTCATCGGTTCAGACGGTGCTGAAGTTGAAGGTTCCATGGAAGATAAAAGCCGTGCTCGTCTTAACCTAAAAGGTAAAACAAACATCGGCAACGGCCTTTCTGCTTTCGGTGTTTACGAAGCCGAACAAAAAACGGGCAAGAGTGAATTCAAAAACCGCTACATGTATGCAGGCGTCGACTCTGATATCGGTGCTTTCTCTGTAGGTCGTCAAGACATGGCTGCAGTTATCATCTCTGACATGACGGATATCACAGAGTTCTCTGGTGTTCAGCAAGTTATTGATTCGTCGTCTGATAAGCAAGACAGCGTTTTCGCATACCGTGGGGCGTTTGATGCACTACAACTTCAAGCAACCTACCAAGCAAACTCTAGCGATAACGAAGATAAATACGGCATCTCTGGAATGTACTCACTACCAATGGGCCTCGACTTTGGTCTTGCATACTCTGGTGGCGATGTAGATAAAGATAACTCTGAAGATCAAATTCTAGGTGGTATCGCTTACTCGATGGACAACCTTTACCTAGCAGGTACTTATTCTCAAGGTTCCCTGACTGACTCTGAAGACTTTACGGCTTACGAGCTAGTCGCAAGCTACAAAGTAGCAAGCAAAGTGACGCTTGCAGCTCTATACACAGCTCAAGAGAATGATCCAGACAACGGTTCAAAGTACGACACCGTTGAAGGTATCGAGCTTGTTGGTTACTACAAACTAAACAGCAACTTCCGTACTTACCTGTCTTACTACATCAACCAACTTGATGAAGCAAAAGATGCAACAACAGGTCTAGTAACAGAAGGCGAAGATACACTGCGCCTAGGCGTACGTTACGATTTCTAATTCACTCTTGTCCTAAGAGCGAGTCCACTTGGCCAGCACCTTTGCTGGCCATTTTTTATGTAACCCAACACAACTCGATAAGTTTTCACACTATCGAAGCATCGCTCAGCAATGAAAAACGACCGTAACGACGCCTACTTCTGCCCTCTTTTAATGCGATTGATCACTAAGTTAGTGCATTTCATCTAATCGACAACATAGAAAAACCAAAAAACCATTTAAAATCAAATACATAAAAGTTGGCACGTGTTCTGCAATGTTATTTATGCAAATGCATGGCAGCGTTTGTGCTTCTCGTTCTTTGTACCTGTTATAACAGGCACGTCCTTTGAATTGGTAATGTCGCCTCCCTCTGGGAGGCATTTTTTTATTGGCGCGAAAAACAATAGGACGTATGATCCCGCCACCTCTATCAAACTGGAATTTTTCAATTGAATCATCATCCTGTTCAAGGTGCGTCCTGGATGCTAACAGCTGGCTTGGCATTCGCCATAGTGAACAGCTTCGCCCAAATTGCTAGCATCAACTTTGGTGTCTCCTCCACCACATTTGCGTTATTCCAATATGCAATCGCCTTATTTGTTATTCTGCCCTACCTACGTACACTTGGGATTAGACGTTCTTTAAGAACCCAACACTTTGGCTGGCATGCATTCCGCATTTTTCTCTCTGTTATCGGGATTCAACTTTGGTTATGGGCTCTCGCTTACCCAGTTCCAATTTGGCAAGGTATTGCACTTCTCATGACCTCCCCGTTATTTGCCACAGTTGGTTCTGGCTTGTTACTCAAAGAAAAAGTAGGTACTGCACGCTGGCTCGCTACATTGACGGGGTTTGTTGGTGCCATGATCATTCTTGAGCCTTGGGCAGACTCATTTACATGGGCGACCCTGCTCCCTGTTGGCGCCGCATTTTTCTGGGCAGCGTATTCATTAATGGTTAAAAAAATGTCGGTAAACGATCCGCCATCAACCATGGTTGTCTATTTATTGCTGCTGATAACACCATTTAATATCTTGTTAGCGATACCGACGTTTACTATGCCAGATACGTGGACGATATGGGGTGTGCTTTTAGCCGCAGGTGCACTTACAGCACTCGCTCAATGGGCTATCGTTAAAGCATATGCAGTAGCAGACGCCTCATTTGTGCAACCATTTGATCACGCCAAACTGCCTTTGAATGTTGTTGCTGGTTGGTTGGTGTTTGGTTGGGTGCCACCTGGTCGTTTATGGTTAGGTGCTGCGATTATTATTGCATCTATTGCGTTTATTACGCATTGGGAAGCGAAAAAGACAAAGTTAGTTGAAAGAAAAATCTAATTTAAAAGTTCTATATTTTCAGGAAAGGAAATGAGGAACCCATATGAGTCAACCAATCAAAATTACACTGTATCGCTGGGCTGGTAGTTGGGGCCCATTCAAAGTCAATATTCCTTGTGGTGAATGTACATTAACCAAAGATATTTTAAAGGATACTTTTGAAAACGAATTAGCCGATGTGCCCGTTGAACTTGAAGTAAAAGATTGGTTATCGCACTGGTGGGAACCATTAAAAGCTGGTGCTTGGCATGCACCCATTCTTCTTGTCGAAGGGAAAGTTATCAGCCAAGGAGAAGCATTGAATCGGGGTGTACTTGTACAGTCTGTTATTGCTGAGTGGGTAAAACGCGATGAGCTAAAAGGCAACATTGTTTATGGTAAAGCAACTTGCCCTTACTGTGTCAAAGCCAAACAATTACTTGACGAGGCTGGCGTTCAGTATGAGTACCATGATGTAGTTAAAGACAGCGCCGCCTTATACCGTATGATTCCTGAAGTAAAAGCCATCATTGGCGAAAAAACACCGGTAACAGTGCCGCAAATCTGGTTAGATGGAAAATATATTGGAGGCGCTGACGATTTAGAAAAGTGGTTATCAGCAAAGGGGCTAGATAAAGTGCCTAACAATGTTGTGGAGATACCAAGCCAATCCGCGTAATTCTAGATTTAAATGTCATCAGTCTTTGAGTAGCGTTTTGCCAATGTTGTGCAATATGTTGGCTACTTACTAACAACAAAACAGAGAAAGCAAAAAGCCCTGATTTTTTAATCAGGGCTTTTTAAATTATTTCGCCAGTTTTTTAATAACACGAGCAAAAACAGAAGCTTTTTTCTTCTTCGCTTTACCGTAAAGCGCTTTGTGCATCGCGTCTTTTGCAATCATCTGGCCAATATAAGCACCACCAAGTTCGTTACCCATGACCTTCTCCTGAATGTATTGACTTAACTATGTAGTAATTTTACACCACAAATAGATAAAAACAAGACTTCAGTCACATTTATTTTGTAATTAACTTTCAGTTTGGTTTTCGTGGATTTTTTGAAATGAGCGTCTATCGCTTAGGTTGTTGGTATGTTTTACCCGCCGCGACGTACGTATCTTTCTGTTTGATTTCAAAGAATGTTTCAAAGAACCACGCTGCAAACTTGATCAAGTGATCGCCTTCATTCATGACGTGCTCTACGTATTCTTGCTCTTCTCCGGACTCGTCTTCTTGAGTGGTAATATGGTAAATACGTTTCTCACCATCAACTTCTGCAAGGCCAAACTGACCCGTTAGGGATTGCGCCGCTTGTGCAACTTCTTCTTCCTCACACGCCTTCAAGATTTCAAGTGCCTTTGGCATGCTTTCTTGCTGAGTAATTTCTTTTACCAGTGTTTCAAATTCGTTTTGTTGCATTCTTTCACCTAACGATTAGAGATCGGATAGCCATTGGGCAGAAATGTATTCCAAGCTTGAGAGAAGTATCAAGGTTCGCCCTCTTCCTTTCAAACCAAGTCATTCAGTATACACAACAGGCCAGACTTAATTTAGCTGCGCATTTTAGAAAGCCGACCTTCTGGTTGCAAGTATATTCAGATGGAAGTTTCTGCTTGAACCGTCCCTTCTGGCACTTTACGAAATTGGCTTAGTACAAGAACAAAGCAAGAAAGTAACGCAATAAACAAATAAAACACCCCAAGCTGCTGCTGATTCGTAACCCATGAGTCTACTAAGTACCCACCAAACAAACCTGCTAAACACATTTGAATAGAACCAGATAGCGCAGAAACCGCGCCTGCCTGTTGCTTATGTGGTGAAAGTAGCAAACTGATCGATACTGGGAATGACATGCCTTGAGCAAAACTTAAACACGTGAATGCCGTCAGCAATGAAAATACACTGAAGGGGGTAACCAACAACATGAAGCCAGCAACAGCAACAATCGCGAAACTCATCAGCAAGATTTGCTGAGCTTTGTAACGAGCATTGATCAAATTCAGCACTAAGCTACCCGTCAGCAAACCAACTGATGGTATGATCATCAAAGAGCCGTAATCTGCCGCCGTTAATCCTAACTCTTGTTGCATTAAAAATGGATACAAGGAGAGCGTAACCAGAGCCGATAAATAACTAAGCCAGTTGTAGCTCGCACTACCAATCACTTGTGTATTCGTTAACAGACGCAAATAGTTCGCGCTTACTTCGCCTACTTTAAATTTTCTCTTCGGATAAGGCAGCGTTTCTGGCAACACCAACAAACCAAGTGTAAAAATTGCCATTAAGTAAATCAGCACAAACACGAAGACAGCATGCCAACTCAGGTGAAAAGCAATCCAGCCACCAAACAGCGGAGCAATAATTGGCATCACTGAAGCAGTGACTGAAATATAAGATAGCGCTTTGGTTAGTTGCATACCGTCATAACTATCACGCAGTACTGACCGACCAAGTACCGAAGCGCTGCCCGCTCCTAGGCCTTGCAGTAACCGTCCCGCTTCAAGGGCAACAATGTTGTCCGAAAACGCGATGCAAATAACCGTACCAACTAGATATACACTTTGCCCCAGAATAAACACCGGCCGACGACCAATCGCATCAGACAATGGGCCGTAAAAAAGCTGAGAGATACCGAAGCCAACGAGAAATAGCGTGACGAGATTCTGAATCGAATGTTGCGGCAAATTCAAGTCATGACCAATCAACGGCAAAGAAGGAAGATAAATACTAACGCCAACTTGGCCTGTGGCAATGATCATCATCGCTAATAACAATGGTGTTTTACGCAAACGTTCCTCCTACTTTGTGACAGATTGATGGCAAACAGTGTATATTTGATACTCAAAGATGATAATCAGCTAAGTTGGAAAGGAATTAATTCCCAAGGAGATACAATGGACTGGATTCAAAGCGTGAAGAGTTATATTCGTGTGGTCGAAGAAGGTAGCTTTAATGCAGCAGCGCGGAAACTCAATACCACCAGCTCAGCTATCAGTAAGCGAGTTCAATGGCTAGAAGATAAAATTGGCGTTCAACTACTCAAACGTACGACCCGCTCAATTAGCCAAACTGAAGCTGGTGCGCTGTTTTATCAACGAGCAAAAAGTCAGCTTGATTCATGGCAATCGGTATTAGATGAAACTCGCTCAGTCAACCAATCACCAGCGGGGCTATTAAAAATTGGGGCAACGCTGGCCGTTGGTTCCAAGTTTCTAGTTCATTATCTCGATGATTTTCTTGAGAAATATCCAGACATCACACTTCAATTAACAACAACGCTACCAGGCCAATTGCCAGAGCTAAGCTTAGACCTGTTTATTAGCCGGGAATTAGAGCAACTGAACTCTCTGAGTTTCAAAGCCACTGCGCTTTTCGAACATAAAGCCCAGTTTTACGCTGCGCCTAGTTACCTAAAAAAATACGGCACCCCACAATGCGTTGAGGATCTGACAGAGCATAATGTCCTGATTTGGGGAGAAAAACCCTCACGAGAAATCAAAACAAATCGAGGCAAACGTATCAGCTTGTCCGGTAACTTTGCCACGACCAACCCAGAAGCGCTGTTTCATGGTGCCAAAAGAGGCATGGGTATTTTGATGACGAACAACGTCATGATCAAAGATGATCTCAAATCCGGCGCGTTAGTCCCTATCCTGCCCGATATCACAGCGGATAAAGCCACTGTATATGCCTACTATCCAAAGCTGGATTATCAGCATACCCGAACTAAGCTGTTCCTCGATTATCTCAAATCACGATTAGAAGAGGAGAAGCGCGCCTAGCTTAGCGTTTTTATCGCTATGGCTTTAAAAGGTTCAAGCATAAAAACATGAAAATAATGATTTGTTCGTTCACAAAATTTGAAAAATCTGCCTTAGTAACCGATAGTTTATTTGATGCATATCAAATAATAATTCGTCGTGTCTTACACGATATGTTAATAACAACGCTAGGTGAAATGCTCAATGGGTCAGGTACAAATCAGTTTCCACAAAATTGATGAGATATTGAAGCTAAACGGCACGGCTCAGCTAAACCGAGTCACGTTAGATATTCATCAACACTTGCAGAGCCATTGCACTTGCGTTGTAGAAGTTGCGCATCTTCAGCATTCGGCTCATACCATTTCCTTCGCCAGCAATGGAAAAATTACAGACAACCTAAGCTACCACCTTTCAGGCACCCCCTGTGAAAAAGTGGCAAAAGACATTGGCGAACATATTTTCTATCAAGACCAGGTATACAAGCGTTTTCCTGAAGATCAGATGTTTCAAGAAGATGGCATCCAAGCTTACATTGGCCTGCCATTGAAGACACAAAATGGCGAAGTTCTGGGAATTTTACTGTCTACCTTTACCCGAAGCATCCACGCGAAAGAAGCGCAAGATATCCTCGACTGCCACCGATTTTATGCCAATGTCATTATTCATAGCTTACGTGAAAAGTGGGTCAGTGAACGTTCAGATAAGCTTCTTAATCAGCTTAGCTATGAGGTATCGCATGATAACCTAACTGGACTGCTCAACCGTAGCTGTTTAGCTGATACCTTGGAGACATTAACGCAGCAGGCGACTCGCCCATTCAGTTTGGCGTATCTTGATATCGATAATTTCAAATCGATCAATGATATCAACGGAAACTATATCGGCGACCAAATCATTAAGTTCACAGCTAACGCCATTCAACAGAGCTTGTCGTCGCCAAACAATGCGTTCCGTGTTGCAGGAGATGAATTCGCCTTCATCACGTACGACGAAGATCCTGTCGCCGTGTGTCAGGAAGTACTCGACAAAATTGAAAGCGGCTACAGCGACAAATCTAACCGGATTTCTTTCACCGTTAGTATTGGTATTGCACGTGCCCCAGTACATATGTTGAACAGCGATGAGCTGATTTTGAATGCCAGTCTCGCTCTCAAAGATTGTAAAAAACACCGCGATACACGGATTCAGCATTACGACACACACCTTAGTGCGTTATACCACCGTAGGACGCAGCTTATTGAGGCAATGCGAATCCAACTAAGTACTGATATACAAGACAGCGATGAGTTGTATGTAGTGGTTCAACCGATCGTCGATATCACGAGCGACCGCTGGAATTACTTTGAAATTTTGACTCGTTGGAATAGCAATATCTATGGAAATATCTCTCCAGCGGAGTTCATTGAAGCTGCCGAACAATCAGGCCTGATTATCGAGTTAGGTGAACGGATTATTGAACTCGCGTGTATCGCAAAGCAAGAACTCGAAGCGAACCTAGGCTATAAAGTCAAACTCTCCATCAATTGCTCAGCGTATGAGCTGGTTGATTCCAACCGTTATATTAATCACTTAACCAACATGGTTGAAAAGTATCAGCACGAAGCAAAAGACTTTGTTATAGAGCTCACCGAGACCGTCTTACTCTCACAAAGTGGCCGTGAACAGATGGTACTTAACTCGTTGCGATACTTGGGTTTTAAAGTCGCACTGGATGATTTTGGTACGGGATACTCAAGCTTGAACTATATACACAATTATCCGATTGATAGCATCAAAATCGATGCTACCTTTGTGCAGAACATGCTCTCAAATACAACCTCTGAACAAGTAGTGTTTTTGATAGCACAATTGGCAGAGCTGCTTGATGTGGATTTGATTGCCGAAGGCGTAGAAGACGATAGAGCACTACAAAAGTTAATTGAAATGGGCTGCCACTACATCCAAGGTTACTTTTACTCTCGTCCACACAGTGTTGAAGAAATCGTACACCTGATAAATGAACGTGAAGTGCGGAGTGCCTAACGTACTGAACAGACTGCTGTCATAGAATTCAAATCTAGTTAATGCACAAAGTAAAAGAGACCAAGCTATGCTTAGTCTCTTTTTGTTTTTTTAAGCGAAGTACTTTATTACAGCACTGCTTTCTCTTTATCGCGTAATAGTCTATCCATTTCATCTCTGTTCGCGACAAAAGTAGCCATCTCTTTCTTAGGAACAGAACTCGCCATTGGGATATTTGCTCGCATAGCGTTAACTGGACGGCCGTATTCAATCAACTCATAGTGAAGGTGTGGCCCAGTCACTCGACCTGTTTTACCAGAAAGACCGATACGCTGGCCTCGAGAAACCTTTTGCCCTTTCTTCACCAAAATCTTACTTAGGTGTAAGTAACGGGTTTTGTATTTGCTGCCGTGCTCAACAACCACGTAGTTACCCGCATAGGGGTGTTTACGAGTCATGATCACTGTACCATCACCAGTAGAAACGACTGGTGTACCGGTTGGTACAGCAAAGTCAGTGCCGTTGTGCGGCGCAACACGCCCCGTTACTGGATGTAAACGATTAGGGTTGAAGCCAGAACTGATACGCCAACGACTACTTACAGGGTAACGCTGGAATGCGCGCTGTAAGCTTTCACCTTTGGCATTGTAGAATTGACCATCAGTATGAAGGTAAGCGGTGATCTCGCGGCCGCGATTATAAATCTTAATCGCCTCAATTTCGTTCTTACCTGTTGGTACACCATTGATGCTTTGTGAGCGACGAACAACTTCAAATCGATCACCTGCACGAAGATCACGTCCAAAGTTAAGTTGTTCTTTGAGTAAGCTTACGACTTGACTCACTTCCGCCGACGTTAAACCTAAACGACTCGCAGAAGAAGAAAAACTGCCTTGAATAACGCCAACTAAAGGTTCTTGGCTCCACACGCCAGGAATGGAAATATCAGTAAAGTCATAGCTACCATCACTATTCAGCTTGTAGACCACCTTATCTGCAATAGAAAATTGCAGTTCCATTTTCGCTAACTCGCCTGTCGCATCATCACGCCAGAAACGGAGCGTATTGCCCGGCTTAAGTGTATCAAGTGCCAAGTAGTTCAAATCCGTTTCCATTACTTTCATTAACGAGCTGTAACCGAAACCGAGCTGACTAAAAATAGTGCTTAGGTTGTCACCTGCTTGGATTTGATATTCGAAGTTCGGGGGAGTGACAACTTCGGCAGTTGTCGCATCAAGAATTTTTTCAACGACCTGAGATTCAGGTAGGTTCAATGCGATGGTTTTGGTTAAAGATGACTCTTTGAGAGAGTGAGAAACACCAATCGCAACTAAAACTGGCAAGGAGTATAACAGCAGCGCTCTACGACTTGTCAGATTCGGCAACCGTCTTGTAATTTCATTTGTAGACACGGGAATTACTATCTCCTTTCAAACAAGGCTCATAGCTTATGCATTCCCGAATAAGAAATCACTAGGAAATTTCGAGATCTAGCGCAGAAAATACTGAATTTTTACAGAACTCAAAAAAAATTCATCACTGTTGCATATGTAAGTTATTCCCTACACGCTGTAATGTGGATGAATTGAATTGATTTGGCGTGTCTGCCATTGCTTGATCGTCACCGTGCGCTAAATATGAAAGCGTGATAGTTGTATCACTTTTCCATTCGAGCTGAGTAAATTTCACGCGGTCACCAACAAAAATACTGTCTAAAAGGACAACTCGGCTCGGCACGGGGTCAAACTTGAACAAGCCAACATAGTTAAACGAACCGCTACCTTGTGTCGTTACAATCATCGGTGCAACAACCCATGAAACACCTTCAATCTCACGCTGGCTAATCGACGCAGTTGGAACAAGTACCTGACCTTTCGTCGCACCTGCATCATAGCCACCTATCAAATAGCCGTTTTCTTTATCCCACTCATCAAGAAAAGTGACCGCACCCTGCTCGGGGACTTGGATCGTCCAAGGATTACGTGCAGTGATACCAAGCGTCTCTTGCACAATAACGTTCGTTTCTACTTCTGTTTGAGGAAACTTAGCCATGATCTCGTCATCAGACAAACTAAAGCGATAAACACCCGCGATCACAACCACAACCAATAAAACGATTGGAATAAGTAGAATAAGTGGTATCGGCAGGATTTTTTTGTGAGTCATGAAGACTTCCTTGTTTCAAGGTATAAACGAAAAGCGAGTATACCATTGTATACCCAAATGATTTCACCTCTTCAAGTGTTTCAAAATTAAACTAAACTGATTGTATCCAAATAGTTTCAAGTCCAGAGCTCATAACGAGCCAGTGACATAAGCTCTGTGCTCTAGGTCTATTGGTGTATTGGGACAAATAGGTAATCACGATGACAAAAACCATTCATACATGCGAGTGCGCCTGCGGTTTAGTTGAGATCCGTTGTAAGGGAGAGCCCACCCACACGTCTGTCTGCCATTGCTTCGAATGCCAAAAACGAACTGGCAGTGTTTTTGGGGTACAAGCTCGCTTTGAAAAAGAGCATGTCACTTTAAACGGTGAAGTCACTAGCTATACCCGAATTGGCGATGATGGCAGTGAGGTTCAGTATGACTTTTGTCCATCCTGCGGCACGACAATGAGGTTGTTCGTTGCTGCATACCCAGAAATCATGATCATTCCCGTCGGTCTATTTACCGATAAAGAGTTCCACCAACCTACCGTTTCAGTCTATGAACAAATGAAACACGGGTGGGTGAGTTTCGAATGCACAACGGAACACATCTGCTAGCGAGCAATCCGCGTTCACGTATTTACTTTGGCTCGGACAACCGCCCTATAAGTGAGATTTTTTTGAGAATGATCAATCGAGTTTTACTGTAAAGGGTTTCGTAACTCGGTGTGAGCGCTATAATCGGCTCCTAATATTTGGTGGGGGTTTATTGTGATTTCCAGACTTCCTCGTTGGGTGGAATATGGCGCGTTTCTACTAGCTCTTCTCGCGGGCTGCGTCAACGCCGTTGGTCTTCTCGGCTTTCAACACCAAGCGATAACTCATCTTTCGGGAACCGTAACTCAGCTAGGGAACAGCTTGCTAACAGGTGTGGATAGCTCCATTCACCTGCTCTTCATCGTATTTAGCTTTTTGATTGGCGCTGCCTTTAGCGGCTTTTTTATTGAAAGCAGTGCGTTAAAACTAGGGCGAAGATATGGTGTTGCACTGTGCATAGAAGGGAGCTTGCTCTTACTCAGCTTGGGCTTTTTGGTGCAAGGGGATTTGTACGGCCAATATCTAGCATCAGCAGCATGTGGATTACAAAACGCCATGATCACCACGTTTAGCGGCGCAGTAGTCAGAACCACACATATGACCGGAATCATCACCGATCTAGGGATTATGATTGGAGAGAGCTTGAGAGGTCGTCAATTTGACCGACGTAAAGCAAAATTATTCCTATTCATTTTCTTTGGCTTTTTGTTTGGCGGCGTCGCGGGAGGGGCTCTATTTATGGTATATGGTTTATATACGCTGGTTTTCCCAGCAATATTGGCTTTTTCTACGGCTCTGATTTACTGGAGTTACCTATACATACTTAGCCGTCAACAAAAAGCATAAAATTTCGATCCGATTGAAGCGACATGCTTCAATCGGATTTGGCTCAATAGGTTCACACTGCAACGGTACAAGAAACGCTGAACGGTATTTTGACACCACTAAAAACCTTAGAATAGATAAGGCTAACTGAATTTCTGGCAAAGAAGTTAGTTAGATCAAAATCACATTTGTTTACCATTTTATTATTCCAGTCACAATGCGCCCCATAATTCACTGCGCAATTCGCCTCTCGTGCTACAATTTTCTAACACAAGCAACATATTCGCATACACTTAGACGTTATTTGACCAATTACCCGACAAATCGGCTGAATAACTAGATGTATTTAATGAATAGTATTGCAATGGATGCAGTTTGCGGGTACCCTCCGCAAAACTGTGATTAAATACGGATGTTTAGTGAATATTTATGTCATGGAAATGGCAAGTATTGACTAGTAGTAACACGAGACAACTATGCATAACACCACTAATGCTACTGAAGCTCCTAAGGGCAACTTTTGGATGTTTTTCATCCCTTCCCTAATTGGTCTTCTACTCTTTATGGCTCCGATCTCTTACGATGGCGGCCTAACCATTCCCGTTGCCGTGATGGCAAAAGTCATCCCAGCGGTGTTAGGCGATACCTTGATTGCTATCGTCACCAGTATCATCGCTTTCATGGCCGTTGCTTCTGTTCTTTGCAAAATTTTTAAGCCAGCTGCAATTTTACGTAATGGTTTTTTAAACGGTCTCTTCAACCCATCTCCACTTTGGCTCGTTGTTCGTTTAATCGGCGGCGCTGCCGTGTTAATGACGTTCTTCCAAGTGGGTCCAAAAGCAATTTGGGAAGAGAACACTGGCGGGCTTGTTCTTACTGGTCTTCTACCTACTCTGTTTGCCGTTTTCATTTTCGCGGGTTTACTGCTTCCGCTTCTTTTGAACTTCGGTCTTCTGGAGCTATTTGGTGCGTTACTCAGTAAAATAATGCGTCCGGTATTCAACCTACCTGGCCGCAGTGCAATTGACTGTATGGCATCTTGGTTAGGCGACGGAAGTGTTGGTATCTTGCTAACCAGCAAGCAATACGAAAATAAGTTCTACACTCAGCGTGAAGCGGCTGTTGTCGGGACCACTTTCTCAGCAGTATCGATCACGTTTAGCTTAGTTGTTATCGCTCAGGTAAAACTAGAGCACTTATTTTTGCCTTTCTACGGCGCTATCTGTCTAGCTGGTATCGTAGCTGCGATTATCATTCCTCGCCTGCCTCCGCTTAGTCTGAAGAAAGATCGCTACATTGACGGCAGCAACCCAGATAAAGACGCAGATGCAGTGCCAGAAGGCCACACCACATTCTCTTGGGGTATGGATCTAGCTCTTAAGCGTGCTGGTCAAGTCACATCGGTTCAGTCTGTATTTAAAGAAGGCGTACACAACGCAGTCGACATGGTATTTGGCGTACTACCTGTAGTTATGGGTCTTGGTACCGTTGCATTGGTGATTGCAGAATACACGCCTGTATTTGCAATTCTGGGTCAACCGTTTATCCCATACCTAGAGCTACTGCAAGTCCCTGAAGCTGTTGCAGCATCACAGACAATCGTTGTTGGCTTTGCGGATATGTTTATTCCAGCAATTTTAGCGGCCTCAATCGATAACGAAATGACACGTTTTGTTATTGCAGCAATGTCAGTAACTCAGCTTATCTACATGTCGGAAGTAGGTGCCCTACTGTTAGGCAGCAAAATTCCAGTAAACATTGTAGAGCTCTTCGTAATCTTCATTTTACGTACGTTAATCACATTACCTGTGATTGCTGGCGTTGCTCATCTTATTTTCTAAAATCGAGACGTCAATTAACAAAGGCTCCGCATCGTCGGGGCCTTTTTTATACCTAAAACTCCGTCCACATTAGGCTTTTAGTAAAAAGCTCATAATTTACAAAGACAAAACTTCAACAAAACACCTTTCAGCACCAACAAAATTTTCATCACCTCACCTGTAAAGCCAGTTAATGCCACTGTTTGTTAAGCAATTCTTTTCATTATGACGATTTCATTAATTGAGCTCGCAAACATGATCACACTCACAAGTTTTAACGTAAATTGTCGGTTTGTTTAAATTTAGTTAAAAAAGACGACAAATGAGTTCATGTTTTTGACAAAGATGTCGATAAAAATATAACCAAACACAATAGGTTTCTCTTTATGCCCAATTCGCTCGGTTTAAAAGAGGCGAAAGCAAAGTGGAACCAACCGGGAGAATCAGAGGAAAGCTCATGAAATTCAGACATAAGGTTGTCACAGCCTCTTCATTTTTGCTGCTAATTACCGTGTCGTTATTGTCGACACAACAAGTTATGACCATCCGCTCCCAAACTCAGGAGCAAATCGACTCAAGTGTAAACGAGATATTGACCAGTGTTGGTAACACTGTGCAATCAGAAATGAATGCAAAGAAGGATCTCGCTCGCTCCATTACTGAAGTGATTGAGCTTGATCCCAGTTCACATAGCTATGTTCAAAACATACTTGAAAGACCGACGCCAAAAAGCAGCTTCCTTGCCATCGGTTTTGGTTATGAAAGTAATGGCTTTGTGATTGAAAATGACGACGGCTGGGATGCGGGTCCAGACTACGACCCACGTCAGCGTCCTTGGTTTATTGCAGCTAAGAGCAAAGGCGATTTGGTCGTAACCGATCCGTACGTCGATGCGTCCTCGAAAAACGTTATCATCTCTGTTGGTACGCCAGTAAAAGAAAATGGCCAGTTTTTAGCCGGTATGTTTTATGACCTCGAATTAACTACCCTTTCTGATCTGGTCAACCAAGTGAATCTGTTTGATGCTGGTTACTTATTTCTGATCACCGCTGATGGCACAACCATTGCTCACCCTCAAAGTAAGTATAACGGCGAGAAGGTCGGTAGCTACCTCCCGCAAATCGAACTTACGCAATCAGCACAACATGTTGAGATTGATGGCAACCGCTACATGGTTAACCTGACTCACATTCCTGGCGAGAACTGGTACGTAGGTTCGGTGATCGATGAAGCTGTTGCCTATTCTGCCGTAGGAGAGCTTCGTAACAACGCTATTATTTATTCAATCATTGCCGTGATTGCATCTATTATCGCCCTAACTCTGTTGATTCGCACTCTCATGCGTCCTTTGGACACGCTAAACAATGCGATTAAAGATGTAGCATCAGGGAAAGGCGACCTTACACAACGCCTCGAAACAGATACTGACCAAGAGTTTTCTGAGCTTGCCACAAACTTCAATACGTTCATGGAGAACTTACAACAGCAAATCATTGAGTCGAAACGTATTTCTGATCAAATTTTAAACGGAACTCAAATCACCGCTGAGGGCGCAAAAGACTCGGCAGGCGCAATTCACACTCAGCTGCAAGAGCTAGAACAACTTGCTACCGCGATGCATGAGATGTCTGTCACCGCGACAGAGGTTGCTAATAATGCGCAAGGTGCGGCAAGTGCAGCCAAAGAAGCCGACCAAGCAACGGTTGAGGGGTCTTCTATCGTTGGTGAATCGACACAAACGATAAACATGCTTTCCGATAGCATTGACCTTGCAGTCGAAGAAGTACAAGTGTTGGAATCTGCTACCGCCAATATCGAAACGATTCTAAAAGTCATCAACGATATTGCGGACCAAACGAACTTACTCGCGTTGAATGCCGCAATCGAGGCTGCACGTGCGGGAGAGTCTGGCCGAGGCTTCGCCGTTGTTGCAGATGAAGTACGTACACTGGCACAACGAACTCAAGAGTCGACAACAGAGATTCGTACTATGATTGAGCAACTACAATCTGGCGCTTCATCTGTGGCAAATGCCATGCATCAAAGCAAAGGTAGTGCTATAGAGGCCGTTGAAAAAGCGGGTTTAGCAAATAGTGCGTTACAACGCATTCGTGATGCGATTCAGCGTATTTCCGATATGAACTTGCAAATTGCCTCAGCAGCGGAAGAGCAAAGCCTTGTCGCTGAAGAGATCAACAACAATACGGTGAATATTAAAGACCTATCGACTCAAGTCGCCGAATCGGCAAATCGAACCAACGACGCGATGCAGGCGCAACAAGAAGATGTACATAAACAAGATCAAATCTTAAATAGATTTACTGTCTAACACTCATTTAAGCGAAAACAGCGAGCACCGGCTCGCTGTTTTTGTTTTTAACCCTCTACCCTAGTATTGGTCGATGTTACATGTGCCATGTTGGTGCTATTAAGCTCAACATTACAAGAACGCCGACTATGTGTCCTTTCAAGTTTAATTGAACTCGACATGGATATAGCGATCATTAGAACGACGATAATAGCGGTCGTCCACTTTTAGATAAGTGAAATCTCCAATCTTTATGTAGGTACTATTCCGAGGAATTCGGTCATGGTAATAGTAACTGCGCCTTGGTCGTCGGGTCTCCACATAAATAACGTCACGATGTTTGTGTTTATGTTTATGCTTGTGCTTGCGCTTGTGTTTATGATGGTGGTGATGCGCATGATGGTGATCGTACCGATGTCCATGCTTATGCTTTGGGTCAGCCACCGCTTCTGTACTCAACACACCTAAAGACAACATAACGCCAACCATGGCAAAAGATAATTGCTTTGACACAACAGAGCCTCTTATTCATATCAACATCGATATAATAGAAGGGTGAATCACTGTACATGTCAGCCTTTCGCTAAGGAGTTTTACTAAAAAGTCAGCGCTAACCGTGATTATCAGAGAAACGTCAAACATCACAAATGCTGATGACTTTGAGTGGCCTGGGTTCGGCTATGAATACAAAAAAGCCGCCCGTTTGACTACGAGCGGCTCAGTTTTTAAATAAGCTAGCGTGATTTTATACTGCTTGGGCAAACAGCAAGAAACAGCCGAATAGGAAGATCATGCTCATTCCCATTGCGCCGCCACCAGCTTCATAAATATTGTCATCTTCTACCGGCACTCGGCGCACTTTCATGGTCATTGATAATGGGACAAAGACCGCGAGAAACACAAGAATAATCCCCGCGTAGCTGAGAATAGCTAGGAAGTGTTCTGGCGCAAATACAGCACCTAATAGTGGTAGCACAAAAGTAGTAACAAAAATCACTGGCTTACTTGCTTTCAGTAGGTCTGCATTTTGATCGTATAGCGCCATTGCAACACCTAAGAACGACGTTAGTAGTGCCAAACCAGTAAACATGGATAGGATGAACTCTAAGCCCTCGTATTGCTGACCTAGTACCGATATCAACTCTGTTACGTTGGAGTATTGAACAAGCTCATGAGGTGGTAGGTTGCCGACAACCGCTAACAACCATAATAGGTAACAAACAAGCGGAATAGTTGAGCCCACGATAATCATATTACGCAGCTGTGTTTTACTCGCTTCTTTGTTGTAAGTTACAAGCGATGGGATCACGACCATAAAACCGAAACTGGTGAAAAGCACCGAACTGGTTTTGATAAGTGCCATTTTATCGTCGCTCACAACCTCATCAAGTCCTTCAAACGAGACGCTTGGTGCAAGCGCAAAAAGTGTCAGGATCAGCGCTACGATCATGCCTAGGAACAAACCGCGATTCAGCTTATCTACTACCCCTGTACCTGCCGAAACAATGATACCAACTAAAAGAGTAAAACCGACTTGGCTTGAGATCGTAGATGTTGGAAGCCCAATTGAGGCTGTTACTTTTTGTACCAGATCACCCGCACCAATGATGTAAGCCATTAATAGACAAACTAACAGGGCGTAAAGCAAGCTGTTGGTTACCAACTGGCCTCCTTTACCAAGCGTTTCGCGAGCAATTGCATTCATGCTCACACCACCACCTACTTTGCAACTGGCTTCAAGAAGGAGCAGCGCAGCATAAGTCGTTCCAGCCCAGATGAACAACATAAGAAGAGTGCCCCAAAGGAGGCCAAATTGAGCAAGCACCATTGGTATAGCAAGCATACCAGCGCCAAGAGCAGTACCTGCAACGATCAGGGAGCTGCCGACAAGTTTTAGGTTCACGGTTAATACCTCTAAATTCAATCCGTTAATTTCTCGCCAGTTGTGCTTTATCTAAAGCACACAACAAAACGCTCCGACTTAGTCAAAATTTGGTTACAAGAGCACTATGTTACAAGAGCCCTGTATGGCTAAGAAAACATGCAACAAAAGGTGGTTAATCATTTGCACATGAACACTTGAGAGTCGTTTTTGGCGATGTCATCGTTGATGAAATGTGCGCAACTTTGGGTTCGAAGCAAAATTGTTCATCTTAATTCATCAACCCCATTCGTTATGAATGGATTTGGTTCGAAAAGATTGTAAGGCATAAGCAGGACGATTGAAAAGCAAAAGGTCAATCTTATAGCGATATATTTTAACAACTCTTATCTTTTACCTAAGATGTGTTGTTTTTTTCGTCACTAATTAGTCTTTTATCGCTTAAAGAGAAGGCAGAACGTGCTCAATGGCTCAATTTGGCTGGGTGTACAGATTAATTTACAGTTTAAGTGAAGGTGTTAGATTCCAAGGACGTAGCCTAGATCGGACAATATCGCTATTATTCGCTGCGTACCGACACTGTTCGGTTCACATACCTCTAAACACTGATTTACGGTTCGAAAATATAGGTAAATGAGTGTCCGAATGCTGGGTGTGGTTCCCCAGCATTTGCATCCTTTCTTTTAGATGTCATCAATTGATCGAAATTGCGTAAATCTTGTATCGCCCGACTTTACGACTGTGTTAATACGCTTTATCTAGAGCGCCAATGATATAAGTTAACACTGGAATACCCATATCGGCGACCTGCTTCTCAGTCTCACTCATATTTTCATGCGCCATCCGCAGCTCTACTTCACTTATCGATTCTTTGTGAAGGTAAAGCTCTTTGTAGTTCATCAATCGCTGTTGTGACTGTTGAATCAGTGTCACAACATTCTCTTTAGTCTCACGATGTTGCTGATCAATTTCACTAAATAAATGATCTAAAATGCGTTGCATTTTGCGAATAGAAGCTTTCGTTTCTATTGATTTGTATGATTGATACTTTTCCATTGAGTTAATAACTGACTAAAATATTTACGTTTTTATAAGACAGTTATTTTTATACTGATTGCAAAGCAGGTAAATATGTGGTGGTTAAACTGGTCCACTTCTTGCTCCGTTTAGGTCAAAACTGTCCTTTCAGGAGAGCACATGCAGGTAGACCCTATAATTCAAGCACTGATCGCAAGACGAAAATCGAATGGCCTCTCCCGTGAGCAAATGGCAAACATCGCTGGAATGAGCGTAAAAACATATCAAAGGATCGAGCGCGGAGAGTCCGATCTTAAACTCTCACAATATCGTGCCATATTGCGTTCGCTTCATTTGACTGACCTAGATATTGCCTTAGATGTACGTGATGTTAAGCATGTCACAGCAAATGACTTAACGGCCGTGGCGCGATTGCTCTCACCGGAAGCTCAGTCCCTGCTCGTTCGCCTGTTATCGTTAATCCTTGAACAAAAGAACAAGAAAGGTGATTAACGACATTGCTCATACCCAAACGATGAATGCCCTGTTGAGCGTTGAAACATGAATCGTTTAGACAAAAATAAAACTCGTCAAATGACGAGTTTTATTCTTTATATCAGTCCGTTACTCTAGGCTTTTCAATTCCGATGTATCAACGCCTTTTATTGCATCTTTCGCCACTTTATCAGGATCAAAGACATCACGTTCTTCATATGAATTATCAATCATGCCTTGTCCTATCGCGGTCGCCTGCTTTTGTAACTTGTTACCCTCTACCTCACCAGCATCCCAGCCTTGCCGATAATCTGAGTCGGTTTGATACCTTGTTTCGTCCTTAATATAGTGTTCAAAATCATTCCCTGCCTCTTGCATACCACTATGCCGACCGTCATGAAAGCCTTGGATATAAGCTTCATCATAACCGCTCTCTTTTAACGCGCTGTCACTCGTACCACAGCCTGAGAGGAGAACAAAAAATAGCGAAACGAATACCTTATGAAACATATTTAGGCCTCAAAGCTTTCAAATAAATTAATCATAGTTCGCGATTTCAACTTCTGCTTACTTCAGGCTATTAGCTAGCATTGTGACTCGACGAAGCCTGTGAACTTGAGTCCCTACAGTGAGTACAAAGCTGGACAAAGCATCACACCTACTGATAAACATTATACTCAACGCGCGTTTAATACTTCCATCGCAAGTGCTTCATCATCTTGCTCAGCCAAACCACTGATACCAATTGCACCGACGACTTTCCCCTCTTGTTCTACAGGTACACCACCCATAAAGCCTGTGATCTTTGGGTCAGTCCAATAACTCAACTGCTTACCCGTCTCACGAGCCCAAGCATCCAGATTGCCGCTAAGTTGACGGTCTCTAGCCGAGGTATAGGCTTTGTTTTGTGCCAACAAACCTGCTTGCACGCTCACATCATCCATTCGGGCAAAACCGAGCAATTCTCCATGTGTATCAACCACGGCAACCGCAATGTTTTGCTTGCGAGCTGTCGCAATTTCCAATGCCGTTTGAATTAGAGTTTGAACTTGTACGTATTTCATTTTTCTCTCCTAAGGAATCTCATGACCAAGGGTTTTCTCGAACAAGCCATACCAATGGCTGCGTGATAGCGTGACGCTCTCTACTTGAGCACAAGCGCGAATACGTTGTGGATTTGCAGTACCAATAACAGGCTGAATTTGGTTTGGGTGACGCGTTAGGAAGGCTAAAACAATCGCCTCAGACGACACACCATATTCAGCTGCTAGCGCCATTACCATCTCCGCCGCCTGTCTGGTGTTGTGATCATCAGAATGTAAACCACGCTCTGAGAATCTTCCCTGCGCCATACTGCCCCACGCTTGCAGTTGGATATTGTGCTTACGGGCATGTTCCAGTATTCCTGCAACGTAGTCAGATGCAGACGAAGGAAGCCCCATGCCTTGCTTGATGAAGTCAGACTTAGCCAGACTCATTTCCAACTGGTTCGCCACAACAATTTCGCCCGTTGCTTGTTGAAGAAGATCAATTTGAGCACTGTTCATGTTAGAAACACCGAAGTGGTTAACTTTGCCAGCTTGTTTCAGTGCTTGGAGCGCTGTGCCCAGTTCTTCAAATTCAACCAGAGGATCAGGACGATGCAGCATCAAAACATCAAGGTTTTCCACGCCAAGGCGCTCAAGAATGCCCTCAACAGAAGCCGTCACCCATTTGGCAGAGAAGTCATACTGCTTAACACCTTGCTCATCTCCTAGACGGATGCCGCACTTAGATTGCAGATAAATTCGCTCTCGTAAGGTTGAGTCATTGGCTAAGATGCACCCAAACACTTCTTCTGCCTTACCGAATTTGTAGATATCCGCATGATCAAAGAGATTGATGCCAACCTCTAATGCAGCCTCGACAGCGGCATAAGCTTGGTTTTCATCTTGGGCGGTTAATGGGTTGCGATTCCACTCCCCTCCAAGTCCCATACAGCCGAAGACCAAGCGGCTAACGTTAGGTAAGGTTTTGGCGAGCGGTAGTGTTGGATTGTTCATCGTTATTCTCACTTTTCCGATTTCTGCATCTTCAATTTCTTAAGTTAACTCGAACCATCTTACCGTTCGTAAAAATTAGTTTAATACCGTAAAATCGAATTCATTATCCTCGTTACCGAACAATTAAAGCGAACAATAAAGACGAGCAATCAAGATGGCAGATTATAAGAGAATCGAAAAACTGATGCTGTTTGCTGAAGTGGCTCAAACACTCAACTTTTCTAGAGCAGCAGAGCAACTTGGTATCTCTAAAAGTTACCTGTCGGAACAAATCAAGCGATTGGAATCGGAACTCGCCACGCCTTTGATTGTTCGAACCACACGCAGCGTGAGATTGACGGCAGAAGGTGAATCGATCTTTGCACAAGCGGAAGATCTCAAACGCCGCGTAATGGAAATGGAAAAGAGTTTAAGTCAGCGATCTGAACAAATAGACGGTCTGATTCGTCTTACCGCTCCCAAGATGTTTGCCGAAGCGGTGCTGCATGATTTGTGCGTAGCGTTTCGCGCTTTACATCCAAACGTAGAGTTCGAGATTCTTTCTAGCTATCAAGCGTTTAATCTGACGGAAACCAGCGTCGACTTTGCGTTTCGAGCAACAAGAACGCCGCCAGAGAATATGATTGCTCATCACCTTTTGGACTACCACCACTGGCTGGTTGCCTCTCCTCAGTATCTGCAAGAAGAAGGTACGCCGGAGACATTAGATGATTTACAAGAGCATCAATGCTTAACCACATTGCATCAAAAAGAGTGGCCGTTAAAAACGGGAACAGTTCAAACCCAAGGTTGGCTTTCAAGCAATGAAAACCGCTTACTCAAAGAATCAGCCCTGTCTGGCTATGGCATTGCTCGGTTAGCAAGTTACTTTGTCGAACAAGACGTTGAGCACGGCCGTCTAGTGCAGGTTCTATCGGAAGAAACTGACCACCAGCACAACGCGGTTTACTTGGTGTACCCACAACTTATCTATCAATCGGCGAAAACCAGAGCCTTCATTGAATTTGTGAAGCAGCACTTTGCTCAATAACTAAAGCAGTTAATCCGCCGACCACACCGAGCGAATATCTGGCCAACCCCAGTTAGTAAGAGCGACGTCTTCTAAAACACCTTGGAAACGCAAAGTTTGTGTATGGTGGAACATAGGTGCAATCCAATACTCGCTGATCAACGTCGATGAAATTGGCTCCAATGCATTAAGGTAGTCCTCAAGTGGAACGAAAGATCTGACTCTCTGTAGTTGTTCATCTAACCATTGTGCGTTCTTTTCTCCCAAAGTGTGGAATAGCACAGCGTTGCTGAAGAAGTTCGTGAACGCTGAGGCATGACGATTATCATCTAAGTTTATGTTCGTTACGACCATTGTCTCATTTAGCTCACCGTTCTTAGCCTTCTCGTTCAGCTCACGGTAGGAATACATAACAATTTCTACTTTACTGCCAACACTCGCCAAACGATTAGAAATAGCCCGCGCACAGCGACGCAACGCGGTATAGTTATATCCCGCTATCGTAATATGTTTAGGTAACTTAAGCGGCTCACTAAACGGACGGAGCACTGGCTTCCAACCTGGTAGCAGGTTATAAGCGGGTATACTCCCAAATACAATATTCTCGCGGCGCATCACTTCGGCCAAGTGCTCAGGTTGAATTAGCTCACTAATATAACGGCGCTGCGCTAAAGAAAGTTTGTGCTTAGCGTGCTGATTAAATAAGGCGAATAAGCAACCATCTTCTATTCGGCTACGCTTGCTCGCCGATGAGTTTTCTCGGTTTTGCGTCGACATATAGTGTCCACACAAATCCTCCTCGGGCGAAGTATCCCTTTGCAACGTATTTGCTGCCAATGACGGGTTCTCCATTTGCTCGTCATTAACAATCCAGATAGTCACCAAATCCGTTAGAACTCTACATGCATAGTAACCATTAAATGCTTGCAGTTTTAAACGACTTTCATTGTGCTCGACAACAGAGAATGGGCCACTTCCGACCACCAGCTTGTTATTCGCTACGTTAACTTGGCTTACTGGTTGAATGCCGTATTTCACACCAGAAATAAGTCCAGCAAAGCCCAAGTCAGCTCGATTAAGCTTAAAAACAACTTTCAATGGCGTTGGCGCAGTAATGTTAGCAACATGTGCCAACTCTTTTTCGTAGTACTGTAATGAACTCAACTTTGCAAACAAGCTAACCACTGTTTCTGCATCAATGGAATTACCATTATGAAAAGTCAGACCTGGACGAAGGTAGAAAGTCCATTCGTAGGTGTCTTCGTCATAACGCCAGTGATGTGCGAGTTCTGGTTGCACTTTCCCATTGTTATCACTCGAAACTAAGCAACAATAGATTTGCCTTAATAAGAAACGTTCGCTGCTACGCTGAAGTTGATGTGGAACGACGCGCTCAAACATTCGCTTATAGGTTAATTGAATATTGAGCTGTCCTTCTTGAACAGAAGCACCAGACGTTGTTTTTAACAAACGGCCAAATGCCATTTCGTCTTCATCTAATATCGCCAGTGCTTTTTCATACTTGCCTAGCTTGATACGTTCAAGAGCCAAGCTCTCTTTTAAAACGTCTAACTCCATATTCAGAATAAGAGTCGATCGTTGGTTCCGCCCAGCTTTCGGGTGCCAGCTCAACCACGCCTTCTGCTGCATCTGCGTTAGCAGGCTACGAGCATGCCGAGAAGAAGTGAACATGATGTCAGCAATGTCCTGTAACGTGGTTTTTGTTTCATCACCAACACTAAACGAGAGTAATCGTTGGTAATAGCGAAACAAATTGAGATCAGACACTGAATCAACCTTAGATCTGTGAAGTTTGTGGATAGGAATAGTTTACTTAAGTTGGCGGTAATAAAATAAGAAAACTTCCTAATTATCTGTTCCCCTTTTCCACAATTAACCTCCAAATTCGGCTTTAAAGCCCCATATATTTACGTTATTAGGAAAAAAGCCAACAAAAGCACTCTCTTTTTTATATCCCCTTTTATACACATAATTTACTCGTCAGCTAAAGGAGGAAGAAATGAAGAAGCCAATGATGGCGTACTTTTTTCAGCAACGCCTAGCTCAATCGAGTAATAAAATAGAAGTGATGACTCTGGTTTATCTTAACGATATGTTCCAGTGGTCATAGCCTAACCTCAAGCAGAACTTAGCTCCTGATACTACACCCCCACTTCGTTGTATCTTAAGTTCTGCTTTTTCATCTTTTGCACTCTACTACCTTATTGCAGGTTACTAAAAGTTAACTAGTTGAAACACCGCAAAACAGAGTCTACATTGAAGTCTCATCCCCCAATCGCTTTGTTGAGAAAGGGGCATTCATGGATATACACCACCAATTCGGGAGTCAATATGGCAACTTCAGTGAAACTTAAAGCGGGCGACAGCTTCCCTCATCTTCAAGCCACTTTGCTAGATGGTTCAAGCGTAACGTTGGGTCAGCCGCAAGGTGATGCGACTTGGCAAGCAGTATTCGTTTATCGTGGTAAACACTGCCCTCTTTGTACTAAGTACCTCAACGAGCTTGAGAGTTACAAACAGGCTTTCGCTGATGCTGGCGTCGATATTCTTGCCGTTTCTGGCGACTCAAAAGCACAGCTAGAGGGGCATCTAGAGAAACTCGAAATCAGCTTCTCTATCGCTTACGGCCTGACCGAAGAACAAATGAAAACGCTAGGCTTGTATGTATCTATTCCTCGATCTGAACAGGAAACCGATCATAATTTCGCAGAACCAGGTCTGTTTGTGGTGAATGAACACGGCGACTTACACGTGGTGGATATTTCAAACAACCCGTTTGTTCGCCCTGAGCTTGGCGCGCTATCACGCGGATTGGCATGGATTCGCGATCCAAACAATAACTACCCTATCCGTGGCACATTGGATTACTAATATCTTCTACACCCAAGTAAACTTTCTATCCTTAAATAAGCTAGGATTCTTGCCTTAGTGAGAATAACTTGGAATGCATATCAGATCCGTGAGATCTGATATGTATCAACAAGTTGGAAATAGAGTCCTTGTTCATTATACAACGTCTTGATGAAAAACAAGATCAGTGAAGTCCAGGCTCCCCTCAAACGACGTTAAGTATTTACTTCTAAGTCACTTTCACGATAAATACATGAAATTAAGACTAAAAACTTAGACTTAACGGATACATAAATCATAACGGTACCTACACAAGTAGTTGGCTAGCGATTATTATCCTATTGCAACTCACAATTGTGCAATTCTAATAATTCATACCATAAATGAAAACATAGATACCGTAAGAGACAAAATAAAAGCAAACGATTAAATTATCAATAAAACACCGTTCAATTAAAAATAAAAATTTTCACTTTATATAAATATAATTAATCGTTATTTGCAATCACACATCTTAATTGAGAAATACAGTATGAATAAAATCTCTTTGCTTTATATGGCCGTTTGTATCGGATTAGTTGGATGCGGTTCAGGAGGAAGCGACAACGATCCAGCAAAAGATATACATCCCACCATTTCAAATCCGGAACAAGTCAACGCAATGACGGTGGACAAAGGTCATTTCTATTGTTCTGTAAACCAACAAAAACTGGAACACGGAGGGACATCTGCAACCTTGTCCTACCTGATTGAAAAGAAAAGAAATTCTACGGTTGTCGACGATTATGAATGTACCGAATACGGTTTAAAGAAAGGTGAGTCAATTATCGTCACTAAAAGTGCAATTGAAAACTTTTCATACTCAAAACATTATAAAAGCACGAAGAAGAATGACATTAATGGGTTTAAAATCATCTACCCTACAGGGCTTACGACTCCGATTAATAAAGATTATGAAAAAATTACGATCACGTATAATACGGAGAGACCTGACGTTAACATTAAGATAATTCAATATTTTGACGAAAAGTCTAAATTATATACCATCAAAAAATATGAAAGCCACGTTAACGACAACTCACCAATAGGTTTAGTTGAGAAAGAGGAATTCGATAAATATTCCGATTTTGAAAAGAAACTGGAATTAAATAGTGCTTTTTTAAATTCAACTGAAGTGAGTGATTTATTCTACAACTTACTAAGTATGATAAAATAATAACTAGAAATCAAAAACTTAAAAAGTACGATTATGCTCAAGTAGCCTCGATATGCCTGACTCGAAAGAGTACGTTGTTTTACGAAACAAATTACGATTTGAATGAAGCACATCTAAGTTACTTGGGTATAAACGGCGATGTATTGTTAATCAGCTTTCAAAAGAGAGTAACGTTTGCGATTAACTACTTTGGTCTTAACGAAGCTCAATTTGATGCTTTTCAGACCAAATTCGCAAATCATCAAGAATCTTAAGTGCGGTACGGCCGAACTCTGTTAGTTCATAGCTTACGGCAATTGGGCGGTCGCTGATCACTTTGCGCACCACCATACCTTCCGCTTCTAGCTCTTTCAGGCGTTGGTCGATCATCTTTTTACTTGCACCGCCTAGCATGCGTGCTAAGTCATTGAAACGAACTGGGCCGTCTTTCAAATGATAAATCAGAGAACCTTTCCATTTACCACCAATTAGACGCATCCCTTTCTCGATAGCACATGGCTCCGCACATACGTTCACCACTGACTTACGACCTTTGCTATCTACACTGATTCTGCTTTCCACAATACACCTCAAGATACGCACCTAATCTAGGTAACGAAAAGTAAGCTAGATACATTTAGTGCTTTAGAGTAATAAAAACGTCACCTCGCCGCAAACAAATAAAAATGGACCGCATGTAGCAGTCCATCTCAATTCATCATTCAGTTCGCACTATCTTTCTAAAAGGATTAGAAGTTTTCGTTAATGTGAGCTTCGAAACGAACAAAATCGTTTTCGATATCTGCGTTCTTCATCACGTCGTAACAAGCGAATGTAGGCAGTGCTGACATACCAAAGAAGCGGAAGTTAGCGTGCATGTGGAACATCAAATCATCCACGCCTTTACCTTGGAATAGGTATTCGCTCTCATCATCAAACGATTCTTCTGGCGCGTTGAATGTCAGTGAAAGCATGTATTTGCTGTTGGTTTGAGTACCGCCTGTACCATAGTTTTTCTTTGGTTCTTCTGCGCTACGGCCATCAAATGCACACAGTGCGCCGCCCATACCCGCAGTAAACACGTCGTCCATGTATTTTTTGAATGACCAAGGCACAGACATCCAGTTGATTGGGCTTTGGATGATCACGCGATCAGCCCATTCAAAGTGTGCGAGTTGCTCATCTACGTTGATCTCATCTTGCATTGTCACAACGCGAACCTCATGGCCTTTTGCTTGCAGAAGCGTCTGTGCTTTGTCGACAAGAGAAGCATTTAGACGACCTTCTGAATATGGTGATGGTTCGTGTGCATTGATGATCAGTACGTTGCTCATGGGATTACCTTTAAATAAGTTCACAAGATGACGCAGTAACCATTGTGCGTCGGATGTGGTTTATTATGGTAACCTAGAAATATAGTGCAATTAGTTAACTTTTAGTAACCTGCTTAATTTTTAATTATATCACTGTTTTTAAAAGATATATTTTTTCAACTTTTTATTCATCGTTATTTCACGATTAATTTTTTCATCGATTTGTTGCATCTTCCACAGAGCAGGCGTACACTTTATCGCAATTCGACGATTAACTATTAAGGCCAGCGAATGAGTGATAAGTGCAAGGACACGTGCGAAGTCGTTTTTCAGACAACGCAACAACAGCTCGAGAAAGAACAAACTCTAGCAGCGCAAGCAAAAGCTTTGTCGCATCCAGCACGTTTGCGCATTCTGCATATCCTGCACACGCTCGATACCATGGGCGGTTGTTTGAACAGTGATTTGGTTTCTGAACTGGGTCTTGCGCAATCTACTGTTTCCGAGCACTTGCGTATTCTCAAGCAAGCAGGCTTTATCAGCGCCGAGCCAAACCCACCTAAGGTGTGTTACCGCATTCAACGCGACGCGTTTGATCAGTTCAATCTAGGCTTTTCCAAGTTATTTGATTGATTCCCTTTGCACGCTGGTCAGGCGTGCAGAGATAAACTATACCTTCAACTATCGCTTTTCGACGATAAACGAATAAGAGAACACTATGACTACTCAAGTTTTAAATAGTGCCAGCGACAAAATGAGCTTCTTGGACCGTTACCTAACGGTGTGGATTTTTGTCGCAATGGCAATCGGTGTAGGTATTGGCGCAGCGTTCCCTCAAGTTGCTGAGTGGAATGAGTCAATGTCAGTCGGCAGCACGAACGTACCGCTCGCGATTGGTTTGATTTTGATGATGTACCCGCCACTAGCAAAGGTGAACTACAACCTGCTAGGTACAGTGACGAAAGATAAAAAAGCGATCACGCTGTCTTTAGTCATGAACTGGATTGTCGGCCCTATTTTAATGTTCATCCTTGCATTGACTTTCCTAGGTGATCATCCGGGTTACATGGTTGGTATCATTCTGATCGGTCTTGCTCGTTGTATTGCCATGGTATTGGTATGGAACGATATCGGTGGCGGTAACAAAGAATACGGTGCAGCTCTAGTTGCATTAAACAGCGCTTTCCAAATCGTGACTTACAGTGTGATGGCATGGTTATTCATCACTGTGTTGCCACCAGTCTTTGGTTACGAAGGTTTCGTAGTTGATATCTCGATGATGGACATCGCGGAAAGCGTTCTTATTTACCTTGGTATCCCATTCCTAGCGGGCTTCCTAAGCCGCAAATGGCTGGTCGCTGCGAAAGGTGAACAATGGTACAACGACGTATTCATCCCACGCATTTCACCAATTACGCTTATCGCCCTGCTTGCGACCATCGTACTGATGTTCAGCTTGAAAGGTGAAATGATTCTTGAACTGCCAATGGATGTATTCCGTGTAGCAATTCCACTGGCTATCTACTTTGTGTTGATGTTCTTTGTCAGCTTCTTCGTTGGTAAGAAAATGGGCATCGACTACGACAAAAACGCGTCAATTGCTTTCACGGCAACAGGCAACAACTTTGAATTGGCAATTGCGGTTTCTATCGCGGTGTTTGGCCTAAACTCAGACCAAGCTTTTGCTGGTGTCATTGGTCCGCTGATCGAAGTGCCTGTGTTGATTGCTTTGGTGAATGTAGCATTGCGAATGAAAGCCAAATATTATGGCTAACCTAAAAAGCACAAAAAATACAAAAGCGGTAAAACATTAACTCACTACCGTTTTAATATACTCGCTGGGCGTTAGGCCGAACTTACTTTTAAAGCGTTGGCTAAAACGCCCCTCTGACTGATAACCACACAACTGTGCGAGCATAGCAACGTTATACGAGCCATTTTGCATCAAGTAAAGTGCGTGATTTAAGCGCACTTCTGCCAATACTTCACGATACTGGGTACCTTCTTGTTTCAGTTTTCGTATCAATGTTGCTCGGCTCATAGCAAAGTGCCCCGCGACCATATCTAATGGATGCTCCTCCCCTGGAGAGCGCGATAAGTAACGACTAAGTTTCTGACTAAAAGAGATATGTGAACTCGAGAACAACCGATGCAATAACCCTCTCTCAGCTAGCTGCTGATATAGACCCATAATCCAATAGCGTTGTGTCGCTTCACTTAAGCTTTCCCGCTCAAACGAAAACAAAGCATTTAACGTCGCTTGCAATGCTTTATCTGTCTCAACAACGGGTACATAGTTTCCTAATGCGTTGCTCATGCTTAGCTCCAACATTTCATCGCTAGGCACACAGTGAAAACTGAACATTCGAGAAAGAAATCGCCCTTGTAGAGGAAGATTTTCAAAATTTAGGGATGCATTTGCTTCACAAAGCATGATATTTGGATGATGGATGTCGAGTACTCCATCTTTCCAGAAAAGATGTTTACTCCCCTTAACAATCTGAATAAGGCTTGGGGAGTGAATCCTGACATTACGAAGCTTCTGCTGCTGCTCCGCACGAAACAGCGTAACCTGATATTGGTGACCCATTCTCTCCCCTTATATTCAATTATCGCGTGTAAGTCGTGGTTAATGTCGCTTTACCCAAAGCAACACTATTCAAAGTAAACCCTACAATGGCTGGTGGCGTGTTTTCATCCAAATTCAGTTCTTCAGTTGGCAATGCCCACACCGTAAACTGGTAACGATGCATCCCATCATTCTTTGGAGGACACGCGCCGCCGAACCCCGTTGTGCCGTAGTCAATACGAGATTCTTTGCCGCCTAACTTGTTCATATCAATGCCTCGAGGCAGTTCGCTAACGGTGGATGGAATATTAAACGCTATCCAATGCCAAAAACCACTGCCTGTTGGCGCGTCGGGGTCATACACGGTGATCGCAAAACTTTTTGTGCCCTTTGGAGCTTCTTTCCACATCAATTGTGGTGATTGATTCCCGCCATCACATCCCCAACCAGAGTATTCAAATGTCTTCGCCATCGGGTGGCCTTCTTGAATATCTCTACTCACGAGTTCAAATGCATGGGCAGAACCGACCGCAAAAACACTCAATGCCAAAACTGATTTGTAGATCGCTTTCATGTTTTTCTTCCTTTCAATGAATTCAACACTAGTGTAAGTACCCAGCAGTCCGAATCCTTGTCAGTAAGTATCAAAAAACACAAAATAATCTATAATTTTGACACTTTAAGATTCTAACACAAATTTCTTACTCTCTTAATTGCACTTGGTTTATGCTAATTAATCGCTCACGGAACAAGGAAGGAAAATGGAATTGGATATCTACGTGGTGGACGCCTTCACCGATACGCAATTCAAAGGCAACTCAGCAGCGGTCGTACCGTTAGAGGAATGGCTAGCCCCAGAATTGATGCAAAATATCGCGACAGAAAACAACTTGTCGGAAACGGCTTTTCTAAAATCCATTGGCGCAAACCGATATGAGATTCGTTGGTTCTCTCCGATTACTGAAATCGATTTCTGTGGACACGCAACACTGGCCTCTTCGTTAGTGCTGTTTGATGAGTTTGGCATTAATGGCACGATTGAATTTCATACTCTGGAAGTAGGAACCCTCACCGTAGAGAAGAATGCGCAAGGTAAGATCGAGATGACGTTCCCTGCTCGTCCTCCAAAAGCCGTTTCTGATATTCCCTCGGCATTGATTGATGGCCTAAGTTGCGATGTGGAACGCGTACTGCTTAGCCCTCAAGCGTATTTCGTGGTGGTCGGCAACCAGCAGGAGGTACTTGAGGTTCAATACCGTTCAGAGCACCTCAAGACACTCGCTCCTTACGATGTGGTCGTTACCGCGAAAGGTGATCAACAAGACTTTGTATCGCGTTACTTTTGGCCTGCAAATGGTGGTGACGAAGACCCCGTAACCGGCTCGATTCACGCTGGATTAGCACCATTCTGGGCAGAAAAATTAGGCAAAACATCACTGGTTGCTTACCAAGCTTCTCAGCGCGGAGGTATTCTTCATTGTGAAGTTATTGGCGAACAAGTAAGAGTGTCTGGCGACGGCGTGCTCTACATGAAAGGCAAGATTTTTGTTTAAATGATATTCATGTAATCAACTTAAAAGAGCCAAGTAAAGCACGGCTTCCGCAGGATCAAGCCAACTTCAATAATTAATCAATTGATGAATATTGAAGGAATTAACTTCCTAGCCGGACAAAACTGACTCACGTTACACTGAATGCAGTCCCACACTCTTCTATAGCTTGATACGAATTCGAGCTCACCTTCTTAGAGGAAGCGTCGCATGATGAAGCGAATCATTCTTGGCACCCTAGCCCTGACTCTTTTAACTGCCTGTTCCAAAGATGACGGACAGCAAGCCCTTGGCACACTGGAACGTGACCGCGTAACCTTTACTGCAACCTCTAGCGAGATAATTCGTGCCCTACCCATCAAGGAAGGCAGCCAAGTCACCGAAGGAGAAGTGCTGGTTCAGCTCGATACAAAGAACCAAGAAGCCGTTTTAGCTCACGCCGTAGCCGAACAAGCCAAGGCTGACGCTTATCTTTTGAAATTGACCAATGGTGAGCGACCAGAAGACATTGCCGCAGCGCAAGCTCGCGTTGCCAGAGCGGAAGCTCAATTGGTTGAAGCGCAAAAGAACTACCAACGTAAAGCGGAGTTAGTTCGTAAGAAACTCATCAGCCAATCAGAGAAAGACACCGCTTTAGCAGCCAGAGATTCTGCCCGTGCAGAGCTAGACTCCTCACAAGAAGAGTTCAGCAAACTGACCGCTGGCTCTCGTCCTGAAGATATTGAACAAGCGAAAGCCGCACTCATGGCAGCAAAAGCCGATGTGGCACTACAAGAACAGAAACTGGCAGAACTCACCATCACGGCCACGCGAGATGGCTTGTTAGATAACCTACCGTTTAACCTTGGTGAACGCGTTCCGGTGAATGGCGTGGTTGCTGTAATACAAGCCAGCCGCGTCCCATACGCTCGCGTTTATGTTCCTGCTAACTATCGAGTCGACTTTGTTCCGGGTAAAACGGTTAACGTGCATGTAGATGGCGTTGAGCAACCATATAGCGGCACCGTTCGTTGGGTTGCGACTGAGCCTTCATTCACGCCTTATTTCGCGCTTACCGAGGAAGAACGCTCGCGTTTGATGTACTTAGCAGAAGTCGACCTTCAAGACTCAGCACAATCCTTGCCTTCAGGTATACCAGCGCAAGTGGATTTGGTGGAGTAAGCCAATGACCGAATACGCGATTCAAGCTGAAAATGTAGTGAAAAAGTTTGGTGACTTCACCGCCATAAACAACATCACGCTTAATGTGCCCAAAGGCAGTATTTATGGTTTTCTTGGCCCCAACGGCTGCGGTAAATCGACAACCATTCGTGTGTTGACGGGCTTGCTTAGCCCAAGTGAGGGCAATGTCGATGTACTCGGGCTAGAGATCCCAAAACAATCTGAGCTTCTGCGCCTCAAGATTGGCTACATGACACAAAAGTTCTCCCTCTATGATGACCTGACGGTTCAAGAGAATCTTGAGTTTATTGGACAAATCTTTGGTATGGAAACCAAGGCCCTGAAAGCTCGCATCGAAGAACAGCTATCCACCTACGGTCTCGACCAGTTGCGTAAACAGCGCGTGGGCGGAATGAGTGGCGGCCAGAAGCAGCGCTTGTCTCTCGCGGCAGCGACCATGCATAAACCAGAACTGTTGTTTCTCGATGAACCCACATCTGCGGTTGACCCAGAGAACCGACGCGATTTCTGGGAGCAATTGTTTGATCTCTCTGACCAAGGCACAACGATTTTGGTCACAACGCACTACATGGATGAAGCGGAACGCTGCCATCGTCTGGCGATTATGGAAGCTGGAGAAATCCGCGCCGATGGTGAGCCAGAAGAGCTCATGGCGCAAATGGGCGTTAACATCGTCGAAGTCAAAGCGGACAACCTACGCGAGCTAAAAGAGAAAGTCATTCAGCGCGAAGAAGTCCGTTCTGCCGCACAGCTCGGCATTCGCTTACGCATTTTGATCCACCAGCACATCGAACAACCGATCGAATGGTTAACCCAAACCTTTCCTGAGCTTGATGGCTGCGAGATGAACATTGCTCGTCCTAGCTTGGAAGATGTGTTTGTCAGTGTTACGGGAGAAGGTCGCCAATGATGAAATCTATTGCCCGCATGAAAGCGGTGATGATCAAAGAGATCCGTCAGCTTTCACGTGACCGCATTACCTTTGGCATGGTCGTAATGATCCCCCTGATTCAACTTCTGCTGTTCGGCTTTGCCATTAATACGGATATTCGCAACATTCCCGTTGGCGTCGTCGATCAAAGTGGCAGCACTGCCGGGCGCGTGATCACTGAGTCCGTAAAAGTCACGCAAGTGGTCGATGTGGTTGAAACCTTCGCTACCGCATCAGAAGCCGAGCAAGCCATTCAAGACGGTTTGGTGCGAGCCGCTTTAATTCTACCTAGCGACCTAACCCAACGTATGGTGCAAGGGCGAGAGCTTGGCCAATGGATTGTGGATGGTTCAGACACCATGATTAGCTCTGCGATTCTCTCGCTACAAACCATGCCGTTAACGGATTTTGATTTTGAGATACGCCCTGCCCCAACTAAAACCTTTGAAGTTGCGCTGTATTACAACCCGAGTCGGCGCTCGGCGGTGAACATTGTCCCTGGTTTATTGGGCGTGATTCTGACCATGACGATGATCTTATTCACCAGTGCAGCCATTGTTCGAGAACGAGAACGTGGCAATTTAGAGTTACTGATTACTACGCCAATCCACTCCATCGAGCTCATGGTGGCGAAGATCATCCCCTACATCTTTGTTGGTCTGATACAGGTGTTTATCATTTTAGGCTTGGGGCACTGGATATTTGGTGTGCCGATAAACGGTGCCATTAGTCAGATACTGTTTGGCACACTGCTGTTTATCGCCGCGAGTTTAACCTTAGGTTTGGTGATATCCACCATTGCGACGACACAGCTTCAAGCAATGCAGATGACGGTGTTTATTCTTTTGCCGTCGATTCTTCTATCCGGATTTATGTTCCCTTATGAAGGAATGCCCGTCGCGGCACAATGGATATCAGAAGCCCTGCCTGCCACCCACTTTATGCGCATTATTCGCGGTGTGGTGTTGCGTGGTGCAGATTTAATGGAGCTATGGCGAGATACGGTTTGGCTACTGGGCTTTACGGTAATAGGTTTAGTTGTTGCATCATTACGCTTCAAAAAATCACTCGATTAACCCATCAGATTCTACAACTAAAAACGCCTCCGGATTTGGAGGCGTTTTTATTGAATCATCAATTATCGTAGCGAGATCAGTAGTACTCACCCAGAGAGCAATCGTGAAGGTCTGAAATGCTATAACTTCTTAGCGAATTGATTTTGAAGTTGAAAACCACTTGTTTGCATACATTTCGACTGCGGTCGCTATAGGTAATGTAACCTTCGCTGTATGCACGTTTACCGCTGGTTGAGGTGATATCTGCGTTCAACTCCAGATGCGCCTTGTGCGCTTCTACACGTTCCATCATCTCATGTACGTCAAGCCACTCTTCACGGTTGGCCATTTGGATCAGCATCGATTCCGCCTGTGTTTCTAGCTTTTGCGGATAAACGTAAAAACGGTTATAGGCAAAATAGGCGCTCATTAAAATAAGTATTAACACTGCTGAGGTAGTTCTTGTCATACAAGTTGCCTCTTATCATTATGAATTTCTGCTTTTCTCTATATTCTCAGTATAGGAAGCGGATGGAGTTTAGGTTAAAGAATTCACCCAAATAACAAGTTAAGGTCAGAGTCCGTCAATTCCATGACAAGCCACACCGCGATTTAACCTAATTCTAAATAACTAGACACTTTGCCAATAGAAAGTACTAACTCATTGCCCGATTAGAGTCGTCACCAACCTGTGATCAGAGCCATTCGGTTGATTTGTCGATGTTCTTGAGCAGATCATCCGATTTGAGTTTTCTGACTTAAGCCAGAGGTGATCAATCCCTATCATGGCGAAAGCAGGAACCGGCAAGCCTTTCACTGATGTTGGCCAACTAGCAACAGGTTGAGTTTGAAAACGAGAAAACAGCCCATTAAACCTCGGGCTTGCAGCAGAAAGATTGAAATCCCCTATCACGATCATTTCCGGTGTTGGATACAAATCAGTAAGGGTTTCTATGGTTCGAATCAGGGCATTGCGGCGTTGCCATAACGGCTCGGTTCTTGGCGAAGGAGGATGCGCCGTCATCAGGGTAATAGGGTTGTCCACTTGCCATATTGCTCGAATCACCTCTTGACCATCTGGGGTGTGATAAATCGAAACTGGCTCCAAAGGATAACGGCTCAAAATCATCTGATTTGACGGGTAACCAACACCGCGCTGGCCGCCAAAATAGAAAGGATAAATATCGTCGAGAAGATGAAGTTTCTCCCCCACTTGAGGCGAGAGCTCTTGCATCACCACCAAATCTGCAGGGTGTTTAAGCAAGAAATTGATGAACTGATTGATGTCCGGATTTTCGTAGAACAGGTTGAATTGGACTATCGTCAGCGGATTTTCGCAAGTTTGATTGTTTGTGATTTGAGTGGGTAAGAGAAACGCAATAGAAGCGAAGCCGATTAAAGCAGAGAAAATGGCTTTCGCCCAGTGACGACAAACCAAAAGTACCAGAGCAAAACCTAGGTAGACGAATAAAAGGAGAGCGGGAATCGAGGTTAGATTCTCCGCCCACCAAATATCATGATATTGCTTTGCCACCAGCCAAATTGAAGCGGGTAAAAACAACACAATCCATTTAATGACTCTTAGCACACGCACGGCTCATTTAGCGATTACATATCATAAGCTTATATGTAATCGCCCAACTCGCCAGTGCGCTGCTAACCTGTATCTAAACAGATTGGCCTAAATGGAATGAACCGCTTCCGCTGCAGGCTCTGTAAGTAGCGCTTTTTCGCTCACTTCGACTTTAACCGCAGCGACCTTGAACTCAGGGATCTTCGCATGCGGGTCAGTTGCCGTTGTCGTTAGGCGGTTGACTGGCGATTCAACAAAGTGGAATGGAATGAACACCACTCCTTTTTGAATACGCTTAGTCACAAAAGCATCAATCTCAATGCTGCCGCGACGTGTAGACACCGTCAGACGCTGACCATTACTGATGCCAAGCGTTTCTGCGTCTTCCACGCTCACCATCGCGCGAGGGCCAGCAAGATTATCCAACCCTTTGGTCTTACGCGTCATGGTGCCAGTGTGGAATTGCTCAAGTACACGACCTGTAGTAAGCACCAGTGGATACTCTTCATCTGGCAGCTCAGCCGCATAACGGAACGGTACGCCCACCATTTGCCCTTTACCACGAGTAAACTGGGTTTGGTGCATGATGCGAGTACCCGCAGGGTTGTTCTTATTGCTCGGCCATTGCACACCGTTTGGCGTAATGGCGTCCCAACGAAGACCCGCGTATTGAGGTGTCACTCGTGCAATTTCGTTAGTGATATCAGACACACAGTGGTAGTCCCAATCACTGCCCATGGCATTGGCGATTTCTTGAATAATCCACCAATCTTCTTTTGCCTCACCCGGTGCCGTGACAACCGGATTCACACGCTGAACACGACGCTCCGTATTGGTGAAGTGCCCCGCTTTCTCTGCAAACGAGCAAGAAGGCAGAACCACATCCGCGTATTGAGCGGTTTCCGTTAGGAAGATGTCTTGAACAACCAAGAAGTCGAGCGCTTCTAAACCTTCAATCACATGCGCTTGGTTCGGGTCACTCAATACTGGGTTCTCACCCATGATGTACATACCACGAACGTCACGATGGCAAGCCGCGTCAATGATTTCTGTCAGGGTTAAACCTTGCTCAGAAGGCAGATTTGGTGCGTTCCATTCAATAGCAAACTTCTGTCGCACAATTGGGTTGTATACCTTTTGATAGCCCGGGAAGCTGTTTGGCAAAGCGCCCATATCACACGCGCCTTGCACGTTAGATTGACCACGTAGCGGGTTAATACCACCACCTTCAATACCGATGTTGCCACACAGCAATTGCAGGTTAGCGATAGAACGCACGTTGTCATGACCTGTCGTGTGCTGAGTAATCCCCATCGAGTAGTAAACAGCCGTACGATCTGCTGTACCGATCATGCGCGCCATTGCTTGAATGTCTTCGGCTTTTACGCCCGTAACCAACTCCACTTTATCGAGGTTATAAGCTGGTGACATCACTTCTTGCAGTAAGGTATCAAAGCCGTCGACACGTTCTTCGATGTACTCTTGATCGTACCAGCCGTTCTTAATGATCTGCTGCATGACACCGTTTAGGAGCATCACATCCGTACCCGGACGATGCGCCATATACAGCTCAGCATGCTCTGCCATATCGACACGTTTCGGGTCAGCCACAATCAAGCGAGCGCCGTGGTGACGAATTGCTTGTTTGATGTGTGAAGCGATGATCGGGTGCGCCGATGTGGTATCCGAACCGATAATAAAGATCACATCCGAGTGCTTAATGCTTGGAATGTCGTTGGTCATTGCACCACTACCGAGTGATGCCTCAAGACCGGTTACACTCGATGCGTGACACAAGCGCGCACAGTGATCGACGTTATTGGTGCCTAGTTCACGACGGACAAATTTTTGGAACGCGTAGTTGTCTTCGTTGGTGGTTTTCGCTGAAGAGAAACCCGCCAATGCGTTGCTGCCAAAATCTTGCTTGATGCCAGAGAACTTGCTTGCAATCAGTTGAATCGCCTCTTCCCAACTCGCAGGCTGCAACCAACCGTCTTTACGAATCAAAGGCGTGGTAAGACGCTCTTCACTGCCGATGAAATCAAAACCAAAGCGCCCTTTCACACACAGCATGCCTTGGTTCACTGGCGAGTCACCGCCCTTCACGTAACGAATCGTATTGGTTGCTTCGTCCACGAACATAGTCAACTTACAACCCACACCACAGTACGTACAAATGGTGTCGACCGCTTTCAGATCTTCAGTACGGCCTTGCGAACGGTCACGACTATCGACCATTGCGCCCGTTGGACACACTTGAACGCACGCGCCACATTGCACGCAGTTCGAATCACCCATTAGGGTTAAGCCATTCTTGTTACTTCCAAAGTGTGGACGATCGTCAGGACGTAATGCCGGACGACCTTGTTTATCGCACACGAAGTTCAGTACACCGTGTACGGCTTTGTCGCGGCACGCTTGGATGCACTGACCACAGCTAATACAGCGGTTAGCATCAAACTCAATAAACTCAGAGCTGCGGTCAACTTCGTACTTATGACGCAAGTCTTTCGCACGAAGATCTAACCAATCTTGATGCGATTTAATCTGCAAAGAGAAGTCAAAGCTTTGCTCAGCCTCATATTCGGTGGAGTAATCACGCAGCGCACAATCAGTATTTGCCTGACAGCCACATTCTAGACAGCGCGCAGCTTCCTTCATTGCTTCTTCGTTATCAAAGCCCAACTCCACTTCAGCGAAGCTTTGCTCGCGTTGTGCTGGAGTCAGCTCAGGCATGATAGATCGAGCAACTTTCTGGATGTTCTCGAAGTGAAGCGGATCGACTTGAGAGAGCTTCTTCTCTTTGCGCGAGTTGAACGCCGCCTTTGGCATGTCTGCCATATCACCATTCAAAAACAGGTCAATGGCTTTTGCCGCAACGCGACCATCACCCACCGCTTCAACTGCCGTTGCTGGGCCGCGGCGGAAATCACCAATACTGAAGATGTTGCCCGTGCCAGTGTGCATGGTCTTTTCATCTGCATCTGAGGTGTTCCAACGCGTAAGCGGAATCGACAAATCTTCACCTTCGAGGAAGCTCAGGTCTGGCTTTTGCGATACTGCTGCAATCACGGTGTCGAACTCTTCGGTGAAGAACTCGCCAGTTGGTTTAGGGCTTCGACGACCAGATGCATCCGGCTCACCCAACGCCATGCGCTCTAGGCGAATCGCACTCACGCGTCCAGTTTCATCGGCAAGGTTTTCTGCCGGGTTGGTCAAGAAGTGGAATTTCACCCCTTCGTGTTCCGCTTCGACAATCTCGTAGTCTTCTGCCGGCATTTCGTCACGGGTACGACGGTAAATCAACGTGGTGTCTGCACCAGCACGACGCGCAGTACGAGCACAGTCAATTGCCGTGTTACCACCACCGATCACCGCGACTTTCTGACCCGTTACATAGTTTTGCTCGGTAACGTAATCTTTTAGGTAATCAACGCCTAAGTAGCAACCTTCAAGGTCACTGCCTGTGTAATGCATTTCAACCGCTTGAGACGCGCCGACAGCCAAACACACTGCGTCGTATTCTTCGCTCAATTGAGAAAGCGTGAAATCCACACCCAGCTTTTGATTGGTGTGAACTTGCATGCCATTGCGGCACATCAGTTCGATTTCTTTATCGAGAATGTCTTTTGGTAAACGGTATTCTGGAATGCCATAACGCAACCAACCACCCGCTTTTGGCATGGATTCAAAGACCGTAACGTCGTAGCCTTCGTTCGATAGGTAGTAGCCAGCTGTCAGACCACCAGGACCACTGCCGACGACGGCAATGTTCAAACCTTTGCTTGGTTTCTTTTCTGGTACATAGGCTTCATGCGCAGACAAATCCGCATCCGCGGCATGACGTTTTAGCTGACGAATTGCAATAGGCTCATCGACTAACGAGCGGCGACATTCACTCTCACAAAATGCCGGGCACACACGACCAATCGATAGCGGCATAGGAAGCGTACGCTTAATCACTTCAATCGCTTTTTGATGATCGTTCTGTGCGATGTGATAAAGGTACGATTGGATATCAACGCCCGCTGGACACGCGGTTTTACATGGCGCTTCACAATCGGCGTAATGGTCCGTCATGATGCGGTTGAGTGCTTTTCTGCGGTGCTCGCTTAATTGTTCTGATTGCGTGACCACATTAAGGCCCCGGTAAACTTCAAGTTCACACGCACGCTTAGTACCGCCGCTTTCGACTTCAACCACACACAAGTCACACGGTACTTTTTCATTACTTTTGTTCATTCCGCACAGCGATGGGATCTCGACCCCACACACTTTTGCTGCTTCTAAAAGGGTTAGACCCTCTTCTACAATTCTATATTTTCCATCGATGACAATTTCTATCATGCAACCCCCGCAGCAAAGCAAATCCAAATCTGCACAAGTAAAACCATGCATTCTATAAGGATAATCATTTGTAAGACAAGTTAGTGTGATGTAAAACTTATAAACCACATTTTTCACGTGTCATAAAAAGCGAGGGCTTCTTTCGCTAACTTTCAACACTCGGTGTTTAACAAACGTTTTACTCCCTCGAAAGTGCGAAAACAGAAGGGTTGGACTATTTTGATAATAAGAGTAATAAATGATTGACCTTACCCTTAGGTTAACCTTTAGAATCGAAGGGTTTTCATCATTTTCATCAAACACATGGGAAAGGGTATGCACTTAAAATCGCTGCATACAATCTGGTTAACTCTCTTCACGACACTAGTGCTATTGGTATCTAGTGTGGCGAACAGTGAGCCGTTGATGAATATTCAAATGATGTCTACTGGCATGGCTCACCATCCTTCTATGATGAGTGACAGCGAGCACTGCGGTATGCCTGGTATGATGGACGTCTCCATGACTGACGCTTCTATGTCCGAAGATGGCGATGCAAGAGAAACCAGCATGAACTGTGGTGGAGGCTCCGGCATGGTTCATACCTGCTGTACTGCCGCGTGTACGATAGTTTTCGTCCCCCTACCGAATCCTACCAATAGCCCAATGCCCGTCATCTATCGCGCAACTATTACTCCTGAAGTTGCTTCCCCAGTCGTACACGTCAGCCGCGACCTATACCGACCTCCAATAGCCTAAATCCGTCCTAGCATTCGACCCTGCGCGTGTATCGCAGGTTGTTTTAATGCGCCTGAACGATGAGGTAACAAGGCTTTACTGTTCCCGCAATAAAATCCGCACCTCCATCGATCCGGCGAACACTGGATTTAGATTATGGATATCAAACCATACCGCTTAGCTGCACCTATTTTTATGGTGGCTCTGGTCGCTGCGCCTACCTTGGTTAACGCCGCAGGAAAAGAGACGCACGCAGCGCAAAATTCCGCATCAAGTGAGCGAGCTTCAACGACCAAGCTTGCCCAACTGATCAACGTCGCTTTGAGTAACGATGGCAATCGTAAGCAATACTCTGCGCAATCTGCTGCCATGCGTGAAACGGGCGTCGCGAGTGCGACCTTGATGGACCCAAAACTGAAAGTGGGTTTTGGTGGCTTGCCTGTCGACAGCTTCAAATTCGATGAAGACCCAATGACCAACATCTCCGTTGGTTTAATGCAACAGTTTGAGCGTGGCTCGACGCTTGATTTACAGCAGAAGAAAGCCAATCAACAAGCCGACGGCCTTGGGCTTCAAGTTCATGCTCGTGAGCTTGAAGTAGCCAACAGCATGACTCAACTTTGGTTAGAACTTGGTTACCAGCAACGCGCTGAACAAATCATGCTTGAGAATCGCAAGTTGATGAAGGAGATGGAAAGCTTTATTCAAACCAACTATTCGATTGGTAAGAGTGAAGCGCAAGATCTGCTCAATGCCCAGCTTCAAGTCAGCAAGTTGGATGAGAAACTGCAAGCCAACGCACAAATGCAACGTCGTCTTATCTCTCAACTCTCCGAATGGTTGGGGTCAGATTGGTTGGCAAACGAAGAGGCTCTGCACGCGAGCAATCAACTTAATTGGGACACACTGAACAGCAAACTTGCTGCCAGTCAGGGTTCCACCAAGCATTATCAGCAACTCAGCCAACACCCGATGGTTAGGATGGCCGACGTAAGTATTTCTGCCAATAAAACTCAGGTGGAAATTGCTGAGCAAGCCTACAACCCACAATTTGGCGTCGAAGTAATGTACGCCTACCGCCAAGCCGACAACATGATGGGTGAGCCCGCCTCCGATTTGGTCAGCGCTTACCTAACCATGGACATTCCGTTGTTTACGGGTGACCGCCAAGATCGCAATCTTGCTGCCGCTCAATACCAAGTTGGCGCGGCACAATCACAAAAAGACACCTTACTAACGCAGATGAATGCCAAGGTGAACACTTTGCTGGTTGATCACGGCAACTTAACCCAGCGTTTAGAACGTTATCAATCCACCTTATTGCCTCAAGCGAAAGCGCGCATTCAAGCCGTTGAGCGGGGTTATCAAAACAACACAGCGCAGTTTAACGATGTGATTTCTGCCACGACTGACGAGTTGGCTCTGCAATTAGAGCAACAACGTCTGCTGACCGATCTCAACATCGCAAACAGCAATTTAGCCACCCTACTCGGTGGTTTCGATTATCAAGTGGCTTCTCCAGAAGCTCGCTCTATCTCGACATATTAATTTGTGATTCCCAAAAACGTTGGGGCTACAGGTATGTGACCGATATAGAGCAGTCAACAACGCTGTAGCGTCATGCGCAAACGGGAAAATAAGGTATAAGAATGAAAACATTACAAGTTGCAACCATCGCGCTGATTGTTGGTGGTGCTTTAGGGTTTGGTGCTAATCATTTTCTTACGGGCTCGACTCACGACATGAGTGCGATGGGTGGCGAATCTGCTGCAAGCTCTAATGATCCGCTTTACTGGGTTGCCCCAATGGATCCGAATTACAAACGCGACAAGCCGGGTAAGTCCCCAATGGGCATGGATTTGATTCCTGTTTACGCAGAAGACCTATCCGGTGAACAAGACGCACCGGGTACAGTGACTATTGACCCTTCAGTAGAGAACAACCTCGGGGTTAAAACCGCAAACGCGACACTACAACAGCTATCACCACGCATCGAAACGGTTGGCTATATTGCCTTTGATGAAAGTCTGTTATGGCAAACCAACGTTCGTGTGGCGGGTTGGGTAGAAAAACTCTACATCAATGCCGTGGGTGAGAAAGTGAAGAAAGGCGATGTGCTTTTCACTCTCTACTCTCCTGAACTGGTTAAAGCACAAGAAGAATTGCTGAATGCGTACCGCACTGGCCGCAAAGGTCTTGTAAAAGGCGCAACCGAACGCTTGGTAACGCTTGGGGTTGACCGTGCTCAAATCAAATCCATTACTCGTAGTGGTAAAGCATCGCAAACCATTGAAATCAAAGCGCCTGCTGATGGCGTTATCGCGAGCTTAAACGTGCGTGAAGGTGGCTATTTGTCCCCTGCTCAAGCGGTGATCAGTGCAGGACCTTTGGACAATGTTTGGGTTGATGCAGAAGTCTTTGAGCGTCAAGCGCACTGGATGAAAGCGGGTTCTCAAGCCACGATGACCCTTGACGCGATTCCGGGCAATGAATGGCAAGGTGTTGTCGATTACGTGTACCCAATCCTCGATCCGAAAACACGTACGTTGCGTGTGCGCCTTAAATTCCCTAACCCAGATGGCGCATTGAAGCCAAACATGTTCGCCAACATTGCCCTTCAGCCTGTCACTGATGACGCAGTATTAACGATTCCTAAATCATCTGTTATCCGCTCTGGCGGTATGACTCGCGTTGTTCTGGCGGAAGGTGATGGCAAATACCGCTCAGCTCGAATTGAAGTTGGCCGTGAAGCTGGCGAACAAATCGAAGTATTACAAGGACTTAAACAAGGCGATAAGATCGTTACTTCATCTCACTTCATGCTCGATTCTGAATCAAGCCAGTCGGCGGATCTGTCTCGCATCAATGGTGTAGAAGCAGCGGCAGAAACAGCATGGGCTAAAGGTGAGATCACGGATGTGATGAAAGATCACCGAATGCTGACCATCAACCACCAACCTGTACCAGAATGGGATTGGCCGGGCATGGTAATGAACTTCACTTTCGCAGATGGCGTCGAGATGGGTGACTTGAAAAAAGGTCAGGCTATCGAATTTGAAATGCAGAAAACAGAATCTGGTCAGTACCAAATCGTTGACTATAAGGCAGACAACAGCGTCATTGCCGCAGAAGTTTGGCTGACTGGTGACATCACAATGCTGATGGCTGATTTTGGCATGATCACCTTAAACCACCTACCGGTTGCAGAATGGAACTGGGATGCGGGTGAGATGAACTTCTCTGTGGGTGAAGACGTTGATCTAACGGGTTTTGAAGAAGGACAGAAAGTTCGGTTTCTAGTTGAAAAACAAGGATCTGACTACGTTCTTAAACAGCTAGTTCCTGCAACAGCAGCCGTCGAGGGTTAATTATGATCAATGCTATTATTCGTTGGTCACTGAGCAACCGATTCCTAGTGTTGGTCGCGACCTTAGCCCTTGTATTAGGCGGACTTTACAGTGTAAAGAATACGCCTGTTGATGCGATTCCGGATCTTTCTGATGTGCAAGTGATCATCAAGACAAGCTATCCGGGTCAAGCTCCTCAAGTCGTCGAGGATCAAGTTACTTACCCGCTCACCACCGCCATGCTTGCCGTGCCGGGTGCTGAGACAGTTCGTGGCTACTCCTTCTTTGGTGACTCTTACGTTTATATTATTTTCAACGATGATACCGACATGTACTGGGCACGTTCACGCGTGTTGGAGTACTTAAGCCAAGTAGCACCAAAGCTACCATCGAACGCAAAACCAACCTTAGGTCCTGATGCAACGGGCGTGGGCTGGGTTTACAGCTACGTATTACAAGACAAAACCGGCAAGCATGATTTGGCGGATCTTCGCAGCCTGCAAGACTGGTTCTTGAAGTACGAGTTGCAAACCGTTGATGGCGTTTCTGAAGTCGCGACCGTGGGCGGTATGGTGAAGCAGTATCAAGTGCAGATTGATCCTGCCAAGCTGCGTGCTTACAACCTCACTCTGCAACAAGTGAACATGGCAATCCAAAACGGTAACCAAGAAACCGGCGCGTCTGTTATCGAAGTGGCTGAAGCCGAGCACATGGTTCGTACCACGGGTTACCTAACCAGCATTGAAGACATAAAATCGCTGCCGCTAAAAGTCACCGAGAAAGGCACGCCGTTGCTATTAGGTGATATCGCAGACATTAACCTTGGCCCACAAATGCGCCGTGGTATCTCAGAGCTGAATGGCGAAGGTGAAGCGGTAGGTGGCGTTATCGTGATGCGCTTTGGTGAAAACGCCAGTGAAGTGATTGCGAAAGTCAAAGACAAACTCGCAGACCTACAACGCAGCCTGCCAGAAGGCGTGGAAATTGTTGCAACTTACGATCGCTCTACCCTTATCGATTCAGCGGTAGAAAACCTATGGAAGAAGCTTGCAGAAGAGTTCATCGTCGTTGCGATTGTGTGTGCGTTGTTCCTGTTCCACATTCGTTCTTCGTTGGTTATCGCTCTGAGCCTACCGGTCGGCATTCTCACTGCGTTTATCGTGATGCATTGGCAAGGCATCAATGCCAACATCATGTCCTTGGGTGGTATTGCGATTGCCATCGGTGCCATGGTGGATGGTGCAATCGTGATGATTGAAAACGTTCATAAGCACATTGAACGAACGCCACTGACCGATAAAAACCGCTGGCAAGTGATTGGCAAAGCCGCAGAAGAGGTTGGCGCACCGCTGTTCTTCTCGTTGCTGATCATTACTCTTAGCTTCGTACCGGTGTTCGCCTTGGAAGGCCAAGAAGGCAAGATGTTCTCGCCGCTTGCGTTCACTAAGACGTACGCCATGGCAGCGGCAGCAGGTTTGGCAATCACGCTCGTGCCTGTACTTATGGGCTACTTAATTCGCGGTAAGGTGTTACCGGAACACAAAAACCCAGTTAACCGTGGCTTGGTCGCGTTGTACCGCCCGTTGTTGAACACCAGCTTAAAATACCCTAAGACCATGATTGTTATCGCATTAGGTCTGACGGCATCGGCTTACTACCCAACCAGTAAACTGGGTAGCGAGTTCATCCCGCCGCTGGATGAAGGCGACTTGATGTACATGCCAACGACCTATCCGGGTATCTCGATTGGTAAAGCGCGGGAGCTTCTACAACAGACCAACAAGCTGATCAAAACCGTTCCAGAAGTGAAAACCGTATGGGGCAAGATTGGCCGGGCTGAGACCGCAACCGATCCAGCGCCACTCACCATGATTGAAACCGTGATTCAGTTGAAGCCACGCGATCAATGGCGTGAAGGGGTTACAACCGAGTCACTACGCAAGGAGTTCGACAAACTGGTTCAGTTCCCTGGTCTTACTAACGCTTGGGTAATGCCTATCAAAACGCGTATCGACATGCTGGCAACGGGCATCAAAACCCCTATCGGTATCAAGATCGCCGGACCCGATCTGAAAGTGATCGAGAAGATCGGTTCTCAGTTGGAGCCAATTCTTAATGGTGTACAAGGCACGGCATCGGTTTATGCAGAACGTGTAGCAGGAGGCCGCTATGTCACGATCGACATTAAACGTCGTGCCGCAGCGCGTTACGGCTTGAGCATCAAAGACGTTCAGCAAGTGATCTCCACTGCGGTGGGCGGTATGAATGTGGGTGAAACCATCGAAGGCTTGGAGCGTTACCCAATCAACGTTCGTTACCCACAAGACTACCGTGACTCAGTGGTAAAATTGCAAAACTTACCGTTAGTGACACCAAATGGCGCTCGTATTGCACTGGCTGACGTAGCGGACATTCGTTACGAAGACGGTCCTCCAATGATCAAGACAGAGAACGCACGCCCGAACGGCTGGGTGTTTGTCGACATCGATGGTCGTGACCTTGGCTCTTACGTCGTGGAAGCACAGCAAGTCGTGGCCGATCAGTTGGAGCTTCCTGCGGGTTACTCGTTGGCTTGGTCTGGTCAATACGAATACATGGAACGTGCGAAAGACCGCTTGAGTGTCGTGGTACCAATTACCATCGCCATCATTATGCTGCTGCTTTACTTCAGTTTCCGTCGTGTCGGCGAAGTAATGATCATCATGCTTACCCTACCACTCGCTATGGTTGGTGGTTTGTGGCTCATGCATATCCTCAACTACAACTTCTCGATTGCCGTTGGGGTCGGCTTTATTGCCCTAGCAGGCGTCGCGGTTGAGATTGGGGTCATCATGCTCGTCTACCTCAACCAAGCATGGCACTACAAAAAGCTGGATGCGGAAGAGAGCCAACAGAAGCTTGAGGCGAAAGACCTAACCGATGCCATTCGTGAAGGTGCAGGCCTGCGTGTTCGCCCAGTAATGATGACGGTACTGACGGTCATTATTGGTCTGATTCCGATCATGTACGGCGAAGGTACAGGGTCAGAAGTGATGCAACGTATCGCTGCACCAATGATTGGCGGTATGGCCTCAGCACTGCTGCTGACGCTGTTAGTGCTTCCAGCCATCTTCAAGCTGTGGAAACAACGTGAGTTGCGCCCAAACAACTCAACTCCGAGCCAAACAAGCACGCAAACTGGCAACCAAATCGAAAACGCCGACAGCACAGATCGCACTGATAACAAGGCTTAATCCCTACCTTCCTCTCAAACATGCCGTTTGAGGGGAAGCAACCAAGTTATTAATGAATTAAAACAAGGATATAAAAATGAAAAAGACACTAATCACTCTTGCTCTAGCCCTAACAACAACGACTGCGTTTGCCCAAATGGATCATTCAAACATGGACCATGGCAACATGAAGCATGAAAACATGGACCACGGCAGCATGAAGATGGACCACAGTAAAATGGACCATTCAAACATGATGGATATGCCGGGCATGTCGGCAGTAGGTATGCCAGCGAAAGGGGCAAAGCCAGACAAGGTGGTACACGTAATCTTGGGTGATGACATGACCATCAAGTTCAAGAAAGACGTCAAGATTGAGCCAAACGATGTGGTGCAGTTTGTAGTCATGAACACAGGTAAGATCAACCACGAGTTTACGATTGGTTCGGCTAAAGAGCAGCTAGAACATCGCGAAATGATGAAGACAATGAGCGGTGATCACATGCATGACTCAGGCAACGCAGTTACGGTAGAACCAGGTAAAGCGAAGCAATTACTGTGGCACTTCCACGGTGACAACAAGGTTGAGTTCGCGTGCAACATTCCAGGCCATGCAGAATCGGGCATGGTTAAAAAGATTGAACTGTAAGTAATTATCCAACTAGACAAAGGAGCTGATGATTCAGCTCCTTTTATTTCTGGATCAAACTATTCGTTAGCTCATGATAAGAAATTCTGAGCCAGTGTCTCACGCTAAGATATTTTTGTGACCGAATCACCGACGTAATATATAAGCCAAACTACAGGCCTTGATAGCAACACTCTTCTCCCCATATTGAGACCGTTTAAGCGTATTGCAAAGAATCCTACATAAAATAGACATAGATTTAACAGTGTTTAGAGTATTGGCTCGTTATAGTTTACGTGACATCGCTACCGTGCGAACTAAAACTAAAATTGAAGAACACGATCCATGAAAAAGTTATTTTTGTTGGCTGGGCTAATGGTTTGCTCAACCCTAAGTTACGCGTCCCAACTGAATGAGGACATTTCTCTCCTCGAGCAACAAACCTCAAGCAGAATTGGGGTGTCAGTTTGGGATACCCAAGCAGACGAGCGTTGGGATTACCGTGGCGATGAACGCTTCCCACTCATGAGCACATTCAAAACCCTAGCTTGTGCCAAAATGTTAAGTGATATGGACAGCGGTAAGCTAAGTAAAAATGCGACCGCAAAAGTCGATGAGCGCAGTATCGTTGTATGGTCTCCAGTGATGGATAAGCTCGCAGGCCAAAACACACGCATAGAGCACGCGTGTGAAGCCGCTATGTTAATGAGTGATAATACCGCAGCCAACTTAGTATTAAATGAAATTGGCGGCCCTAAGGCCGTAACAATGTTTCTGCGAACAATTGGAGATAAAGCAACGCGCCTAGACAGAATAGAACCTCGCTTGAACGAAGCCACACCAGGCGACAGCCGCGACACAACTACACCTAACGCCATACTAAACACTCTTCGAACTTTGGTCGAAGGCGAAACGTTGTCTTATGAGTCTCGTGTACAATTAAAAATCTGGATGCAGGACAACAAAGTTTCAGACTCGTTAATGCGTTCTGTATTACCAACAGGTTGGTCTATTGCAGACCGTTCTGGTGCGGGAGGTCATGGTTCGCGTGGCATTAACGCGATTATATGGAAGGAAAATCATCGACCTGTTTACATTAGTATTTATGTCACAGAAACCGAGCTCTCACTTCAAGCTAGGGACCAACTCGTTGCGCAGATAAGTCAGTTGATTTTACAAAAGTACAAAGACAATTAAGTCACCACTCACCTGACCCTATTTGTATCCTTTTCTAGCCCTTCTCTTCCAGAAGGGCTCATTCTGTACTTCCATCTTAAAAACACCACTTATTGAGTAATGACTTACTTATAAATAGGTATAAGATTTACTTATTTAGGGTGAGTTAACGCCCACATTAAGCAACCAAATGCACACAAACGGCGATAATTGAACCATACTCTTACCAAGAAGCACATTTTCTACAAAATAGCTTCACGTAATTTATTGTTGGTATTTGCAACATTGCCAAGGAGATGTCTATTGAGACTTGAAAGAACTTTTAACCCTGATGACTTATCGATGCAAAACATGGAAAGTCCGATATGTATGCCGATAGGGTTTGTTCACTTTTTAGCTCAATCGGAAACACTACAGCAAGTACTTGATACGGTGGCAGAATGGATAAATCGCATATTTAATTCTGACCGTGCGAGTATCACACTTTATGAAAACAATGATCATTTAAAGGTCTACTCTTTCTCTGGTAGTAAAGCGATTCCCGCTGAATTTTTAGTGCCCATTCATCAAGCGTTTGTTGGCCGAGTGTTCAAAAAGCAACAACTGATGATCTGCGACGATGTTACGCAATCTGATGAGATCGATTGTGTGATGCTCGCATCCAATGGTATGGGTACGTGTATGGACGCGCCTTTAATGCACGGTAAAGTCTGCCTAGGAACGCTTAATGTTGCGCATCATCAAACGCACATTTACACAAACGAACAAGCGGCACAGCTTCAGTGCATCGCTAATTGGATTGCTTTAAACATTGCCCTTCATATACAGATTATGAAAATGGAACACCTCGCCACGACGGATGATCTAACAGGTATTCCAAACCGCAGAGAGTTCATGCGACAAATCGAAAGCCGCCTAAATGAATACCGAACCCTGGGCATTGACTTCCATGTTGCTATTTTAGATCTCGACAATTTTAAAAGCCTCAATGACCGATTTGGTCATGACGCAGGCGATAAATCACTGATCCATGCAGTTAATACTATTAAAAGTCATCTACTTGATTGTGACTTACTTGCCAGAGTTGGTGGTGAAGAGTTTGCCATCGTATTAAGAAGTCGCTCATCACAGCAAGCTCTAGACACATTAGAAACGATTCGTAATGCACTAGAAACGACGACCGTTCAACATTCAGGTTGTGATATGAGCTTCACCGCGAGTATTGGGGTAACTCAAGTCTGTCGTCTCGACGACTCATTTGAACCACTTGTTAAACGCGCAGACTTAGCACTTTACAAGGCAAAGGAAACCGGAAGAAATCGCGTTGAGTTTCATATTGGTGAAGAAAGGTAGAAAAAATAAAAAAAGGTAGCGACTCATTGCGCTACCTTTTATCGATTCTAACCCGCTTAAAATAACTAATACGAACTTTAAGCCAGTTAAAAATAAGAATGAGCAAATTTAATTATGCTTTCTTAAGATCTTTAGCTGGGTAAGTTAGTGTTTTTTCGCCTGCTTTTACATGTGTGTAAAAACCGCCACTGCTTAAACCTGTAACAACCATTTCGCCAAGATCGATACCTTTAGTCGCTACTACTACGTCACCGATTGAAAACATATTGAATACCTTGTTTGTTTAGATTAAGACACTAAGTCGTTGCGCGGTATTTAATACGATATTAGGCAAAGCACCTAATCGAGTTTTTTATCGTAAAGATTAATTTATATTTGTCGTGAACTCTAAGTTTCCACATTGAAAATCACAGGATATTTTCCAAAAAAAGATGCGCTATTCTTGTGAAATACGGTAATATTTTCTAGCATCAAGTGCGGAGGTATTCTCCGCCCTCATTGGAGAAAAATGATGAAGAAAGGCCTAAAAATGCGTGCATTAGAGCGTTCTGATTTGCGCTTTATTCATGAACTGAATAACAACCGAAATATCATGGCCTACTGGTTCGAAGAACCTTACGAGTCTTATGACGAGCTCGAAGAACTTTATCGAAAACATATACATGATGACGCTGAAAGACGTTTTGTCGTCGAGGATGAAGACGGCATCGTAATTGGCTTAGTTGAGCTGATCGAGATTAACTACATTCACCGCAGCGCGGAATTTCAGATAATCATCGCCCCAGAGCATCAAGGCCGAGGTTATGCGACAGAGATGATTAATCGTGCGTTAGATTACTCATTCTCAATTCTTAATCTACGTAAAATCTACTTATTAGTCGCAGTGGATAACGAAGTCGCTATTCACTTATACAAAAAATGCGGCTTTATCGAAGAAGGTCACCTTGTAGAAGAATACTTTATTAACGGCGCTTACAGCGATGTTAAGCGCATGTATATATTAAAACACCAATACCAGAAAAAGATCGAAGAAAACAACTCAATTCACTAGTTCATTCTATCAAAGTAAAAACGCAGCTATTTGGGCTGCGTTTTTATTTATTCGAATTGATATTGATATGATAATACGATGCGCTCGTCTGCTTCATCCAAATAGGTGTTGTTGTCCATGACAAACGTCATTACGTTAAACGAGTGACGTTTGCTCACGAGGTAACCAAGGCCGATACCACCAAAGAAGCCTTTGTAGTTCTCTCCTTCACTGTTTTCTGAGCCGTAAGTGCCTGCTGCGAAGCTGATTAACGTCAGTTCTTTGGTAAACGATTTCAGCGCAAATGCACCAACGTAACCGCTGCTGCCTGAAGAGCTCATCATATTGAAGCCATTCTCTGCACTTGGAGTGCCCGTAAAGTTAGGCTCGCTACAGTGGCTACTTTCTGCACCGTCACAAACAGGAACATCACCAGTGTTGTACGTATAGCCTGCCATTGGGAAAATTTGGAAGCCTGCTGGCTCAATCCCGAAATAACTTAGCGGCATAAAGGTACCAACGCTGTAGTTGGTTTGATCCGCGCCGTTTACGTATTCATTTTTACCGAAGTTGAAGTTCACGATACCGACCGGAAACAGCCACGAGCCACCAATACGCCACTCGCTCGCATCATCATTGATACGCAGGTTAATTTTGCGCGCTTGGTCAAGCGCAAGTGAGCCCGAGAATGAGATGTTTTGATCATCAAAATCGTAGTTGTTTGCGTAAGACGCGCCAAATTTCGTGATAACTTTTGTTGGGTCATCCGCCAACTTGTTTTTATTGTCTTTTACTCGATGCTCGGCACCATGAGCCAGCGTACTAACCAACAAAGTTATACACACTAACGCTAGTTTATTTTTCATTTTTTAGTCCTTTGAGATGTTGAATACCCGCACTTAGCTGCGCAGATATTTTTTGAATCATCACTCACTGGATGTGACAAAAGCGCCCTAACTACCTTAGATGGCGTGACAGCATCCAGTGCAGGTAGTTAGGGTAGAATGGCCTGTAAGGAAGGCGTTTTAGCGATTAGGAATGATTAGTTTTTCCAGTTGTAGCTCATGCTCATGAAGTACAGTGCAGGCTCATCAAAGCCCGCTTGGAAGCGTGGCGTTTCTGACGATTCCATCAAGATCGCTTCAAACGCGAAACCAATTGAGTTTTCTGAATCCAATTTGTAATCAATGCCTGTACCAATGCGGTACGCCTTGCCAGTAGGAACGGTAATGTCACCGTTTGATTGGCTTTCATACATGCTGGTATCGAATGCAAAACCTGCATTCCACATCATTTTTTCATTCAGTTTGTACTGAGTACCCAATGCGATTTGGTAAGTGTCTTGTGTCTCTACGCCCAGCGTGGTTGTGTATTCGCTCCAGTCTTGCCAGTTCACGTTCCACATCACCGCTAGGTCATCATTCACTTCATGGTAAGCACTGAAGATCAGTTGTTGTGGAGCAATGGAGTTACTCTTGTCGAATTCAAATTCGGCTTCAGAAGAGTAAGACAGACCAAGACGCGTGCCTGATGTTGCCTCATAAAGCACACCTACTCGGCCGTTGACCTGAGTATCTTGGTCTTCGTCATTGAAGTTCAAGACTCCCTTCGTTTCCACTTCATACATACCGTACTGAATACCAAGCGCCGCACCCACAGACCAGTGATCATTGATGCGGTAAGAAGCGGAAGGTTGAATGGTTAAGGCTTGCGTCGTTGCTGTAGGAATATCTAAATGATTATCCAAAAGACCTTCGTACTCGAGGCCAAGGCCGTAGTTGCCATACAGACCAATACCCAGCGTCCATTTGTCGTTTACTTGTTGGCTGTAAAATGCCGACGCCATAGGAACAAAACCAATCACGTTGCCCGCCTCGCCAGTCATCGTGTCTAGTTGCGCGTCACCGTAAAGGCCAATCAGGTTACCAGAGAAAGATTTACCAGAAACATTCGCCAGACCAGCCGGGTTTGCTGCCATTACTGAGGCATCTTGCGCACGAGCCGCCATACCAGCGGATGCCAAACCAATATCCGATGCAGTTGTTTCGTAAAGGTATAACCCACCCGCTTGCGCAGCAGCACACGTCAGTAGAGAGCTCGCTACGACGATTTTTGAAAGATTTTTCATGCTAAAACCTATTATTGTTTGGGGAACCCACGCTGCGACGGTGGTTGTATATCAATGAAAGGCATTGGCCAATCGCACACAGCGTGGGGGTGTTGTGGAGTCAGTCAGTTGAAATCAGCGTTATTGCTCGCTCACCTCAAGTTCAGTGGGTTTCTTTCGCTTAAACTTCTCGCGCAGAGATTGCATCATCACGAAGAACACTGGCGTCAGTAACGTGCCTACAAACGTAGAGAGAATCATGCCGCCGAATACTGCAAAGCCCAGTGAGTGACGAGATGCCGCACCGGCACCCGATGCAATCACCAACGGGAATACCCCCCAGATGAAGGCAAATGCGGTCATCTGTACTGCACGGAAACGGATTCGAGCAGCTTCTTTGGCAGCATCAATGATGGATAAGCCCTTTTCTTCTCGCAGAACTTTGGCAAATTCCACGATAAGAATCGCCACTTTGGCGGACATACCGATCAAGATGACCACACCAATCTGCGCGTACAAGTCGAACGGTTGTCCCACCAGCAGTAGCGTGCCCATTGCGCCGAGAATCGCGACTGGAACCGCCATCATTACCGCTGCAGGAATGGTCCAACTTTCGTACTGAGCCACCAAGAACAAGTATGTGAACAGCAAAGACAATGCGAACGCGATCGGCGCCATGTTGCCTGCTTTCATCTCTTGGTAAGTCATGCCTGACCACTCGTATGAGTAACCACTTGGCAAAGATTCCGCAGCCAGTTTTTCAATGGCTTTTACAACATCACCCGAGCTGTAACCTGGCGCTGGCGCACCGTTCACGGTTGCAGAACTGAACATGTTGTAGTTCGACAAGGTATCTGGGCCGAAGATCGGCTTCACTTTCACTAGCGTTGCCAGTGACACCATTTTTCCAGAGCTTGAGCGAACAAACAGATGGTTGATGTCGTCGATATTGTCACGGTATTGCTCTTCTGCTTGCACTTTCACTTGGTACGAACGACCAAACAAGTTGAAGTCAGAAATGTAGGCGCCGCCCAACTGTGCTTGCAGTGTGCTGAAGATTTCATTCAACGGTACGCCCATCGAAATCGCTTTATCGCGATCAATATCGATGTAACGTTGCGGAATATTCGCACGGAAAATCGAGAACGCACGTGCCACTTCAGGCAGTTGGTTGATTTGGGCAACAAAATCAGCGGTTGTTTTTGCCAACTCTTGTGGAGAACGGCCCAAGTTGTCCTGCAGCACAAGGTTGAAACCATCCACCGCACCCATACCTTTGATTGCCGGTGTCGCGAAAACGAACGAAGCGGCATCTGGCGTTGAGTTCAGCATTTGGTTAACTTTATTCATCAATGCGCGTTGGTGTAGCTCAGGGTCTTTACGTTTGCTCCAGTTATCCAGTTTGATGATCAACATGCCCGAGTTTGGAATCGACGCCATGTTAATTACCGAGAAGCCCGCAACCGAAACCACGTTCTCCACACCTTCCATCTGTTTTAGCTCATCAACGTACTGCTTCATTAATGGTGCAGTACGCTGCAATGCTGCTGCGTCTGGCAAACGCATTTCGACCATGAACACGCCTTTATCTTCGTTCGGTACGAAAGAGGAAGGTACGGTCATGAACGCAAATGCCAGCACCGCAATAAGCGCGCCATAAACACCGATACTCAGCACAATGCGACGGCTCAAGAAGCCAACTACACCTTGGTATTTGCGCGTTATTGCCTCAAAACCTCGGTTAAACGCACGCAAAGGCGCAATAGGCTGCGAGTGAGTTGATTTCAACATCAACGCACAAAGCGCTGGCGTTAACGTTAATGCGTTGATCGCAGAGATCAGCACCGACACACAGATGGTGACTGCGAACTGGTTGAACATTCGACCGGAAATACCCGGCAATAGCGCAACCGGTACGAATACCGCCAACAAAATAAGCGTTGTTGCCAATACTGGCCCCGTCACTTCTTTCATAGCTTGGATCGTGGCCGGAATCGGGTCTAAATGCTCTTCATGGATAACCCGCTCCACGTTCTCTACCACGATGATCGCATCGTCCACCACGATACCGATGGCGAGGATCAAGCCAAACAACGAGATGGTGTTAATGGTCATGCCCATCACGCCCATGATTGCGAAAGTCGCAATGATGGAAACCGGAATCGCTAAGGTTGGAATGATAGTCGCTCGCCAGTTCTGCAAGAAAACGTACACAACGAAGGTGACAAGAAGTACCGCAATCACCAGCGTCTCGTACACTTCATCAATCGATGTCTCTACGTATTCGGTAGAGTCATAAGCGATGTCATAGACCAAATCATCTGGGAACGATTTCTCGTACTCTTTCATGGCCTCTTTCACCCGCTCCATCACGTCTAGCGCATTCGCTGTCGGCAACTGGTACAATGCCAGAACGGCGGCTGGTTCGTTATTCATACGACCATCAGCTTCGTAACCTTGTGCGCCAACTTCCACACGAGCCACATCTTTCAAGCGAATCAAAGAACCTTTCTTGCTCGCGCGGATGATGATGTTCTCGAACTCTTCCGCAGAAGTGAGTCGACCTTTGGTTTGCAAAACATATTGATATTGCTGGTCACCCGGAGCTGGCATACCACCGATCTTACCCGCCGCCACTTGGATGTTTTGCGTTTTAATTGCGCCAATAACATCGCTAGCAGAAAGCTTCAAGGTGGCCAGTTTATTTGGGTTTAACCAAATACGCATTGAGTAGTCTTTCTTACCCAGCAGCGTAATGTCACTCATACCTTCGATACGTTTTAGACGCTCGACAATATTGAGATCCGCGTAGTTAGAAAGGTAGATACTGTCGTGAGACTGTTTCGGAGAACGCAGTGTGATAACGCCCAGCATGTCGGAAGATTTCTTCTTAACCGTCACACCGATTTGGTTTACTTCTTGTGGTAGAGACGACGTCGCCTGCGCCACCAAGTTGTTCACACGAACCTGCGCCATATCGCCATCTGCGCCCACTCGGAAGTAAATACGCAATGTGTATGAGCCATCGTTACCAATCACAGAAGACATGTAAATCATGTCTTCAACGCCGTTGACTTTGGCTTCTATCGGTTGTGCTACGGTCTTTTTAACCACGTCCGCGTTTGCACCCGGATACATAGTGCTCACCGTAATTACCGTTGGAGAGATTTGAGGATACTCAGAAATTGGCAAGACTTTCAGGGCGAGCATACCCATCAATGTCATCGCCAGTGAGATCACCAAAGCAAACTTCGGCCGGTGAATGAAAAATTTACTTAACATCAGTACTCACTCAGCCTTGTTCACTCTGTAGCTCAACGTCTTTCACCGTTGCACCCGGACGCACTTTTTGTAGACCATTGACGATGACTTTTTCGTTAGCCGCCAAACCAGTCAGCACAGCACGTTTCACACCGTAGGTCTGACCGAGTTCAACGTTACGACGAGACACCACGTGATCATCACCAACCACCATGACGTAGTCACCCGCTTGGTCTTGTTGAACAGCCGCCGATAGGATAAGCAAACCATCAATGGTTTTGTTGCGCAGCTTGATGGTCAAGTTGCCATATTCACCCGGCATAAGCGCGTAAGTTGGATTATCGAATTGTGCTTCTGCTCGAATTGAGCCTGTTTCTAAATCGATCTTATTGCCAACGGCGTAGATCTTGCCATCAAGCGGATACAATGAACCGTCTGAAAGCGTCAGTGTTAAATCAACATCCAGTTTGTCATCGTTACGATGAGCCACATCAATCGCACTTCTTACGCGGCGGTAGAGCTTCTCATCCACATCAAAGCCAAAGCGAATTGGGTCTACTTGAGTGATCGAAACAAGAGGAACGAGTTGAATTTTAGAAATACGGTCACCCACTCGGAAGTTGCTGAAACCCACGCGGCCAGAGAAAGGAGCACGCACAGAGCTAAATTCAAGATCGAGCCTTGCTGAAACCAGCATCGCCTTCGCCTCTTCTACCGAAGCAATCGCTGTGGCTTGCGCGGCAATGGCGTCATCGTATTGCTGCTCACTGATGCTTTTATCTTTGATGAGTTTCTTCACACGTTCTGCATCACGCGTAGTTTGAACGAGTTGCGCTTTTGCTTTTTGCAACGACGCTTTTGCATACGCCAGTGCCGCTTTGTAAGGACGGTCGTCGATTTCAAACAACAATTGGCCTTTTTCGACCATATCGCCATCTTTAAAATAAATCGCGGTTAATTCTCCACCGACTCGCGGCATAATATCAACGTCATTTACCGCTTCAGTTCGACCGATAAAAGTATGATAAGGAGTGATTTTTGTTTCGGTTAGGGTAACGGTTTCAACAGAGGGTGCTTGGGCAGTTTTCGTTGCGATATCGCCAGTTTTGCATCCTGTTAGTAATGCAGAAGATATAGCAATAGATACCAACGAAAATTTATATTTGGCTTTCATGATAAACCTACTTTATTTAGAAAGTGCCCTAGCCTAAATATTTAAATATATGGATAAACACACTTTCTATTCTGGAAATAAACGAGGGAGTTAGAATTGGTAGTTAAATTCGATACGGTGATCACCATCACCGAAATTAACGTGATCATTCCAGTTTGCAAAGTAACGAATATTTTCGCGAGGATTAATTTGATAAGACAACGCAAACTCATGAGCCAAGATATTATCTTCACCTGCATAATAAGTATCTTTATATTGACTAGACCCTGACAACGTATGCATATACATGGGGTTGTAGTTAATCCAGATTTTATCGGTTAATTCAATTTTTGAGTACATACCCACAACAGTGAAAGTACCTGGAATTTCATAACCTTTGTCATCACCACTAAAATCATTAGCAATAGTGACACCCGCACCAGCTAAAGGAAATAGCTGCAACATACCAAACTTAGGTAGACCTTGAATAAAGCTATAAGATGCATCTAATTTATCGTTATCAACGTCGTAGTTTACATCTAATTGACGGCCTAGACCTTTTGCGACTTCTACTTGGAAATTACGTAGTCGGAAAGAGTCAATGCTGTCATCAACGTTGGCATATATTGGATCGTCATTGTCGCGAATGCCAAATAGCTCACCACCAATGCCTTTCATTTCAATGATGTTCATCGCCATGGTACCAGGCTGGCTAGATTGGTAAGTTTGACCGATTTTGATGTTCGCGCCTTTATCAGTAATACCAAAGCCAGCTTGGGTGTATACCGCAAGTGGGTCAGACATATCTTGTGGTTCTTCGTTATTGTTTGTCTGCGCATAGGCAGAAGACGCGAGTTGTAGGGCTGCAACCATAATGGCAACAGACGGTTTCACTAAATTCATAAAACTGTATCCATTTTAATGATTATAAAATTATTCACGTCATGAGGTCATCATAAATAGCAAGCAACACAACTCGCTTTGGATAACATAAATTATCAAAGCAAATTCAATAATGACGAAACATTCGACGCTTTAATTAAAATAAAATAAAGCATCGTAAAAGTTCAATCACCGCTACTTATATCTTATATAACTTGAAATTTGGTAATACTAACGAAGAAGGAAATATTAAAACTTATTAAAATTCAATTATCATTAGAACGAATGATTAATTAATCTTACCATATAAATAGAGAGTGCAATGGATTTAGGTGATCGCGATCAATGTTTCATTTCGATCGTACAACACTCTTCATATTAATTATAAAATTATAATAATTTAAAAAAACCTTAGTTTGATTAGCCTCGCATCAGATTAGAATAGTAGCCCTATAATAAATAAAAAGGGAATCACTCTCTGTGATTCCCTTTTATTATCGAGCGATAACGCGCCGATGCATTTCGATAACTAAAACGCAAACAATTCGCACTATTGCAGTTTCTCTATTCCCATATTGAACAGTGCAAAACTATAAATATCTGCATTTGTCTCAATTATTTTACGCGTTGGTGTGCCTGCACCATGTCCTGCATTGGTTTCGATGCGAATTAAGGTCGGATTTGAACCCGCTTGCTTCGATTGCAACTCAGCAGCAAATTTGTATGAGTGAGCAGGAACAACACGGTCATCATGATCACCGGTTGTAATCAATGTTGCTGGGTATTCCCCCCCCGCCTTTACATTGTGCACTGGCGAATAATCTTTCAGATATTGAAACATCTCTTTACTTTGCTCTGCCGTGCCGTAGTCATACGCCCAACCAGCACCTGCGGTAAAAGTATGGTAACGCAGCATATCCAGTACGCCGACTGCTGGCAGCGCCACTTTAAACAGCTCTGGACGTTGCGTCATAACGGCCCCCACTAACAAGCCACCATTCGATCCACCGTTAATGGCTAACTTGTTTGATGACGTTACCTTTTCATCAATTAGGAATTCAGCCGCAGCAATAAAGTCATCAAACACATTTTGCTTTTGCATTTGAATGCCAGCGTTGTGCCATTCTTTGCCATATTCCCCACCACCACGAATGTTCGCTACCGCGTAAACACCACCAAGCTCTAACCAAGCCGCACGTGTCGGGCTAAAAGATGGCGTGAGGCTAATGTTGAAACCGCCATAACCATATAGGATGGTTGGTGCACTGCCGTCCATCGGTGTCCCTTTTTTATAGGTGATGATCATCGGCACTTTTGTTCCGTCTTTTGAGGTGTAAAACACCTGGCGAGATTCATACAAAACAGGGTCAAATGGCGCTTTAGATTTGTAGTACACCTCGCTATCACCATCTTTGATGTTCAGACGATAGGTAGTGCTTGGCATCTTGTAGTTGGTGAAAGAGTAGTAGACTTCGGTTTCTTCTTTTTTCCCCGAGAAACCGTATGCGCTGCCAATATCAGGCAATTTGATTTCTCGGATGAGTTTGCCGTTCATGTCGTATTGCTTCACCATCGAGATCGCATCAACAATATAGCTCGCAAACAAATTGCCACCCGCGGTAGAAACACGTAACACGTTCTTTGTTTCAGGAATCAAATCTTTCCAGTTTTTGGGCTGCGGCTGACTCGCATCCACCGTCACGACGCGTTTGTTCGGCGCGTTAAGGTTCGTAACCAAGTACAGCTTCGTGCCTTGGTTGTCTATCACCCAAGTATCAGAACTGGTGTTATCTAAAATGGTTTTCAGCGGGCTATTTGGCTTACTCAGGTCTTTGAAGAACAGTTTGTTGCCCGACGTCGATACGCTGGCTGAGATAAACAAGTAGCGTTCATCTTCCGACGTGTAACCCCCAACGTAGCGATACTTTTCGTCCTTTACACCACCGAAAATTAATTGGTCTTCACTTTGTTTCGTCCCTAGTTTATGAAAGTAGAGCTTGTGTTGGTCTGTCTTCGCGGAAAGTTCACTCCCTTTTGGCTTGTCATAACTTGAGTAATAGAAGCCTTGATTGCCGAGCCAACTGATGCCACTGAACTTAATATCCACCAGCGTTTCACCGACGGGCTTTTTGGTTTCTGTGTCTAACACAATGACTTTGCGCCAATCGCTACCGCCTTCCGAAATGCTGTATGCAACCAAAGATCCATCTCGTGAAAAGCTCACTCCCGCTAACGATGTGGTGCCATCTTCACTAAAAGTATTTGGATCGAGGAAAATTTCTGCTTCGCCATCACCTAACTGTCGATAAAGCACATCTTGGTTCTGTAACCCGTCATTTTTGTAGAAGTAAGTGAACTTACCCTCTTTGAACGGCTGGCTTTGTTTTTCGTAATCCATGAGCTTAGTGATGCGCTCTTCAATCTGCTCGCGGTAAGGGATTTTCGCCAGATAATCAAACGTCACTGCATTTTGCGCCTTCACCCATTCTGCGGTTTCTGGGCTGAGATCGTCTTCCAACCAGCGATAAGGATCACTCACTTTTGTACCAAAGTAGTCATCGACAATATCCACTTTTTGTGTGGTTGGATACGTGATGGCTTTCGGGCTTACCTGTTCAACCGACGATTGCGCCGCTTCATTGGCATGCGCCACAGACAACACACTTCCGAGTGCGAGAGTTGTTGTGAGTGCTAGGGTGTTCTTTTTCATGAAATTCCTTTTTATTTTTCTGTTGTCTTTTTGTGCAATACATCAGAACTCTACTATATATCGACAAAATGAATCTAATTTCATTAAACGAGTTGTGAAAGCCATCCTAACTCCCTCATTTCCTTCCAGTTCTACAAACTAGTAAGTGGAAGTGTAGAACTTGGGAACAATACTGAAGAGCTACGATGGCGTTTACTCTCTTTCGTCTAAGTCAGCTCGATTTGGCGCAAAACCCCAGACTCAGAAGCGAAATCTTGGTCGTGACTAATCAGAACAAATCCACCTTTGTATACATTTAACGCCTGACTAAGCATTATTTTTGACTCCAGATCGAGATGATTATCTGGCTCATCAAGCAGCAGCAAAGGCTGAGAGTTTTGGTGGCTGACTATCAGCATCGCGAGCTTCATCTTCTCGCCACCGCTCAGTAGGCGCCCCAACCGAAACACAGCATCTCGACGAAAACCGATCCCGGCCAATAAGGTCCTCGCTTCACTTTCCGTCATCTCTTGGCAGCTCTCCATTACGTTTTCAAGTAACGAAAGATTTGGATTCACTGCGCCAAAATGTTGGTCGAGATAATACAAAGGCGTATTCACTTGCAACTCACCACTCTGCAACGATAACTCGCCAAGCAATGCCTTTAACAAGGTTGATTTTCCGCAGCCATTTTTCCCTTTGAGATGGACTTTGTCGTTCGCAAAAATCTGCAACGTGATAGGTGTAGAATTCCCAAAAGGTAATATACCTTCTTGTATCGACAATACTTTTCGCGAACGGTTCGGATTATCTGTAAGATAAAACTTTTGCGCCTTGAGTAGCTCATGTCGCGATTGCAACGCCTGTTCTTTGGCTTGTAAATGCGCTTGTCTGAGTTGCTCATTCTTATTGCGATTTGAGGCGCTGGCGGTCGCGCTATCCTTTTTTCCATCAAGCAAAATTTTGGGCTGACTGCCGTCTTTGCGCAGTTTGTTCCCTTGCGCGGCGCGTTGGTCTGCTTTTTCGCGATTTTTCTGGGCTTGCTCGGCTAACCGTTTTTTCTGTTTATCGACTTGCGCTAACTGCCTCTCGATAGCTTGCAGTTCAGTGCGTTTTTGCTCGGCGTACACATCGTAGTTTCCACCAAAAACCTGTAAGCCTAGGCCTGAGAGTTCCCAAATTTCCTCCATCTCTCGCAGCAGCTCACGATCGTGACTGATGAGTAAAATCGCGCCGCTGAAATGCGTCATAGACTCTATCAGCCATTGTTTCGCCTGGGTATCGAGGTGATTGGATGGTTCATCGAGAATCAAAAGCTCCGTTTCGTTTTTAAACAACTGCCATAGCTGCAAACGTGCCAACTGACCACCACTGAGCCGAGCACAAGAGAAATCAGGGTCTTGCGGTAATCCCATCGCAGCGAGCTGCTGTTTGAATTTTAATTCAATATCCCACTGCTCACCAACCAGTTCGAACCAATGTTCAGAAACATCACCTTGTTCAATCTGCTTTAAAGCATGCAAGACCGCATCTTTGCCCAGAAACTGGGCGATCGATTGCTGACCTGAAAGCAGATCAGACGGCTGCTGGCGATACATCATGAAAGAAGAGGGAGCAGTCACAACACCGCTGGCAGGCTGAGTTTCGCCCGCCAAAATGGAAGCCAAAAGCGACTTACCGATGCCATTGCGCCCAACCAAACCTACACGTCGTTTAGTCATGGAACAAGAAATAGACTGGAATAGCGTATCGCCATTATCAAACTGATGGCTAACATTAAAAGCTTGTAAAACTGGCATAATTTGCCTCCTGTATGACAGGGACAACAGCCGTAGCTATGATTTGAAATTGCAACAAAACGCGTGCACAAACGCATTAAGCTCTATGTAAAGCTCGACGATATACGTCAAATCAAAAAGTCGTCTTGTTGCAAAGAAATATCGGAGAGTGAGCTACGCCTACTAACCCTGCAGATCCAAAAAATAAGTAAAAATATGGATGACAGGTTTAGTTCTTCATGTTGGCGTAATCTCCTAGAGAAATGATGCGCAGAGTGTAGCCGCTTTTTTGTTCAAAAAGCAAGCTTTCTAACCAAATGTGAACAAAAAGAAAGTTTCACAGTAAGTTGTTATATCACATTAACTTTTTAACAAGTCTTTGAACAATTTCGAGATCTTAGCAACACAATTTTTATCCAAGCCATACTATGCTTAGGGTAAAGATAATCCACATAAGGGCGTGGTTATGAAATACAAACATATCCTTGTTGCACTCGAACTGTCAGATGAAAGCACCGTGCTTATCGACAGAGCGGTATCAATGGCAAACTATCTCGACTCCGATATCTCCTTTATTCATATTGATGGTACGCACGGAGAAATCTATCGTGAGCTTGTAGACATTAAAGAAAACCCGGATCAAAGGCCGTTGAATGAGCATTCAATGGAATGTTTAAAAACATTTAGTGATTACATGGATTACCCACTTAAACATTTCTTCGTAGGTACTGGCGACTTGGCTGATAAATTAGAGGTCACCATTAAAGAGCAAGAAGTGGATCTTCTGATTTGTGGTCACCACCAAGATTTCTGGAGCAAGATTATTTCTTACTCCAGACACTTAATTAACAAGTCACCGGTGGATATTCTAGTCGTCCCTATTCATGATTAGTAAAACGTAACGCTTCCCAAAACCACCAATTTATTTGGTGGTTTTTTATTAATATTGAAACAGCTTAAACAGTTTTCCAAACTAGCTTGGCGATCATTTATGAGTTACATTTTCTAACCAACCCGCGCTCCTACTGGGCATGGTTATTTAGATAGCAAGGATCCCTATGGCAAATAAAAAAGTACTCATTCTCTTTGCTCATCCTTCCCAGCATCGTTCAGAAGTGAATACTCCACTTTTCAAAGAAGCTCAAAAAATTGAAGGCGTGACATGTGTTGATCTCTATGGCGAATACCCTCGTTTCGATATTAATATCGACCGTGAGCAGCAACGCTTACGTGAACATGACGTGGTGATTTTCCAATTCCCACTATATTGGTATTCAACGCCTGCGATTTTAAAAGAGTGGCAAGATCTGGTTTTGGAATATGGCTTTGCTTACGGTACAGATGGCACAGCACTGCAAGGCAAGACCATGCTTTGTGTGCTGTCTGCAGGGGGTAAAGAAGAAGCTTATAAGGCAGAGGGCTACAACCACTTTACGATTCGTCAACTGCTTGCGCCTATTGAACAAATGTCCGCACTGACCGGCATGAACTACATTGCCCCTCTCGCGATGTTTGGCGCACGTACAGCCGATGAAGAAGGGCGAATCCCTCGTCATGTTGAGCGGTACAAGAGCCTGCTAACAGCTTTAGTCGAAGATAGGTTGGATGTTGAAGCTGCGGCATCATTAATCAAGCTTAACAGCGCATTGCCAGAGCTCATTAAGGAGGCTTCATGACAGGGATATTCTTACAAGCCTTCGTATATTTGATTGCTGCTGTAATTGCAGTCCCACTTGCTAAGCGTTTGGGACTTGGGTCCGTTTTAGGCTATCTCATCGCAGGTGTGGTCATTGGCCCAATTATCGGTTTAGTCGGTGAAGAAACAACAACAATACAGCACTTTGCCGAGTTTGGCGTGGTGATGATGCTGTTTCTCGTTGGTTTAGAGCTCGAACCCAAAATGTTGTGGGCGATGCGCAATCGCTTAATGGGTTTAGGAGGTCTGCAAGTCGGTGGTACCGTCGCGGCGATTATGGGTATTGCCTTGTACTTTGACCAGCCTTGGACCATAGCCTTAGCCATGGGTTTGATCTTCGCCCTCTCTTCTACTGCGATTGTTTTGCAAACTTTTAGCGAAAAAGGATTAACGAAGACGGAAGGTGGACAAAACGCTTTCTCCGTGTTGCTTTTTCAAGATATTGCAGTGATACCAATGTTGGCGTTCATTCCTCTATTGGCCTTACCTGAATTAATTGAACAGGCACAGTCCGCGGCTCAAACAGCCGCAGCGCACCATGAAGAATTAAGCCTCGTTGCGGGGTTGCCCGGCTGGGCATACGGCATCGTAATCACAGCATCGATTGCAATCGTCGTCGTTGGTGGACACTTTTTAAGTCGACCTCTGCTCAATTATGTGGCTAGCTCTGGTTTGCGTGAAATCTTTACCGCAACTGCCCTCATGCTTGTCATTGGTATCGCTGCACTGATGAGTTTAGTGGGCTTATCTCCTGCCTTAGGAACCTTCTTGGCTGGCGTTGTATTGGCGAACAGTGAATTCCGCCACGAGTTAGAATCCAATATCGAACCATTTAAAGGCCTATTGTTAGGTCTGTTCTTTATTACCGTTGGCGCAGGGATCAACTTCTCGGTCCTTTTTGGTGATTTCTGGTTGGTCATGGCATTGACCATTGGCGTGATGGTTTTGAAAGCCTTGGTGCTGTTTATTCTTGCACTGATATTTAGGGTGAAAGGAAGCAACCGCTGGCTGTTTACCCTAAGCTTGGCTCAAGCAGGTGAATTCGGCTTTGTGCTTCTAAGCTTTTCAGTGCAAAACCACGTCATCCCATTTGAACTTTCACAAACTCTTGCGTTAGTGGTTGCGATTTCGATGTTCCTGACACCAGGTTTGTTTATTCTGTTTGATAGAGTGATTCTGCCGCGCTTTGAAAGCCAGTCAAATGAACGCGAAAGCGATACGATTGAGGAAACAGGCACGGTGATCATCGCCGGCATCGGCCGCTTTGGACAAATAGTGAATCGCCTATTGGTATCAAACGGCGTGACTACCGTGGTACTTGACCATCAATCTGACCAAGTCGATAACATGCGCCAGATTGGCACTCGCGCCTATTTTGGCGACGCGACTCGACCAGATATGCTACATACAGCCGGCATTGAGCACGCCGCTGCGTTGGTTGTGGCGATTGATAACCAAGAATCGAGTGTAGAACTGGTGAAGTACGTTAAGCACACGTACCCAAAAGTAACAGTGATTGCACGTGCCTTTGACCGTGGACATGGCTATCTTTTGCGTCAAGCGGGGGCTGATATTATTGAATCAGAGACCTACCATTCTGCATTGGAGATGGGCGGTCACACAATGAAAGCCCTTGGCATTCACCCCTTCTTTGTTGAACAACAGAAGGCGACATATAAGCGTGTTGAAGCACGTAAGTCAGAAATACTCTACAAAGCTTGGGAAGATGATTCTGAAGGTGAACGCTATGACAACAATTTCCGACAACTGTTTATTCAGTTAGAGGAGAAAATGGCGGAAGAGATGCAAAAAGATCGTCATGACAAACTATCGCGGTCAGAACGTGGTTGGACCCCGCCACCTAAAGGTTACGCCGATGACTTTAATGAAGATAACGTCCAAGAGCTAATACCACCAAGAGAAGAGCCTATCCAACGATAACGCACTCCATATTAAAAACCTCCCGCTTGGGAGGTTTTTATTTTTTCAGTACAGAGCCACACGCCGTGCAGAATAAAATGATCTTCTCGATATTACATAAGATCATTCATTAAAATCTCATACTCTTCGTTTGCTTCTTCCACTAAATGAGAAAGCTCTAACGCATCAGTAACTGCAAGATTGAACTGCCACGGAGTTGTGTCTTCTTTACCACAGATTCGAGTTTCACACCCACGACTCTCAAAAGACAAATCATCAAACTCTGTGGTGTGGCGCTCTTGAAGTTCAACAATCTCAACTTCTAATTTACCGACAGGATTGACTTTAACGTGGGCATGTAACTCCGAACTGTTAGACAAACAATAATCTCTATGAACCGCAATCATGGCCGCCTCCTTGGTCTGCCAACTGACAACTCAACATTGAGTGTAGACGAGGGATTTTGAACGTGGCGTGAAATAATAATGAAGATTGATCTGTCTCATTAGAACAGACAATTGTTGTCATGAAGGCATGAGCCAGTATGAATCTCATCTGATTTAAACTGTTCTGAGATCGTAATAGTTGGCATTTACCGAGACTTTCCCTATTATCGAAACAAAATTACTGTGGTCATTCTTTAGAGGTCAGTATGGAGCTTGAAGCCGTTGCTAAAGCACTAAAAGAGTTAGGGCATCCGACTCGTTTAAGTATTTACAAAGAAGTCGTCAAAGCGGGATACAAAGGTATCGCGGTAGGCGGCGTACAAGAAAAGCTTGGCATTCCAGCATCCACTCTCTCTCATCATATCTCGAGCCTTGCTTCAGCTGGTCTTCTCACCCAGCGCCGCGAGGGTAGAACCCTTTTTTGTGTTGCAGAGTATCAGTGCTTAGATGACGTAATTGGTTTTTTAAAAGCAGAATGTTGCGTTAACGAGTGCTCATAAATTTCTAGCAAAAACGAGAGAGTTTGAGTTTCTATTGAACTTCAGCAGAACGTGAATGACGATGAAAAACATACACACCGAAGTTGCTAAGCTCGGTGTGTACATCTTCTAGTTCGCGACAAGTAACATCGACGACTTAGATGGTACGATTAACTTACCGTCAGTTGGAATGATTTGTTCTGTCATCAAATCAACCCAATTACCATCGATTTTTAATGTCAAAGACTGTTGACGCTGCGATTTATTAAGCACCACAATACCTTTGTCACCTCGCTTAAGTACGAGCATGTCATCGTTACCTTCAAGAACACTCATCGGCTCGCCATGCGTCATATTATGGAACTGGATCATTTTTGCCATTCTCGGATCGCTCCATGCACCTTGCCATCTTGGCTGACCATTTTTACCTTTAATACCGCTGGTGTTTAAGTCGGTATAAATCAACGGCACACCACCATCTCGGCCTAGAATATAGGCATAAGCTAACCATTCGTTTTCCTCGTCCATGATGAGATCAAGAAAGACATCATTGTTAGGAATATCATGTGTGATAGCAAATGTAATCGCACGACCGGGGGACAGAGCCTGACCAAAACAATAGGGATCAATCAGAGACTTGAAGCTGCCCTTTTTAGCAAACGCCTTAAACATGGTTGAGAACAAAGGGAAATCGTACGCACCTAGGCGAGTTTCCTGTAGATACGGCTCAAGAAACAGCTGATACTCTTCTTCCGTCGCACCGCCATCGGTAATAATTTCACCAAATATATGCACATCCCGCGTGATGTCGTCTGTCCAAACACGCTTAAGATGCTCTAACGTCATGTGTTTCGCAGCGTCAATACGAAAACCTTTCACACCAATAGCTTTCAGCGCCTTTAGGTACGCTCGTTGCTGCTCAACGACATGGTCACAAACACGAAGAGTTGGCAAGCCAGGGTCGGTTGGCCCACCTGTGATACGTCCATTTTGAACCTGCCACTTATCTTTCCAGTCTTTAATGCCGAATGCTTCAACAAAGTCCTCTTCATCAAAAAGTGGTTGAGATAGATCGCCAAACAACGCTAGCGACTGATATTTCTGTTTGTCGTTCTGGTATTCCTCCAAGACCTCTTGTCTTGGGTACTGAAGGTCTCTGCGAAGGTGGGCCTCATTTGCCATATGGTTAAACACTACGTCGGCATAAACCCACACACCAACTTGCTCCAGTTCACGAACCATATGAATAAAATCTTTGGTATCACCCAAGGCATTATCGATAACACGATAATCTTGTGGTTGATAACGCTGCCACCAGCGCTCATCGTGTGCGCTTTTCATTGGTGGCGAAACCAACACAGAGCCATAACCAAGCTTGCGGATTTCTTTTGCTCGTTGGGCAATGTCAGCATACTTCCAATCAAACGCATGTAAGATAACGTTTGCACCGAATGATTGTGTTTCCTGTGAGCCACTCATGTTGTTCTCCTGCTCGTTTCCACTCACGATTACTTGTTTGCATTTTTTTGTGAGTGAATTCAATAATCGAAATTATAAAAGCTATTCATCAGAGGCACTCACCCTTTTAGCACTAACTCAAGGCTGAAATCGAAGGCGTAGCGACTCATCCATTGCACAGCGATAAATCGTTCTGAGTGAATAACGGGCACACAACATACACCCCAAACAGCCCAGAACAAACCTAAGACATTGTTTTATTTAGCAAAAATATCAATCAAAAAAGATGCAACATAAGACCTACGTACGCCCTAAAATAGGCCCAAAGGATAAAAATAGCCAAGCCAACCCGTTGAGTAATCAATTGTTAATAAAACGAAACTGGCAGATGGATCACGTTTGGCGCGTTTCAAAAATCCAGTAAATCACCATACCTAGCGTTAAAAGACTAAAGATTTCTGTTTGTATCTGTCCCGAAATGACTTCAAAATGCGAAACTTAGCTTGTCTCTATGGGGTATGCTCTACCTTGGAGGATAATAATGAATATCAAAGAATTTTCTGACCTCGTCGGGCTATCTGCTCATACACTTCGATACTATGAAAAAATCGGTTTACTTAAACATGTCCATAGAAACGCGAGTGGACATCGAATGTATAGTTCGAAAGATCTAAACTGGATAAGCTTTGTTAAGCGTTTAAAAGAAACTGCAATGCCACTTGAAGAGATTCTAGAGTATGCCAAATTAAGGGAAGTCGGCTCTCAATCTGTACCACAACGTCAAGCCCTGTTAGAACAACACCAAGAAAACCTCAAACGCCACATTGAGCAACAGAAAAAGCACTTATCGGCTCTAGAAGAAAAAATTGCCTTGTATAAAAGCGGAAAAGTTCGTTGACTTAGAGTTAACTCTAACGATTAAGGTGTGTTTACGTTTATTCACTAGGAACATACCGATGGAACAATCACGCTTTAACAAAGGATTAGAACTACTCTCTCAAATTGATGGCGACGCTGGTCATAATGTCATCGAAACCTTACAAGATATTTGTCCAGATTTAGCTCAGTACACCATTGAGTATCCGTTTGGCGATATTTATGCTCGCCCGGGCTTAGACCTAAAATCGAGAGAAATCGCAACCGTCGCCGCGCTAACGGCAATGGGGAATTGCGCGCCGCAACTAAAAGTGCACTTAAATGCAGCGCTGAATGTAGGCTGTAGCGAGGATGAGATTAAAGAGATCATTTTGCAGATGTCCGTCTACGCAGGTTTTCCCGCGGCATTAAACGGCATGTTTGCATTCAAAGAAGTGCTAGCGGAAAGAGCAGAGTAATAACGACGTTGAAATCAATTTAACCGCAATTAAAAACGGCCCTTGGGGTTCGGGCCGTGATTAAAACAACGAGTGAATTAGCGCTCAGGAGTTTCAAGCAGTTTAACCGCGCAATCTACCGCGTTGTTAATGCCTTGACTGCTCTCCAACTTGCCTGAACTTGCAGGACCAAGGGCACAAGAATACAAAGCCAGCTGCTTATCGAACGGCAGATCCAACTGTTCATAGAGATTTTGTCGGATTCTTGCATGTTGTTCTGGTTCTTGGTTAGCAAGGCTAATCAACGTTTCATAAATAAGCGTTTTCATGTCTTTCCCTTTTCACTTTATTGCACGGGGTGCATATATATTGTATCCATTTGGGAAGCACAAATCAGAAGCTAGGTCACAGAACGCGTCGCTAAAAAAGTTTATGTGCGCGGTAAATTGCAATACAAACCTAAAGCCGTTTAGAAAAAGGGCAACTGATAACTCGATAAACCAGCCGATTAACTAGCATTCGCCGCTGTTTGTTTATAATCGTGTCCGATATAAACAAAAACGTCGCTGTATCAGCGACGTTTTATCTCGACTTTAGTTAATCGAACCTGTTTAGTTGAAGTGCACTAGCATTTCAACGTCATCGCCTTGCTCTGGAGCCTGAAGAGCGAAGTGCACGTACCCTGCTTCAGTAACAGGAATCGCAAGGTATTCATTGCTGCCTGCATAGTTGGACGCATACTCGTGCTGCTCTACTGTAGGCCAATGCTCCCTACTCGCGTATAGATCGACATTACCAGTTTGAGAGTGAGCCGTTAGCCATACACGAACCTCTTCAACACCTTCAGGCACATAAACTGCTGCATAACGCTGCTTGTGAACGGTAAGCATTTTGGCTTCACCAGACTCTAATACCACAGGTGCTAAATCATCTTGCACTTGGGTTGGCGGTGTTTGCGCTTCCACTTCTAACGCAGCCACAAGATTCACTGAGTCATAGCTATCACGTCCAGTTAAGCTGATGTAGTAACGACCCGCTTTAACGTAACCATCTTGCTCTGGTTCAAACACAATCTCTTCATTGCTGCCATCAGCATAATGACTCATTTCGAAATCATAGTAATGCGCGACTTTGTTGTAGCTCATGTAAAGATCCGCATCACCCGCACCCTCAATAGATACATTGAAGTTAACGGTGTTGGCTGGAACATCAACGTAGAACAGTTTTTCGCTGTATGCTTCGCCACTGAGCTGAAGGCTTTGGTTCGCCGTCAATTCAGTCACTTGTGCTTCAGGGCTTGTTGGTTCTGTTGGCTCTTCTGGGTCTGTATCAGGTTGCTCAGGTTCCACTTTTAATGTGTCCAACCAACGTTCAAACTCAGCATCGTATTGTTGACCTAAAGACGTCACCTGCTGTGCCCATTGTTCGAACTGGCCAGAGCGCGACAATGCCAACAAGCTTTCGACGTCTTGTGGATGATTTTCTAACATGAATCGAACAGCTAGATAACCCCAACGATAGATACGATTGGTATCGTGAGAGTACGTGGTATCAAACACAGTGGAAAGGCTCAGTTTACCATCTGCAATCAGCTCAATCGCAGCTTGGTAACCTTGCTTGTAATGCATGTATTCAGCAAAACCTTCTAGCCACCAAACAATATGACCATGAGCCAAGTTATCGCTGAACGAACCGTATTGGTTAAATCGTGCATCTAAATAGTGCGTGTATTCATGTTCTAGGTTCAAGATAGAGAGATCTTCACCATTCGCGTAGCGATAAGCGACGAAACGCGCAGTATTGTCCGCTTTTGAAGGGTCACCTTCTAGGTACTGACCACCGTTGTCCGTTGTATTACCAAATAGGAATGAAGAGTAATCAACGTAACTAGTGTTACTCGCGAATACCGCCACTTCAACACGATCATTCAAATCATCAGCGACAGGTTGATTACCCGTATTCGCAACTCGATGGAAGTCGGCTTCTTTTGCCGCTAGCACTTCACACGCTTTCGCTGCTTGAGCATCGGTCAGATCCTCAGAGCGAATAATGGCAGGTCCCTGACATTCAAAACGATTTGGCATTACACGTGCAGCTAAATCTTGCTTGGCTTGCTCAATATTCAGACCATTTAGGCCTTCTGGTGCGTAGTAGCTCATCATTTCAACGGCAGCAAGCCATAGTTTGTCATGCTCACTACCCAGTGGATAACGCTGCATCACCTGTTGCATTACTGCCAATGCTTTGCGTTTGGTCTCCTGATCTGGGCTCGCGAGCAAACGACCAGTTTCACGTAATGCATTGAAAACGATAAAGCTTGCATCCGTATCTAATGCCCAAGCATTATCAGATGCGAATTTCACCAACGTATCAATATGGTGTGTATTGTTTGCCATGTATCGGTAGAACGCATCGTTCGCCGCATGGCCTGCCATAGAGCGGAACAAGTTGTTTAAACCATCGACCCATTGCGTGTCCTGCGCGGTTTCACGATTAAAGTGCATCAACGCGGCCATCATGCTATCCATGGTCAGCGGCAACTGCTTAACGTTATCAACCATCAAAGTCAGGCTCTTCATTGCACCAACTTGTTCACGACCTTGATCCAAAGCATGAGGGTTGTTTAGGAATAGGTTCGTCGACTGAGCAAAACGCTGACTCAACGCTTGCGAAAACTCGGGTGTACCAGTACCAGCGTTGTAGCGAACGTAGTAGGCCGCTCGAATAAATTCGCCTAGGTTCTCTAGAATACGAGCTTGATCTGCTTCACCACGATAGCGAGCGATTTCTTGATCCAGCGCGACTTGGATACGGCTTAGGCTCGCTTCACTATAGATATCATTCAGCGTTTCTGAAGGTGCTGAAAACCAAGCGTGGTAGCAATCATACTCAGCACCAGAAACGGCAGTAGCCAGATCTCGCGATTGTTGTAAATCAGCAACAGCACACTGATTTTGTGCAAAAGAGAAGCCAGACACACTCGCTAGCATACAAGCAAGCGCCAAACGATGGCGCGGGAAAAAACGGATATGAGACATAACAACACTCATTGATTATTAACATACATTGAGTGGGGGTTTATATTCTTTACAGCTCAAACAGTGAAATCAGTGTCATAAAATTTATGAAACCGCTCCCAAAAATAGGTCTTTTACTCTAATTAAATGGGAGCAATCCCACTCCCAAAAAACTCACAATTATCAATAAAAACATTAATTTACCTTTTTCTAAATAACGACTTTATGAGGAAAATTGCCCTTAAACGCCCCCCTTAACTCTTCCAGATAGAGTTCACGACAATCAAAGGTTCTAAATTAAATTTTGATGCTTGATACCATCTATTTTTATTTGTGACTCATTCCCAATAAGTCATAGAGTGCATATCAAAAGGTTGGCATTAATGGTAAATTCTCCGCCAAATCAAACACATTTACTCCTCCAGTCATTGATGAGTGAATAAAGCAGATATTTGGCTAGGGATAATACATGTCACTTTGGGGATTTTTGGGAGCGGGGATTGCCTACTTCATGACAACGTTTGCCTTTGTTTTTGGCGGCATTTTTTGGTTATGTGCTGAAGGTAATACATTAAGAGAAACAAAGCGCCAATCATCAATAATGTCCGGGGTTATTGCTTGTACTATTGGAACTTGGGTGCTTGCTTTTGGTGTTTACGTTTACGGTTACTTTTGGGATAACTCTTCTCACTATTATTTTTATTTGCTCGCTCCATGGGGACTTGCCATTTTTGGGGTAAAACTTCGTAACCGCTGGGTTAAGCAATACGCGCGTGTAAAACACGCAAAAGAAGAACAGTGGCAAAAGCGCTGGCGAGAATTATTAGGGGAAGATACTGAAGAGCTTCAACCATATACACATGATTACGAGCTCTACTCGGGCATTTGGCAAGCCAATGAAGCGCTCCAAGAACAGTGTTTTGCAGCCCTTCCTCACGGGAAAGCAGTCTACGAGAGAGTGAAAGCCTTCCAAACGATGGCCTCCCCCGCTGGTGACATAAACAATCAAGTTTTGCTGAGTAAACTCGATCAACTAGAGGATGAAATCATTCAAGTTCTTGAGCAACACTCGCAAAAGAAAGTAAGCATTGAAACTGGCGCAGGTACTTTACACAAAGAGTCAAAACGCAATGTTTATCACCATGAGAATGGCCCAACAGAAGAGCAACTGTACGACTCAATCAACCTCCAACATGATTTGGATCGAGAGCTACGCAACATTATCTATGATCGGCTCGGTTACGATGGCGAAGATGAGTACTTTTTCCTCCAAGCGCCACTCGAAGAGCTTACCGAGAATGAAACCGCAATCAACTGGATGCTCTGGGGGTTAGTAAGCGACCATTTTGCTGTTGACCCATACCAAACGGCGTTGGATCTCAGCCTAATGAATGCGGAACCAAGATGGGGGCAAAATGAACGGTTTGTAATGATTACGGCTCAATAAACGCAAGTACTAAGTCTAACTTTAATATAACCTATTCTGAGACCACCCTCGCGTTGGTTAACTTAGCCAGTAAGCGGCCAACGCGATCGCGCATTTCACGTCTATCGACAATCATATCTAGCGCACCATGCGCTAGTAAAAATTCACTTCGCTGAAACTCGTCTGGTAACTTTTCACGTACCGTTTGCTCAATGACACGTCTTCCCGCAAAGCCAATACTTGCTTTAGGTTCACCAATATTGATGTCTCCTAACATGGCTAAACTCGCCGAGACGCCACCATAAGTTTGGTCCGTCAATACTGAGATATAGGGTAATCTGTGCTCAGATAAGTGGTTTAACGCGGCGCTGGTTTTTGACATTTGCATTAGTGCCACCAAAGACTCTTGCATGCGCGCCCCTCCGCAAGCGGAAAAACATACTAACCCAGATTTTGTATTAATTGCGCTTTCAATTGCTCGGACAAACTTCTCGCCAACCACTGCGCCCATCGAGCCTGCCATGAAAGAGAATTCGAATGCACACGCAACAACAGGCAGCCCCAATAACTTGCCCTGCATCACCACCAACGCATCTTTTTCTCCAGTCGTTTTCTGCGCTAAAGCAATTCGCTCTTTATATCGCTTTAAGTCTTTAAAACCCAAAATATCTTGTGGCTCCAACTCACTTGCCAACTCTTGTTGTGTTCCATGGTCCAGAAAAGAGATCAACCTTTGACGCGCAGCCATTCTCATGTGATATGAGCATTTAGGGCATACTTCCAAATTTTCTTTTAACGCGGCACGATAAAGTATTTGTTCACACTCAGGACACTTTGTCCAAACGCCCTCAGGGATAGACGCTTTGCGCGAACCTATTATATTTTTATTCTCAAATAACCGTTCTAACCAGCTCATAAATTCACCACTATTGATTACGTTCTAGCGCGATATCTCGTTGTTTGTTCGCTTAAACTTGTAAATAAAATTGTATGTAACTTAGTACAGGGATAAAGTGCGATATGCTGGCTTGATAATCCAATAAGATGGGATAATGAAATGTTTGATAACGTTGACCAAATCTGGTTAAAAAGTTTTCACTGTGTTTATGAGAACAACAGCTTTAAGCGAGCCGCTGAGTGTTTGAATATACCAACATCAAATGTCAGCCGACACATTGCCCTGCTTGAAGAAAAGTTAAACATTAGGTTGTTCAATAGAACAACAAGGCGAATGACGCCTACCGAGGCTGGAGAAGAGCTCTATAGCAGCACTCGTCCGTTATTGGAGCAACTCAACGCCGCACTAGAAACGGTAACGCGCCACTCACACACGGTAACAGGGGAACTGCGAATTCTTATGCCAGACACACCTGTACTGGCCAAAGCGGTTGTCACCTTTTGCACGCAATACCCGTCAATCTCTTTGTCTTGCGATACAACGCTAAACCCTAAAGATGATGTTATTGATAGCTTTGATGTCATTTTGAGTTTTCATAGAGGGACTTTGTCAGACAGTAACTGGGTGGCGAGAGAGATAAAACGCTGGCCCAGTGCCATTTTAGCCGCGCCTCAACTAATTGAGAAATACGCCACCCCTTACAAAATTACGGATCTAAGTCATGTTCCCTGCATCACGACGCTTACCGCAGTAAATGGTGCACCATGGGTATTCAGAAACCCTGTTGGGGGCCATATTACTCAAACTGTGCAATCTTCATTCAAAGTAAACAGCGGTCATCTCGCCAGATATGGCGCGTTATCAGGGCTTGGATACGCAATATTGCCAATTGAGTCATGCCAAAATGAGATCAAAAATGGTGAGCTAGAAATCGTCACTCTAGAGTACGAACCTGAGGATTTAGTGCTTTACGCCTTTTACTCGTCTAGAAAACATGTAGCTAAGAAAATATCTATGTTTGTTGAACATTTAAAGCAAAATGCGAAACTTAACGCTTAGCTAAGCTTTACTCAACTAATTTATCATATTTTGTTTTATCGTCTAGAAAGGACAGACACCGCTAAGCGATTTGAGACTCGATTTTTTCAAATAAAAAAGCCAGCAATTAACATTTACTGGCTTTTTATTAAAGAGGGTCAGTTGGCGTTTAGATTCTAAACGCTCCCACGTGACGATCGAGTGTTCGCGATAGCTCCGCGAGTTGTTGACTTGATGCTTCTAGTTGCTCACTCGCTGTTAGCGCACTTTTCACTGAGTGGCTGACGGTATCCATGTTCATATTAATTTCGTTTGCTACCGTTGATTGCTGTTCTGTTGCGGTTGCTACTTGAGTATTGATATCTGAAATAGTCGTCACTTGTGCAGCTATTGCTTCTAAAGCCTGTCGAGCTAACTCAGTTTCTGCCGTTCCTTCTTCAATAAGAGTCTTACTATTACTCATTGAATTCACCGCACTTTGAGCTTCAGTTTGTAGCTGGTGAATCATATTGTCAATTTCATCGGTAGAATGAGCCGTTTTAGTCGCTAGGTTGCGAACTTCATCAGCAACTACTGCAAAACCTCGGCCGGCATCACCAGCGCGTGCCGCTTCGATAGCCGCATTGAGAGCCAATAGATTGGTTTGCTCCGAAATACCTCTAATCACCTCTAGAATACTACCAATCGACTGAGTATTTTCAGCAAGACTCACGATAATGTTGGAAGTGCTGTTCATCTCGTTTTCAAGATTAGTCATCGCCGTTTTGGTTCTTTCTAGCGTCGTGTAGCCATCTTGCGCTTCATTACTTGCTGCACTCGCAGCATTTGCCGCTCCGGCAGCATTGGAGGCAATTTCATTGACCGTCGCAATCATTTCGTTCATGGATGTAACAACCAGCATGGTTTGCTCGTTCTGCTCTTGCCCTCTTGTGAGCGCTTGTTGAGATTGCCCACGCAAAGCGACAGCTGAACTATTAAGCTCCACACCAGTATTTACAACTTGTGTAATAATCTCATGTACTTTCCCAACAAAAACGTTGAAAGCAGAAGAAATTTGCGCGACTTCGTCATTACCTTTCGCTGGCAAACGAACGGTTAAGTCTCCGTCTCCTTTTGAGATGTCTTGTAGAGCGTCTTTAAGCGCAGAAAGCGGTCTCATCAGTTTATTTAGCAGAAGTGACAGAATCAAAACACACATAACGAAGATCGCCACCATAGAGATCAACTGGTAAGTAATAATTCCATTCGTCGCTTGGCTCACTTCGGTAATAGGAATACCAATATCAAAAGTACCGTATAACTGACCATCCACATAAATTGGTGCCATGATGTCAAACACCCATACTTTCTGGACATCGGCATACCACTTTGAGTACTGTTGAACACCTCTCGTCGCGCCTTCAACAGTATATTCATCGTTATAGGTTTTGTTCAGCTTGTGCTTATCACTGTGGGCTACTGCCGTTACGTTACGGTCAATTACAACGGCATAGCTCACGTCTGAACGTTGTTTCAGCCCCTCAACAAGCGATTGTAAATCTTGCATTGGATTGGCTGAGTTCTCCAAAATATAACTCGCATTTCCCGCTAGAAACTCAGCTTGAACTTGGGATTTGTTTAAGATGATGTCATCGATTTTCTGACTCGAAATTAGGTACGTTGATGCCATACTCGCCACGACAGCAATACCAAACATGGCGCAGACTGCTAATAAGATGATTCTTTTCATTATAATTGTCTCAATACAATTCAATTGATGCTCATTAATCGAGCGCTAAGCCTTTCTTCTCCAAAACCAACCAAACTGCATTTTGGGTCTGTTTGGCAGAGCAAGACATAACTTTATAACTATGTATCTGCTTGGTTCCCGATTACTTTAGACAGAAGGAAAAAAAGTCTTCAAAACGTCACATTTCTACGAGGTTTGGCGAAGGGACGAGTACGCAAAAGGAAACGTTTGCATAGTTAAATTTAACTATGCGACCAAATTGGTATCGAACATTAAAGAAAAGAGTTCTAATTAGCGTTTTGCCGTCGGGAGCGCTGTGGTCAGTGCTCCCGTTTTATCATTTAGTATCTCAGATTCAGATATTAGAGCCACAATTGCAGCGGTTGTAATCCGAGATGCTTGGTGAAGCGAGAATGACTTGGTTTGTAGATATGGCAGCGATGTCAGATCGAGTGATTCTCAATCAAGAATCGGCAGCAAAATATGCAAACCAAGGCATGAAGCCATTACCCATGCAAAAAGAAAGGAAAAGAATCTTTACCACAGAGTTTAACTCGTCAGCGATATGTATCCATGCATACCCATGTATAAACCAACTGCACTGATCAAGACGCCCGATAAGTAGGGAGCTCGACGTGCAACATCATTCAAACCGCTCCATTTAGATGTCGCTTTTTGCACGCCCACTGCTGCCACAACGCCAACAGCAACCAGAGTCAAGGCTAAGCCAATACTGAATGACACAACTAAAGTCGCACCAAGAGTCATTGCCTTAAGCTGCAAACAGATAAGCAAAACCGTTACCGCAGCAGGGCATGGAATCAAACCGCCCGTTAATCCAAACAGCAGAATTTGCCCATTCGTCACGTCTCGATTCTCAAAGCGCTTTTGAATGTCTAAAGCGTGAGCGCGCTCGTGAGCATCTTGATATTCCTTATCTTCGCTTTCTAAATGAGAACCAGGACGGAAATGCACATCAAAGTCATGGGTATGATCATGGTGCCCGATGATCAAAGTGACAGAAAGTCCATTAGAGACTTCAATGCAAGACGCCGATTCCAAGTATCCATCACGCTCTATAAAGTGATAGATATCAGAAGGTTGATAACCATCACTCGATACCGAAACCTTGATACCTTCAGCAGTTAAAGGTTTACCGCTGAGTGTTCGCAACTGGAAACGGTGATGCTCCCCTTCCTCTGTAATCGAAAGCGAAACATGCCCATGTCCTGTATCCACAACTTGCGTCGTCCAATCGCGAGCATGATCCTGAGCTTTGTTCCAAGCTCGCTCATCGCTCCATGTCCGCCAAAACATCCATACGCCGGTTGTCACGATAATGACCCCAGAGATAAGTTGCATCCATGGTTCAGCCGCTTCAGCGGTGAATTTCTGGCTAATATACATCCCGCCAACAGCGATTAACCATACAATTGCAGTGTGAGAAAGTGTGGCAGCTAAACCCAGCATCACGGCTTGTTTGACCGTTCCTTTCACAGCGACAATGAACGCCGCCATCATCGTTTTAGAGTGCCCAGGTTCTAAACCATGCAAAGCGCCAAGCAAAATGGCACTGGGAATAAAGAACCACCCATTACCTTGTTGTAGTAACGCGACAAAATCCATTGTTGTTCTCTGTTGTTGATTCTAATTTATCGCAAACTATACTCCCCCCTAGTATTAAATACTACCCCCCAGTATAAATTGAGTGCTACATTATCAGTTAGAATAACTCGGCCCGTAACTTAAAGAAGATAAGACATGTCGCATACAACCAGAGATCAAAAGAAGCTCAACACTCGAGTCAGTAAAATACAGGGTCAGGTGAATGGACTTAAAAAAATGCTGGAAGAAGAGCATGAATGCCAAGATGTGTTGCAGCAGATTGCCGCTATTCGGGGAGCAGTAAATGGTTTGATGCGAGAAGTAATTAAAGGTCACTTAATTGAGCACGTTGTACTTGAGGAAGACAAAACTCAACGTGAAAAAGATATGGAAGTCGTATTAAAAGTACTGGACTCTTATATAAAGTAACCCTACTTCGCTAGAGTAAAGTCACTAGGGTTAAACTCGAATAGATCCTTTATAGGTAATCGCTTACTAAGCGGGAAATAACAATTCCATTTCATATTGATTAAGTTGAAAATGGAACCTATATCGGTTCGAGTTAAATAGTTTATTTATAAGAACTAAAACGGCCCAAACATAGGGCCGTTCATATTATTAACAATCTCTAAACCATCTGATAAAAATACATGTTGTGATAGGCTTTTACTTTATGGAAGAGTACAAATAAACCTTTATACCTCTTGTAATTCGACGTGCTTAGCGCTGTAAGATTTTGTAAATGCGACACATCCCAAAAGTACAGCAAGTGGTAACACGGGATCAAAGATTGAACCATGAGATCCGAAGAATAAGTTAAGAATCATGACTAATGAACCACCAATAGCCCAAGCAATTGTTGTTGGAATAGTCCAAATAATGAGTTGTTTCTTAACCTCAGTCACCCCCATTAATCGATTAACAATATGGAATAGCGAGTCATTAAAGTAGCCAGCAAATAGAGATCCCATCGTAGCTGCCGTCGCTGCGAATAAAAGGTTAACGTCAGGAATATTTACTAAAACTGGGGCAGATATAGAAGCAGCGGTTATCATGGAGACTGTACCAGATCCCTGAATAATACGAACTAACGTCGCGATAATAAATGGAATCATAACCGCAGAAATAGGAAGCCCTGCAACTTGGTTAGCAATCTCTGCGCCCGCACCCGTTTCACGCAATACGGCACCTAACGCGCCACCAGCTCCTGTTACTAACAAAATGATGCCACAAGTGGAGATTCCTTGTTCCATCTTTTCATTCGCTTCTTCTTTGGTAAGGTTATTACCCAATGTGTAAACCGCTAATAACGTCGCTATTGATAGTGCAATAGTAGGGCTGCCGATAAAAGCGATAAATTGACCAAATGTTGTTGCAGTCAGCCCTTCGAAACCGAAAGTCCCCTCTAATAAACCCATCACTGATTTCGCAAGTATAAGTAAAATAGGGATAATAATTGGAGCGATAGATTTACTTAAAGATGGTAGGTCTTTCGCTTCTTTACTTGCAATGTACTCTTTGTGATCAGTAATCAGTTGCTCACTAGGCTTCGAGAAATGTTCGGTTGGAATGAATTCAGGAAACTGCTTTTCTAACCATCTTGCATACCAAACAATACCCATGACACAAGGCGCTGCGATCATCAAACCAAAACCTAACATGCTGGCAAGATCGACACCAAAGATACCAGCAACGCCCAAAGGCCCTGGAGTCGGCGGAATAGCGTGATGCGCTACGACCAAGCCGCCCGCCAGAGCAACCGTAAGCGTTAAAATCGAGCGATTGGACGTTTTTGACAAAGACTTCGCAATTGGATAAAGAATGATAAGCGCGCTATCCACAAAGATTGGGATGCTAACAATATAGCCAGTTACAGCAAGAGCGGCCTCTTCTTTCTTTTTTCCTAACCACTTTATAAAATTATAGGCAATACTTTCTCCTGCTCCAGAAGCCTCTAAAATAGCCCCCATCATAACGCCGAGACCGATGACAATCCCTATACCGCCTAATGTTCCACCAAATCCTTTGCTAACGGTCGCAATCGTGTCGTCAACACTTAACCCACCAATAATACCTGCGATACATGCCGCAATTAACATCGCAATTAACACATGTACTTTTGTACGTAATACAAGAAAAACAAGGACTGATACGGCTACTATTAGTCCAATTACTGAGGTTGGTAACATTAGACAATCTCCATATTGTTAACAGAAATAAATTGTTGTAATACATCCTTGAAATTACTGTCTGCTTTAAATCCAAGCTCCAGTTCTTTAGTACAATCAATTTTTTGTGGCCAACTACTCACAATACGATCAATACCCGCATCATGCTCATAAGTAATATAATTAGAAAGTTGTTTACCCATTAGAGTGTCCATTGTTTGAATCATCTCAGCTGGTGTAGTTTGAATACCAGGTAAATTAAGCGTTCTATAGGACAGATTATTTAACTGCTCATAAGGCATTAGCCCTGCATATTGAATATTGTCCACTACTCTAGACGGGCTCGATATCCAAAGTTTTAGCGTAGGGTCTACAGGACAATTTGATTCTTGAGCATTCAAAGGCTCACGAATAATTCCGCTTACGAAAGAGCTAGCGGCAAGGTTTGGTTTCCCAGGGCGAATACAAATAGTCGGTAAACGTACGGATACAGCTTTAACAAAGCCTTTACGGGCATAGTCGTTCACCAATAACTCACCTATAGCTTTTTGCGTCCCGTAGGATGACTGAGGATGAAGTGCTGTTATTGGTGTAATCGTTTCCGGAAGATCACCACCAAAGACAGCTAAAGATGAAGCAAACGTAAAACGAATATTAGGGTTTACTTTACGGCAACGCTCAAGCAATAACTGTGTGGTCGTCAGGTTTACAGCTACGCCTAAATCAAAATCTTGCTCAGCATGGCTCGATACAATTGCCGCTAAATGAAAAATGTGTGTCGTTTCGGCAGTAATAACTTGGTCTATATTTTCTCGCTTTGTCATATCCATGACTAAAGAAACGACTCGGTCATCAATGCCCTCTAAGCGCGACTTTTGAATGTCGACAATAGTAATACTTTCAGCTTTGTTTTCTTTTAGTAGTGATTTGGCAAGTAGGGTTCCGAGAAAACCCGCCCCTCCAGTTATGATAATATTCATAGTCACGACCCTTTGTTTTTGTAATTGGTTTCAAGTTATTTATGGATAGAAATTAAAATTGTTATAGGTATGGTTTAACCCAACTAAGGCCCAGCTGCGTGCTATGCCTTGGGTTGTATTCACAACCGATCCAGCCTTGGTAACCAGAGTCATCCAAAACATTGAATAGGTGTGGGTAATTCAGTTCGCCTTCCGATGGTTCGTGCCTTTCAGGCACAGAAGCAATTTGAATATGGCCTGTGTATGGCGCCACATCGCGAATCAACGTACTCAGATCACCGTCCATAATTTGTGCGTGATAGAGATCGAGCTGCAATTTCACGTTTGGACGAGCCACTTGTTTGATGAGTTCCACCGCTTCACGTTGATGTACAACAAAGTAGTTCGGTACATCACGATTGTTGAGTGGCTCAATCATCAGCTCAACACCATGTTCGGCAAACTTATCCGCTGCATAACGAATGTTTGAGATAAAGGTTTCAATATGCTGATCACGAGTGAAGCGTGAATCAACAATGCCAGACATAGCGTGAACCTTTTTACAGTTCAGTGCCTTGGCGTACATCAGCGCAGTCTCGACGCTCGTTTTAAATTCATCCTCACGCCCCGGAATAGCTGCAAAACCTCGTTCACCTGCATCCCAATCACCTGGAGGCATGTTGAATAACGCTTGCTCAAAACCAAACTGCTGTATCTTGCTTGCTAGTTCTTGCGCTTCGAATGCGTATGGGAAAAGGTATTCCACCGCTTTGAAGCCCGCTTGGTGTGCTTTTTCGAAACGATCTAGAAAAGGAACTTCTGTGAATAACATTGTCAGATTTGCCGCGAATTTAGCCATTACTTACCTCTCCCTTTTAGGTCTTGAATCTCAGTATCCGTTAAGTAGCGGATGTTGCTGTCTTTAAGAATGAACGCTAGCTTCGCTGTCTCTTCTAGCTCTTCTGCGTTATCCACTGCATCTTCAAAGTCCGTACCCGTGATCACTGGACCATGGTTCGCCAGGAGGAAAGCTCTGTAGTCACTAGCCCGCTGCGCAAGTTCTTCAGCAATCTGAGGGTCGCCCGGGCGCAGGTACGGAATCACTGGCAGTTCGCCAATGCGCATTACAAAGTAAGGTGTGAAAGCTTTGATGGCATTCTCGCGATCTAGACCTTCAAGACAAGAAAGCGCCGTCAAGTAAGTAGAATGCAGATGCACAATCGCATTACACTTTGAGTTATTTCGATAAATCGCCAGATGAAAAGCGACTTCTTTTGATGGCTTTTCACCAGAGATATGGTTGCCATCAATATCCACAACCGAAAGCTCTTCAGCAATCAAGCGGCCGAACGAGGAACCAGTTGGCGTTGCCAGAAAGTGTCCATTAGGCAGCTTTAGAGAAAGGTTGCCAGCGCCGCCAGTCGCATAGCCACGTTCAAACATAGAGCGAGCCATAGTGACCATTTGCTCTCGCAGTTGTTGTTCTGTCATCAATTCTTTATTCATCACAACCTCACCTATTCAAAAAACGACTGTGCTTTGGCAAAGAAGTGTTCATCGCCGAAGTTGCCCGATTTCAGAGCCAAAGAAAGCTCGCCTTCAAGTGACTTCACCCAAGGTACACCAGGTGCGATTTGAGGACCGATATGAAAACCTTTTACGGCTAGGCTTTGGGTTACAACCCCTGAGGTTTCCCCACCCGCAACGATGAAATTTTTCACACCGTGCTGCTGAAGTTTAACTGCAAGTTGGCTAAAGAACTGTTCAACCGCGTGACTTGAAGCATGCGCGCCAAACTCTTGTTGAATCGCTTTTAACGCCGTTGCATCTGCGGTTGCGTAAACCAGTGGTGCGAACTCGCTTTCGATGTTGGTCATGACCCAATCAAACACTTGATTTGAGTAGTCTTCTTCCGTCAGACACGCCTTCACATCAATAGCAAAGTGTGGCGCTTTTTCTTTGTAAACAGCGACCTGTTGGTTGGTCATGACAGAACAAGATCCAGATAACACAACGGTTGGTGCCTTTTTAGGGTTCCCCTCTTGCTTCGCATCACTTTGATCTTCAAGGTTCTCTATCCAGTTCTTAGCAATACCCGCAGCCAAACCAGAACCACCAGTTACCAGTTTTAGAGACTTCGCTGCTTGGCCAAGTGTGACGAGATGCTCTGCATTGAATGCATCAACCACTGCGTAGCGGTTGCCTTGTACTTTTAGCTCTTCAAAGCGCTCAATTACCGCTTTTGGACCTTGTTCAATTATTTGGAAGTTCACCAGGCCAGATTTGCCTTGAGATTGAGCATCCATCATACGAACTAGGCTTGAATCAGTCATTGGTGTCACAGGGTGATTACGCATACCTGAGTCGCTTAGCAAGTCTTGGAATACAAATAGATGGCCGTTGAAAACTGTGCGACCATTCACTGGTAATGATGGGCATACAATGGTGAACGCTTCACCTAGCTCTGCAAGCAGTGCATCCGTTACAGGACCAATGTTACCTTCTGCTGTGCTGTCAAACGTTGAGCAGTACTTGAAGTAAAACTGCTGACAGCCATTTGCTTGCAGCCACTTAAGCGCTGCTACTGAATCCTCGATTGCCTCATCTACAGGACAAGAGCGAGATTTAAGACTGATCACGACCGCATCTGCGTTTACATCAATCTCTTCTTTTGGAATACCGTTAAGCTGAACTGTGCGCATGCCGTTTTCTACAAGAAAACCTGCGATGTCTGTTGCGCCAGTAAAGTCGTCTGCGATAACGCCTAATAACATCATTTTTTCTCCGTTTTACGTGCGCTTATTTCTGTTTGTTTTCTACACCTGGAAGCTCAATACCATCAAAAATCTTGATAACGGCACTGTCGTCCTCCTGCCCAAAACCAGCATTGCTTGCACTCAAAAACATGTTTAGTGCTGTGCTTGATAGAGGAAGTGGAAATTTGAGATCTTTTGCTGTGTCCGATACGAGGTTTAAATCTTTCACAAAGATGTCGACCATAGATTTAGGGGAGTAGTCACCATCAACTACATGCTTCATGCGGTTCTCAAACATCCAAGAGTTACCCGCTGCATTCGTCACCACGTCGTACATCAGGTCAAGAGGAATGTTTGCACGTGCCGCTAATGCCATTGCTTCAGCACCAGCTGCGATATGAACACCTGCTAGCAATTGGTGGATAATCTTCACAGTTGCGCCTAGGCCAATCGCTTCACCGATGTTGTAGACTTTAGCTGCCGTTGCGTTGAGTACTGGTTCAAGTGCATCAAATGTGCTTTGCGCTCCCGACGCCATAATAGTCATCTCACCTAATTCTGCTTTTGCAGCACCACCAGATACCGGTGCATCAAGCATCACAAGATTGTGTTCTGCCAATTTCGCTTCAATTTGTTTTGCGTCTTCTGCTGAGATGGTTGCTGAAACCATTACTGGCGTATTCGGCTTAAGCGCTGTAGCAAGACCGGTTTTGAACAAGACCGTGTTAACTTGAGCTGCGTTCACAACAAGAACTAGAACCGAATCAAGCTTATCTGCAAACTCAACTGCATTTGTAGAAACAGCTTTTGCACCGAATGAACCTAACTCTTCAAGCGCTTGAGAATTTAAATCGAAACCATAGACATCTAGGCCTGCACGCACACATGACTTTGCGGCGCCCATTCCCATAGAGCCTAAACCGATAACACCTACAGATTGAACTTCACTCATAAAAACAATGCCTTCTGGTCTATTAAACTTTGTTAATTCTTGTTTGGTTGATGTGATTATATGTGAAGATTAATACTAAGACCTCGCTTTGAATCACATTTTTTCACACAAATTAACAATGTCGTGATATATACCTCTTTATGGGCAGAGATATTCCGAGCAGTTAACACAAGCGAAGGCTGTTCTTACAACGTTGAGAACATAATTCACAGATATTCACAACAAATGAAAAGATTGGTAGGATACTGAAAAACAAGAATATAGAAGTGAAACTATGATCCCAGCAGAACGTCAAAGAACCATATTATCCCTGTTATCACATCAAGAAGTGTTAAGCATTTCAGATTTAACCGACCACCTTGGCGTATCACATATGACCATTCGTCGTGATATCGTGAAGCTTGAATCCTCAGGTAAAGTCGTTTCTGTTTCTGGTGGAGTGCAACTCGCTCAAGCTCTACATTCCGAACTTTCCCATGATGCGAAGGTCGAGCAACAAGCGGATGAAAAGATTCAAATTGGTAAGCTGGCGGCTACGTTAATTGGTCAAGACGCTACGATTTACTTGGATGCGGGAACAACCTCTCTAGAAATCGCCCATCAAATAGCAAATCGTAATGATCTTTTAGTGATCACCAATGACTTCTCTATTGCTGCTTTCCTTATGACGCACAGTGAATGTGAGCTTTACCACACAGGGGGAAAAATTGACCGCGAGAACCAATCCACCATTGGTGGAAAAGTCGCAGAGTTCTTGAATGGGCTAAATATTGATATCGCCTTTATTTCGACTTCATCTTGGAGCTTGAAAGGCTTATCAACACCTAATGAAAATAAAGTTCTCGTTAAAAAAGCAATCATCAAGGCGGCACAAACCAATTATCTGATCTCAGACTCAACTAAATACGGTCAGATAGCGAGCTTTCATGCATTAGACATCGAGCAATTGGACGGAATTATTACCGATCGAAACCTATCCGAAGTGGTCACTCAAGAATTAACGGATAAAGGATTACGTGTGTATAAAGAGTAATACTACCTAAACATCTGAGTTCGCGTAACTTTTATACTCGTTAATTTATAGGTGCTTCCAATATACGTAGACCGTGCTGTGTACTTTCTGGCAGAAAACACATCCTTTTGTTTTCTAAATTACCAAATTACTGATTACATCTGGATATGGAAGCTCACTTCGCTTTATCGCTGCTCGTCACTTGTCATCAAAAGTCAAATTCACCGCAATTGCCATCAAAACTAAGCCTGAGATTGGTAGCAAGACACCCAATGGTGAGCGCTCTATGTAAGGCAAGTTTTCAGCAATCAATAAGCCCCACTCAGGTTCTGGCGGCTTAACGCCAAGTCCGATAAAACTCAGAGACGTCAGGCTGAGCGTAATGTATGGCAAACGCAGAAACGCGTGACGAATCAATGGCGGCAGCACATAAGGCAACAAGTAGTAACGAAGTACTCGCCACTGACTGGTTCCCCAAATGGGCGCAAGATGCGTGTAAGGCAGCGCTTTGGCTTCCATCAACAAGCTCGCACAGTGCGCCGCTAATGGTGCCCATGACACCATAACAATCGCAATCAAGGCACTGTTTGGGTTCATTCCCGTTAGACCAGCGATCAGCAGACCCGCCACAATGTATGGCACACCTTTGGTGATCTCAATTAAGCCTTGGCTATAACGAGTCACAAAGCCGAGCAGCAAACCAATCACCAAACTTAGGAACGTCGCGATGATGCCCATTTTGATTGTCGACATCATACCCCCGCCAACACGAGCAAGCAGATCTCGCCCGACCGCATCGGCACCAAACGGGGCTGCTAAGCTTGGCGATTCAAGGCGAGTAAATTGGATGGTGTAAGGATCGCGCATTAACGCCCATCCCGCACAACCAATCAGCAAGGCAAAGATTGTGGCACTGACGATGCGTTTGGTAGTGCTTTGGGTAAAACGGAACGTACTGTGACTGCTGATCAACTTGCCACTTGTGACACTGTGTCCGAGTAACCAGCGTTGCAATAAAATACTCGCACTGCTGATCAATATCGAGAACACCAGTAACACCAACAAGCCACCTTGCAGCATCGGCAGATCTTGTGACTTCGCTGCACCTAAGATTAGTCGTCCGATGCCCGGAATGGAAAACACTTGTTCCACAGCAACCGCGCCGCCGGTTAAACCAATCACCGTCATTGCGATTTGAGGAATCAAGTTACTAACGGCACGCCACAAGGCAAAGCGTAAGATTTGAAACTTACTGACGTTTGCCGATAGCCAAGTGATCACCCAAGGCTCATCTAATACTCGCTTGAGGCTGTCATTGAGCAAGCGCCCGAACAAACCAGCAGCAGGCAATGCCATTGCCAAACTTGGTAGCCAGAGGTTTTGCACGCCTTGCCAACCATAAGGCGGGAACCAGCCCAACCAAATGGAAAACACCATGATCAGCAACGAAGCAATCACGTATTCAGGCAGTGAGACCAACACCGAACTGAGCGTGTCATGATGTTTGTCTAAACGATTCTGTTGCCAACGACGCACAGTGTAAAGGACGCTCGCCATACACATTACAAATGCCATACCTAACGCTGTAAGCATCAGTAATAGCGACGTTTTTGCGGTTTGTTGAACGCTCTCCATCACGGATGCGCCGCTCACCCAAGAGACACCTAAGTCTCCTTGCATGGCAAGCGTCAGCCAATCCCACAATCGCTCAGCAGCGCTGCGGTCAAGTTGAAGATCTTCTCGAATTGCTTGCAGAGCTTCTGCCGTCAGCAATTGTTGAGCACCCGCACGAGCACGGAGGATTGATTGGCTTGGGTCGATACCGGCAATATCCGGCATCAAACCCACCAACACAACCACTACCCCGAGTGACAGGAAGCGCGACAAAAAACGCGTAAACCATTCAGGCATACAAGCGCTCCAACGAGAGCGCATGTTGGCAACAGACGACATCGAGTTAGTTCACCTCAGTAAACTGGTCGATCAGGCGACGCTCACGTGGGTCACGTTGTGCATTCTTCACGCGATCACTCTCACCTTGGATTACACGCTCGTGAAGCAGTGGAATCACAGCGTATTGCTCAAGGATTTTGCTTTCTGCTTCGATGATCGCTTGTTGGCGTTTCTCACCCAACGGCTGACGATCAGCGTGTTTCAATGCTGCGTCCACTTCTTCAGAGCAGAACTGACCTAGGTTGTAAGAACCTTTACAGCTAAAGTCACTTTGCATGTACGCCACTGGGTCACCAGAATCCAACACCGTTGCACGTGACAACAAGAACGCATCGAACTTACCTGCTAGTGCATCGTTTTCGATTTGTGCGTATTCACGAACGTCTAGTTCAACCACAAAGCCAGCCGCTTCAAGTTGTTGCTTTAATAGCACCGCTACTTCTGGCAACTCAGCACGGTCGGTAAACGTACCAATGGTGATCTTCTCACCGTTCGCGTGGCGCATTTCCATGGTTTCCATACGAGGGTTCGCATCACGAATTGGTTGAGCCCATGCCAATGCAGGACCTAACAAACCTTTCGCTGAATCGGCGTGGTTCTCGTAAACCGTTTTGATGATTTGCTCACGGTTAACCGCTTGAGCCGCTGCTTTACGCAAACCGAACTGGCTAAACACATCTGATTTATTGTTTAGGTAAAGCGTGTTGGTACGTGGCATTGCGACTTCGTGCAGCTGTGAAGATTCCATCATCGCGATTTGCGAAACAGGAACCGCTTCAACGACATCCGCCTCACCGGTACGTAGTGCAGCAGCACGAGCAAAACCGTTTGGTACGTATTCAGCAAAGATACTGTCTACTTTTGCTTTTTCGCCCCAGTAACCGTCAAAACGCTTCAGTTTCGCGCTGGTTGTACCGTTGATTTCTGTCAGAACGAATGGACCGGTACCCGCATTGATTGGCACAACGCGACCATTTTCTTGATATGCAGCACCAGAAAGGATCGCTAGCTGTGGGCTAGATAGACGGCTTGGCAACAGTGGATCATTAAAGGTCGTTTTGATTTCAACAGTGAAGTCGTCCAGTGCGCGAACTTGCCATTCGATACCATCCAAAATACGTGGCTTAGGTGCGGCATCTAATGCTTTTTGTAGAGAGTTCACAACCGCGTTGGCATCAAGGTCAGAACCATCGTGGAATTTCACGCCCTTACGTACCGTAAATTGCCACGTCATCGGGTCAACTTGTTCCCATTCCGTTGCCAGCATAGGCTCTGCTACCGACTGATCGTTTAGGTTTACCAACGTTTCTGCCGTGCTCCAACGTGATAGTTTGAACGCGTCATCTGAAAGTGGTGACAAACCTGTGCGTGGTGGCTGCATCATGGCAACGCGAATTTCCGTTGCTTGCGGTGCAGCTGCTTTTTCCGCTTCTGGCTTGCTTTCGCCAGAGTCAAAACAACCCGTCAGCAATGCGCTTAAAGCCAGCGACAAAGCTAACTTGGGAGTACTAAGGTGCATAAGAAACCTCTCCAATGGTTTTTGTGAATTCATTACTTTTGTGTTGAGCACTCATCAAGGCTCTCGTGATCAAGTGCGATGGGTTATTTGTCACGTTCTGTGCTGTGCCGTGCTCGACAACGCGTCCTTTGTCTAACACTAGGATTTCATCGCATAGGGTTTGTGCCGCATCGAGGTCATGTGTCACCAAAATCAGGCGCATCTGACAACTCTTTTGAATGCCTGCCAACAAGTCGAGAATCTGTTTACGACTGACGGGATCTAGGCTGCTGGTTGGCTCATCGGCAACCAACACACAAGGCTCGACAATCAAAGCTCTGGCGATAGCCACACGTTGCGCTTGCCCAACTGATAATTGCTGCGGGTTGCGATCCAGCAATGTGAGATCCAAACCGACATCCGCCAAGACCTTTTCCACCTTCTCATTGAGCTCTTGCGTCAAACCAATGTTGCTTAGCGGCTCCAGTAAGATCTGGCGAACGGTGTAATAAGGATTCAAGCTCGATTGCGGCTCTTGCGGAATCAGTTGAATGTGCTGACACAACTCTTGTCGCTGCTTAGCCGAGCTACGCGATAGCGGATAACCACACACATACACTTCACCAGATGTAGGTTTACGAAGACCAAACAGAAGCTCAATCAAAGTCGATTTACCCGCACCAGAAGGACCAACAATCGCAATGTTCTTTGTGTCGATGGAAAGATCCAATTGTTCGAGCGCTTTAAACGGTTTGCCCCCCAACCAACTTGGTTTGGAGTAATAGTGAACACTGGCTTGCTCAAAGCGAACTTCCGCCGATTTAGGCTGCGTGTGCCCACTCAAGTTGTGCTTAGTCAAAATAGGCTCCAGAGATGAGGTTAAGGCAGCAGTTGCGCAAGTTGTTGGCAGAAAGGATGCGAACTTTGCTGAATGGCTTGCCACGGTGCGCCATAAGCCACCATGGTGTTGTCCGCAATCACCAAGACTTTGTCACATGCCAAAGCCGCAGACAGATCGTGCGTGATCAACAAACCACTGATGTTGCGTTGCTGAACACTGCTGCGGAACAACTCAAGGATCTCCGCTTCGGTGATTGGATCGAGCGCACTGGTGGGCTCATCTGCGATGATCAAGTTGGCACTACCAAGCAACGCAATCGCAATACAAATACGCTGGCGCTGACCACCAGATAGCTGGCTTGGATGCTGCGCTAATGCTGCTTTTGGATCCGCAAATCCGAGCTGAGACAACAAGGCCGTCACCGTATCTCGGTTTGCTGAAGACAAGCGCGTTTTGTTGCCCGTCAATGCCAAACACAGTTGTTGTTCGACAGACGCCAATGGGTTCAGCGCTTTAAGTGCATCTTGGAAAATGACCGCGGGACGCTGTGATTGACTCCGTTGCAGCATGACAGTTTGTGCGACTTCACTGCTGTTAAGCTGGATACTTCCGTCTACCCAAATATCAGACGGCAAAAAACCTGCGACCGCTTTCGACAACATGGATTTACCAATGCCGGAAGGTCCCATAATGGCAAGAACTTCACCTTGAAACAGCTCAAAAGAAATGTCTTTGAAGAGTGTGCGCTCTGAGTCTGTAAGGCTGAGATTATTAACGGAGAGTATTGGTCGAGAAATCACGGCATCAAAATAAATGTAATAATATAACATCACAAATAATATCATGCGGGTTAAAGCAAGGAAACCAGTCGGAGGGGTTATTTCATCACCTTTTTCAGATTTATCAACAAGGGCAGATGGCTCCACCCTTGTTATAAGAACATCTAAATTAGGTCGTTTGTGACAGTGTGAATTACTGACACTTTTGTTTGACTTGTTCGAGGTATGGGAACAAGAAGACAAAGCGCCCAACGTAGAACAGAGTGAATGCCAGCCATAAACCGTGGTTGCCCCAATATTGCACCGCAATAAATTGAGTCACTAAGAACAACACCATGGTTAGAAAGGTAGAGTTACGCACTGGTCGCGTCGTCCCTGTACCGGTAAAGATGCCGTAAAACGTAAGACCAAAACCAGCAACCAACGGGAATGCCAATAACCAAGGGCTCATGTCTAGATACAGTTCAACAAGGTTTGGCAAGGTGGTAAACAACATCACCACTTGGTGTTTGAACAGCACTAACAGCAAGGTCAAGACAACAACGAACGCCGCGGTCCATTGCGTGTTTAGCTTAATCACGTTATCAAGCAATGTCGTATTCTTCTGGCCTACCGCTTTACCTGCAAAGACGCTCGACGCGTTCGCTACACCGTCGAACATGTAGCTGACGATAAAGGTCACTTGCATCATGATTGCGTTCGCAGCAAGCACATCAGAACCAAGCTGAGAGCCTACACGCGCCATCATGTTGAAGAACACCAATAGACACACAGTACGAAGCAGCAGATCCATATTGGAAGACGCAATGACTTTGAGAGCTTTACGCGTCATTTTTGCGGTCTGAATGTGATCAAACAGCGGGAAGCGACAGGTTTTCAACACCAGCACCGCACCAATAACAAACGTCGAGATTTGCGCGATAAGTGTCGCCACCGCAACACCAGCAATGCCCATATCAAAGTACAACACAAATACGATATCCAGCACGATGTTCAGAACATTACCAAACACTTGCGTGAACAAGGTTTCTTTGGCTTTCGCCTGCCCCATCAACCAACCAATCACGGTGTAGTTCAGCAGTACAAACGGCGCACCAAAGATCATGATATCGAAGTAAGTCTTAGCGTTTTCGGCCACGACTGCATCAGGGGAGATAATCAGCTCTGCCCCCATCCAAATCACGGACTGCAACGCAATGAAAATCAAGCCAAGGCAGAGCGAAAGCACGAAAGGACGCAATAAGCTACTCGCTTGATCCTCTGGGCTATTTTTACCTAATGCGATTGCACTTTGCCCGGTAGTACTGACGCGGAAGAAGCCAAACAGCCAATACAAGGTATTCATGATGACGGTGCCGATCGCTACACCACCAATCATCTCAGCCACACCGAGTTTACCGATCACCGCGGTGTCCACCGCCCCCAACAATGGTTGGGTAACAGTAGAAACAATGAAAGGAAATGCGATTTTAAAATAGTCTTTATGAGTCAGGGACATCTTAAATTATGAACGGGGTTAATTTTTATAAGGTCGCTATCATATGCGAATGGCGCCCGAACATGAACCAAAGTTCGCCAGCAAGGAATAGCATTGATAATTGATACAACCAGCAAACGTATTCTCATACCAAAGCTTGAAATAGGATAACGACTTATGAGAAAAGCCAAGTTAACTGCATATAAATGAGTTTCTAGTTTGGAAAGATTAGCGTTTGGTGGGGCATGGCAGATCAGAATGTATCTGCCATGTCATAACGGTAGTGATTGGTTAAAAGAGACCGTACAGATGATATTTAATGCTTGTGGGTTTCATCTGACAATGTTTAGGTCGATACCAAGCCTTATGTTCTGTAAAGCACCTTTACAACATGCCAACCGAACTTGGTTTTAACTAGATGCGGCGTTAACACTTCGCCAGAAAAGCACACTTTGTCGAATTGAGGTACCATTTGACCACGGCGGAATTCACCAAGGTCACCACCGCGTTTGCCTGACGGGCAAGTTGAATACTTCTTCGCTAATGTCTGAAACTTTGCGCCTTTTTTCAGTTGCTTGATTATGTCTTCCGCTTGCTCTTTGTGCTTCACAAGAAGATGTAATGCGGCTGCTGTATTTGCCATTGATCTATCTCTCACTATTCTGGTCGCGCAAGTGTACCCAATCCTTTTTAACAGACCAAACATTTCTTAATAATAGCTCAGCGGTAAAGGCCCCAATACACGAGGAATATAAAATCGTCTACATAATGAGTTTAAAATACAAACAAGTTTTGCTCAGTTAATCACTATGTCTTTAAAAGATTGTCTAAAAAGCTCACATTTGTCTCTCCGATGGTTGAAGCCTTCGTCTGATAAGATTAGATTAGACACAATTCGGTGGTGTTTATAAGGTTATTTTCATGGCAAAAGTCATTAGCAAAGCGAATCAATCTCAGGGCATGTTGATGTTTAAGCTCACCCTGCAACAGAGTTTCGCTATCGGTACGCTAAAAGTCCGTGAAATCGTCCCGTACATGCCAACGACAAAGATCCCTTACTCGCATCATCACGTCATTGGAACCGTTACGATACGTAACTTAACAGTACCAGTGATCGATATGTCAGCGGCTGTTGGCTTTCGTCCTATAAGTGAAGAAGAATATAAAAGCTGCTACTTGATCGTGACAGATTGCTTGCGAACCGTGGTAGCTTTTATGGTTCGTAGTATAGAGAAGATCATTGAGTGCGATTGGAAAGCTATTGAAACGCCACCTCCGAGCGCTGGAAAAAATATTTTCGTGACTGGAATTACTCGCTACGAGGACAAAACTGTTCAAATGCTGGATGTGGAGCTGCTACTTTCCAAAATTTATCCGCAGTACGAGAATTCAAAGATCCCAATGCTGACAGATATTGAGCGAGAACGCCTAAAAGCACTCAGTATTCTATTGGTGGATGACTCTTCCATCGCTCGTAAACAGCTGTGTGACGCACTCGATAGCATCAATATTGGGTATCAAATCTGTAAAAATGGTTTAGATGCATTGGAACTGATGAAAAGTGACGCTGCGGCTCATCGCCCAATTGATATTCTGGTCAGCGATATTGAAATGCCCGGATTAGACGGTTATGAATTAGCATTTGAAGTTCAGAATAATTCCTCTCTGAACCATTCATACCGCATTTTACATACATCGTTATCGAGCGAAATCTGTGTAGACAGAGCTCACCAAGTTGGCGCGCATGAGGCACTTGAGAAATTCAATGCAGGAGAACTAATCGAAGCGATGCTTCGCGGAGCAAAAGAGCTAGAAGCCAAAGCTATGACTTCTTAACTCTTATTGGACGAGTTGATTTGAGAATATAATGCAGTACTTGTCCTATCCCTGATGCTCACATCCGCTAATTTCTCAGCTCACTTCTTTGGCATCGCGTAACTACGAGAAACGAATTCCGTCTCTTTGACTTGGTGAGCATGATTAATATAAGAAGCTAGGCTGTAAAGTACATTCGCTAATAAGTTCGCGTAACGAAACAAAATAGGTGCGGGCTGCTTCTTACCTGTATGTTCAACGGCAACTAATGCTCGTACCGTTTTTTTAGCTTGGCAACGGCACAAATGCAATTGACTGGCTGCCGGGTGCCCTCCGGGTAGAACAAAGCCTTTGAAGCCGCCATCAATACGTTGCTTGAGCAAAGCATAATCGGCCTTTAACTCTTCAACTTCCGTCTCTGTAATCGCTAATTTTCCGCGAACCGAACCATTTAGATGATAAACATTAGGCTGCATTCTTGTCAGTATATCGCGGCTAAACTCGTCCAACTCCATAGCGAGAACAAGGCCAATACGACTACAAAGTTCATCTGCTGTAATTTCAAAGTCACAAACCGGACTGTCCTCGTAAATAAACGGATAGCAAATCTCGCTCAATTCCTTGCTTACAGGTTTCATGCTTTTGTTCCAATATAAAAAAGGGAGTCAGTATAACCTAACTCCCTTTAAACGTTCATTATGCCAAATGATCGACATTCATATGATCGGTTTACAATCAGGCACTTTCGACTTTCTTGTGACCTTCTTGAAGGTGAACAAAATCGACTAAATCATCACCAGACACTTGATACGCCTGACCAAAACCTTTAACAAATAGCCCCGATTCTGGCTTTAAGTTGAACAAAACGAAATCCTCTAGCTGGCTTAGACCATCAATAATCTCACCAAAACGCTCTTTCATTTGTTCAACAACTTGTTGCCACATCTCTGTGTCTCGCTCAACTACATTTGCTACCGCATCAAAAGTTAAGCGCTTACGAGCAAACAGCTGCTTTGAAGACTCTTCATCTTCGATCATCATCAATGAAACATTTGGATTTTCTAAAAGGTTACGGGCATGACGAGCGATTTTAGAAATGAGAACGAAATAACCTTCCTGGTTTTGGACATAAGGCGCGTAGCTTACATTCGGGCGACCTTCTGCATCGACAGTTGCAAGCTGAAGTGTACGGCGCTCCTGACGAAACTCTTTGATCTCTGGCCCTAAACGACCTTGCAAACGCTCTTGTTTAACTTGTTGATCCATATTGATACCTGACTTTACTAATTAGTATTCGAGTTAAGCCTCGATTATGTTTGTGATTACTTTTTTAATTCGGCTTGTAGGGCGCGAAATGAGGTTACTTGCTCTTCAATCAACTCGCGCTTTTCGTTACGGCCTAAATAAACCTTGAAAATATTGCTTCCGCACTCCGAGAAAAAACCAAAATAGTGACTCTCTCTACCCATAAACGGTTTACTGACTAATGCGACATTTTTAACGTTATCTAATTTAAGGTGGCCGTGTAGTTCACCTTCTCTACCCATTAAATTGTAATAGCCACGCGCCACTTTTCCTTTTGGAAACGGCGCTTTAACTTCAAAGATAGAACCAAAAGAGTGGACGATGGTCGTCACCGGGCCAAAACCAACCAAACTTTCTAGGATGCTTTGCGCTTGCTCTCCTGGTGCAATAGCCACCATTTCCTGAGGTAGAGCCGCAACAACCTCAAACTCGGAAATGCCAAGACGCTCTGCCATCGCAGCTGGCAATAATTGTGGTTCTTGCTCTAGTAATACTTCAACTTGTTGCTTGATTGGTTCCATTGTGTCTTCCGTTTTTGTTCAATTTGTTTTCATTAATTATTGGATGCTTTCGGTACGGTTTCGTTCATCTCTGATGTGAGTACCTGAATACAACTTTGAGCCAATGACACTGCCCAGAAGCTGCCTGCAAGAGTAAGGACTGCGCTACGTTCATGTAGTTGTACTAAGCCTTTCGCTTGCCACACTTTAAATAGAGGCAATAAAAACCCGAACGCGCCCTCTCCCATAAATGATGGAAGTTGATTTGCTTGAACAATGCCACAGTCAAACGCAGATTTGAGTGCAGAAAAAAGCGGTTCTAGAGGGCTTTGCTTCATCATCATCGCGATGGTGCTTTGACCTTCGTTGACCGCTTTAATATAGGTCTCTAGTGTGCGGTGTTGCATCATCCCGTAGCCACCGATATTACCTCCAGCACCACAGCCAATTGGCAATACCTCTGCATAAGTCTTGGCTAAACTATTGTATAAACTACGCTCGCGGTTATCGATTGCCCAATGGTTCACGCTAAGTTGCTTCATATGGTGTTTGGCCATAAAGTTCACACCGAGCTCGTACATTCCCGCTTTTTCTGGTGTGGTCGCAGGTGGCGGGATTTTTCCCTTTTCTACGAGGTTGAGCATGGGAGCGGACCCACCAACCACTAACTGATACAAATCCAGTCCGTGTGCACCAGTCGAGAGGAAATCATTTAAATCTTGCTCTAACACTTCTTTGGTTTGATAAGGTAAGCCATAGAGTAAATCGATAATGACCGGAATTTTGTCTTCTTTGGCGATCTCGCTCACTCGTTTGAGGACATCTTCCCTATCATCTAAACGTTTTGCGCTGCGGCGCACTTGTGTATTAAAACTTTGCACACCAAAAGAGAAACGATTAAAACCACCCTCTAAAGCGCCTTGATACAACTCATCAGAAAAACGATTGATGCGACCTTCTAAGGTGATTTCGCAGTCTGCAGCCAAAGGAAAGTGGTCTCGGATAGCCTGGCCTAACACACGAACCTGTACTGGAGATAAATCCGTTGGCGTTCCGCCCCCGATATATACGGCGTGAAAAATACCATTTTGTGTCCAAGGTAATGCCGCTTTCTCTCTAAGCTCCTGCATTAATGCTTCAAAGTACTCATCAACCAGTGTGCGACTTGCAGCATTTTGAAAGAAGTTACAAAAAGTGCAACGAACGCGACAAAACGGAACATGAATATAAAGACAGCGTTTATTGGTCGCTTTAATTGAGTTAGCCGTAATACTCGAAAAAATCGCCTGTTGTTGAGACGAGGGCACAGGTACGCTCGCTCCCCCGGCATGTGCAGAATGCTTCTTAACAAAAGCAAATCGCAATGGATCAGGACTATCACTGCCCAACACTGATTCATCAAGCTTATCGATATCGACGCTCATATATACTCGCTTAACTCCCATCATGTAAGGGATGGAAGCTGATCTTAAAAATTCTGCAAGAATCATAATTTGAGCGTAATGATAATGCAATTGATAATTGATCTTATTTCCATTGTAAGTAATAATCTGCCCAAGTTTTCATAGTTTCCCGAGATATTCCGTGAACGTACAAAGATATGTCATTGCAGGAGGTGCTTCCCTTGCCATCCATGCCGCACTTCTTTTTGTTTCTCAAGAGACAAAGGTGTTCGCGATGCCGGCTGGAAACCCAGCAAGTTCGGTAAGTCTAAATCTTGTGTCTGCTCCTCCCGCTGTCGAAAAATCTACACCAGAAAATGTAGCACCACCAAAAGAGCAGCAGCCTCAAGACCAACCTGAACCAGAAAAGAAGATTGTAAAAAAACAGGTCGTCAAGAAAGACGCTGTTAAGAAGAAGGTAGTAGAGAAAAAACCTGAACCGGTTAAACAATCTAAACCTAAAGCGGTCGAGCCCACCAAAACCGTAACAAAGCAAAAGGTTCAGCCCGAAGCGAAACCAAAGAAAAAAACGGAACCAGTGAAGAAAGAGACGGTAGCTCAACAATCCGCACCTGCGAGCCAATCCAAAGGGGCAACGTCTCAGCCTGTCTTGGTCGACAAACCAACGTTTGTGAGTCAACCAACACAACCCCGTTACCCAAGGTCTGCACAAAGACGCGGTATTGAAGGTGTAGCCTTGTATGAGATATGGCTAGATGAGAATGGTAACCAGATTAAACAGGTTTTGATTGAGTCTTCCGGCACAGAGTCGCTAGATGCCTCAGCACTTCGTGCGATCAAACAGTGGCAATTTACACCACATATTTCAGGTGGGCTAAAAGTCGCTCACCGAGTACAAGTACCTGTTCGTTTTAAGTTGGATGGATAATGGAACAACTACAAGAATTACAAACTCAATTTGGGCTGATGACATGGCCTTTGATCATTTGCTCAGCTCTAACCGTGATGATCATCGCCGAGCGATTATTCCATGTGTTAATTAGCCTTGGTGTAGGAAAGCGAGCCATTCGCCAAAAGCTCACAGGATTAGACCCAACAAATGGGAGCGAACTTGAAGCACTTGCTGAAGAGTTGTCGAATAAGCGGCCGCTTCTGTACCGTGGTGTTGCGATGTTGCTTGCTCATCATTCGTTTTCGAAATCTTTAAGAGAAGATGCCGCAGGTATTTGGCTGCAAGAAAAACGCCATCAGTTGCATTCCGGCCTTCGTTTGCTGACGCTGATTGGCGTCATCAGTCCTTTAATTGGCTTGCTTGGTACGGTACTTGGCCTAATTGACATGTTCAAAGGCATCGCGGTTTCAACGGGGAATATCACTCCGAATGATTTGGCTGACGGCCTAGGTCTTGCTATGCGCACCACTGCCGCGGGTCTCATTATCGCACTTCCTGCTATTTCAGGAGCGCAGATCATTGGTTTGTGGGCGGATCGTGTAATCGCCAAGCTTGAGCACACTTTAAACTACGTCAACTTATGGCTTGAAGGTATATCGTTACAGCATGTCTCGCCAGACCACTCAAAAGTAACACTGCGCTCTTCTGGGAAGATTGAGGCCGCAAGTCAATGATTAAAACACCACAAGAAAATAGTCGTAACGGTTTAACCCCCGATTTAACACCGCTGTTAGACATTATTTTTATCGTCATGGTTTTCCTGATGTTAACCGCAGCGGTCAAACTCGATTCATTAGACGTCAATTTACCGAGCACAGAATCTCAGGCTGTTGCAGATGTCGATAAGCAATCCATCACGGTAAATATTCTTAAAGACGAGCCTTACTGGGCTATTAACGGCAAGACATATATCGATTGGGACAACTTTACCCTCGCGCTGTTAGAAGAGAGTAAGTCAAGCGATAAACCGATTGTAATTGGAGCAGAAAAAACCGCGAATATTCAGTCGCTAGTACAACTTCTCGGTTTTTTACAAGAAAACGGAATTCAAGCAACTCAGTTACTCACTGAAGAGCCATCATAAAAATAAGTAAGATAGAGATCCTTTCAAAATGAAGAACACACGCATCACTATTCATGCTGTTGTCACGACAGCTATTTCCCTACTTGCGAGTAGTCAACTTTTTGCCAATGAAACGCCATCCTCAGAGCGCGTTGTTAGCGCAGGCAGCGCCGTCACTGAACTCTTGCTTGAACTCGACGCTAAAGATAGCTTGGTTGCTATCGACGTCACCAGTCAATTACCAAAAGAAATGGAACTGCCTAAAGTGGGCTACCATCGTCGTCTTTCAGCGGAGGGGTTGCTCGCCTTACGTCCGACAAAAGTCATTGGTTCTGATGAGATGGGGCCGAAAACAACATTGAACCAATTGAAATCGGCTGGCGTAGATGTAGAAATCGTTAATACTGATGCAAATGTCGAGGGCCTTTATCAACGTATTGATCAAATTGCGAACCTTATGGATCGCAAAGCTCAAGCTGAAAGCTTAAAGCAAGATGTCCAGGCGCAAGTACAAGCACTCAATGCAAACCAACCTGATCAAGCGAAGAAAAAGAAAGTGCTCTTTCTGCTGATCCATGAAGGGCGACCTGCAAATGTTGCGGGCTCACAAACGACACCCGATGCAATTATTCAACTCGCCGGCGGACAAAACCCAGCCGCTACACAACTCTCGTCTTACAAGCCTCTATCCACAGAAGCGATGGTAGAGATGCAGCCTGACGTGATTCTTGTTAGTGGTCGCAGCTATGAAACGTTGGGTGGTGCCGATGCAATTTTAAAAGCAATGCCGCTTCTTGCTGCAACACCCGCTGGAAAGAACAAAGACATCATAACGATTGATGGCCATGCTCTGGTAGGTGGTTTGGGCCTTAAAAGCCTTGCAGAAGCTAAACGCTTGAATGCACTGCTTTACCCATAGAGACATGACATGTTGTTAAGACGCATCCCCCTTTCAACGACGTTATCAGTGCTTAGTGGATTTTTAGCATTTATTGCTATCGCCTCTATTACCGTTGGCCCAATGAACATTAGCTTTGCTGACAGTTTGCGTAGCCTAACGGGAGGCAGTTCTGATCTCGCTCCTCACATTCAGTTGGTCATTAACGAAATCCGATTGCCTCGCACCATTTTGTGTATGTTCATCGGCGCCATTTTAGCAATTTGTGGTGTGGTTATGCAGGGCTTGTTCCGTAACCCATTAGCCGAGCCTGGTATCATTGGTGTGTCTGCTGGCGCTGCTCTTGGTGGTGCATTCGCTATTGTTGTATTTGCTGAATTTAGCCAAAACTATCCGCAACTAATGAACTTAGCGGCTCTGCCTCTTTTTGCTTTCCTTGGCGGTGCACTAACGACTATTCTCGTTTATAAACTCGGCACAAGTAAGTTTGGTACCTCAGTTACAATTATGTTGTTAGCCGGCGTTGCCATCAGTGCGCTCTCGGGTGCTGCGATTGGCTACATGAACTTTATCGCAGATGATCAGATGCTGCGAGACTTGACGCTTTGGTCGATGGGCTCATTAGCTGGTGCAAATTGGTCAGGGATTGCTCTATCTGCTGTAACACTCGTCATCCTATTACTCTGGTTCCAGAAGAAGTCGATGGCGCTGAATGCTCTGTTGTTAGGGGAATCAGAAGCAAGACACTTAGGAGTTCCGGTTCAAAAACTCAAACGTCAGCTTATTTTACTTTCTGCACTGGGTGTTGGTATTACGGTGAGCATCAGTGGTGCAATTGGCTTTATTGGGCTCGTGATTCCTCACTTAGGGCGCATGCTCGCTGGGCCTGACCATCGAACGCTATTACCAATATCTGCCTTAATGGGAGCACTGCTTCTTACTGCCGCAGATATGTTTGCTCGTGTTGCCGTGGCACCAGCTGAATTACCAGTTGGAATCGTGACCGCATTGATTGGCGCGCCCTTTTTCATCTACTTATTGTTCCAGCAAAAAGGGAAGATTTTGTAATGAACCAGATCGTTTTATCGGGGAAAAACATTTCGATGACGTATGGCAACCGTGTGGTGCTCAATGACATCAACATTGATATCCGAGCTGGTGAAGTGACCGCCCTACTCGGCCCCAATGGCGCAGGTAAAAGTACTTTGCTCAAGCTTCTATGCGGTGAGATCTCTTCGAATCATCACATCACCTACTTCGGTAAACAAAAGCATGATTGGGAGCCTGAAAAAAGCGCCAAACATATTGCAATGCTCCCGCAGCACAGCACCTTAACCTTCCCATTTCTAGCCAGAGAAGTAGTAGAGCTGGGGGCAATACCGCTATCACTGTCCAATAAAGAAACCACTAAACTGGCTTTACATTACATGGAACAAACCGACGTATTGCATTTAGCAGAAAGCCTGTACCCGTCTTTATCTGGTGGAGAAAAGCAACGACTGCATCTAGCACGAGTGATGACACAACTACATCAATCTGGCGAAAAACGAATCTTAATGCTTGATGAACCTACCTCAGCGTTGGATCTCGCCCACCAACACAACACGTTAAAGATTGCTCGTGAAACGGCAAAAGCACAAAACGCAGCGGTGGTTGTGGTGTTACATGACTTGAATCTAGCCTCTCAGTACGCAGACCGCCTTGTACTCTTGCATAACGGGAAACTAGTTTGTGATGACACGCCATGGAATGCACTAACGTCAGAGCGCATTGAGCAAGTTTATGGCTATCGATCTATTGTGACAAAACATCCGACGCTAGACTTCCCTCAAGTGCATGCCGCGGCATAAAGCGTATCTCCTCTAAGCCGTCTCTAAAACACTTCGATACGACAAAGGCCCGCAATATGAGAGTTGCGGGCCTTTGCTTTGATAGTGGCAGAATTTGGTGCTTTAAAGGCTATTACTTGCTCATTTGGATCAATGATCGACCAATCAACCACTCAAGCTCTTTGTCACCACCCGCACCAAACTGGCTTTCAACCATTTTGTATAAGCGGTCAATACCATTAGCAGCAAATTCTTGCGCATTTTCAGCGGTGACAATGTGATGGAATAGCAGTCGTAAAATCGCGAGAAACTCAGCATCTTCCAGCGCTTTAATCCAACTTTGTGAAAATGCATTTAATCCTTTATCAAACTCTAAGTGTTCAATAAACATTTTAAAGATACGGCCATCCAGTGCGGCGGTGAAGTCCGTTTTCTTAGGGAAGTGATGGCTAATACCGGTACGCGATATACCTGTCTGCTGGCTTAGCGTCGTGTACGACATTTTGTCGTAACCTAATCTGAGTAGCTGATCAATAACGGCATCCATGATCTTTTGGATAGTGATTTCGGTATCTTCTTTACTACGCTTTGGCATATTTTAAGCTCTTCTCTTTGTAAATCCATCTAACTCACTATTAAATGAGGCCAGAATGAAATCATTCTTAGCATTATACCCGGCTCGCCGATGCGGTTCGATTAGCGAAAACCTAGAAATCAGGTTGCTAAGCGCTGCACTTGAAAGCGCTTTGGGTATATGTATTGCGACTATTTAATATCATGTCGAGTTCCAAACCATAACGTCTTTACACTGCGTAATGTGTAATTTTCAGTTATGTTTTTGTCAATACATGCTACTCAAAATAAGGCGAAAAGTTAGTCTCATCAAAACCTTGCGCCAATTATTCATCGAAACTATTCAAAGACCAAGAATGATAATTATTAAAAATAATCAATCAAGAAATAGTCTTATAAATTAACCATTAGTTCAACTGGACTGAGCAAAATCTCGTCACTATGTTCGTTAATTGATTTTAAATGTTGATATATATCACATTAACGTTCTTGATGATTTAGTAATCCAATCTTTAACCCTTACTTAACAAGTGCCTATTCTGTTCCTTTTTTACGCAAAAGTCGTCATTTTTGTAGATACAGATCAAATACCTGATAGAATACCCTTAGTATTTACAAGAGGATTCGTTATGAGTGTCGAATTAGAAAAAAACCAAGTATGTGAGGCCTGCGGCTGTGCTGGCGAGATAGGCTTTATCATCAAAGAAGGTGACGAAGTTGCCGACGTAACGGTTTTCGCACAGACAAAAACAGAGCTAGAGTCTGAACTACAAAAATACATCGAGCTCGCTAAATCAGTATGTGCTGATGTTGAATACAATGTTTCAGAAATAACCGAAGAATCGAACCAAGCGACGGCTCGATTCAAATTTGAAGTAAGTGCTGAAAAACTTATCTTTGAATTAAAAACTCGCTCACTCGCGCGTTAATGAAAAAAGCGAGCATGATGCTCGCTTTTTATTTTTCCAATCTCTTAATCTTAAACCGCTCTAAATGAAACAGACAACTTCGGCGCGTTTATTTGTCTTTTTTGAACACGACCCACTTTAACGAGCCATTGGTTTCAAAATCGTTCTCAGCGGTACACATCAGTAATACGCCTTCAACATTAATCACGGCCCCTGTGGTGTAGGCTTTATCATCGTAGTAACAGATACGCTGACCTACCTTACCGTCAGCAACTATTAGCGCTTTGTTTTCTGGTGTACTGTATGATTTAGCAAAAACGGAACCCGACAGCAGTACTGCAAAAACACCAGCGGTAAAAATAGATACACTTTTTAACTTCATGAAAATCTCCCTCAAACCTCAATAATACTAACAAGGACCCTTGTGAAGTTCTTGGAAGAATCTCATATTATTCAAATATCTACTGATATTTTTCTCACCTCTACGCTTGAATCTGCTTCACATTCAATCATTTAATTTATCTCATTTTAGTAAGCTTGAAGTTACTTAGCGCAGTAAAGAAGCGCACACTTTTAACGTGTATCTCTAATTTGAATATTTAAGTTATGAATCAAAAACTGTGAGCAAAAAATGCATAATAGGTTTATTTAAGTATAAGATAAGCACCTGTCGATCTCGGTATTTAACTAACTCTTTGACTATGCGTTTTGTTTCCCTATGCCTTACTTCAATCCTGCTCTGCTCGTCTCCTTTGGCATATGAGCTAGATTACTATTCTAAGTTTGGTCACATCGATAATTACGGCAATCTTGATCTTAGAAACAAGCCTTACACCCAACTACCCTCTGGCCTAGTGGTAAAGGGCAACTTAAACATCTCACAAACCCCTATCAAAACCTTGCCTAAAGGGCTTGATGTTGAAGGCAGTCTGGAAGCAACTAACAGCGCACTCAAAGTTATTCGCTCAGGAACAAAGATAAAAGGCTATGCAAACCTACTAGGTAGTAAGATCGAAAACTGGCCTAAAGGCATCAAACTAGGCGGTTACCTAAATCTGACAGATACACCGCTAAAAGCGCTTCCAGCTAAACTTCGAGTAAAAGGTGATCTAAGTGTTATTCGCACTCCCATTTCTGATCTTCCTGAAGGATTGGTGGTTGATGGTAATCTTTATATTGGAGGATCAGCGCTGAAAGTATTTCCAGACACAATGACGGTGAAAGGGAATATCTATTTAGGTGGTAACAGGATCACAAAATGGCCCAGCAATTTAACCCTTGGTGGCGCCGTCGCACCTTAAAGAGCAGATAAACAAAAGCCCCGGCAGACCGAGGCTTTAAGGCATTCTGAATCAACGAGTTCAGTGACGAAAGTTACTCTTGGTTATTCACAGGATTAGCATAGCTCGCCACCAAATAAGGTCTTGCTCCTTCAGGTAGCTGATCCAACTTATCCGCGAGATGACGCTTAACCGCTTCCGTAATGATGCTCGAATCTTCATGCCCAGCAGCTAACAAGTTGATTGGGTACAACTTGTAGTTGTTGTGAATTTGGCGGTCGATTTCACCAGCAAGAGATTCCGGCGTTTCAAACTCTTGCTCAATCACATCACCAAACGCAACATGTACACGGCCTTTATAGCCAACGATACCTTGAATGATGCTTTCGATATCTTCAAATTCGCCTTTTTCATAGCGGCCATTTTCTGCTTTTTCGTACAGCTCTTTTGCTTTGGCAATGTCACATGGATCATTTTCATAGGCAATCGAGACAGGAACGATTTTCAGAGAACGCGTGTACTCACCAAAGCTGATCTTTTGTTTACGACCTTCAACATGGAACATTTTTAAAATCGCAGGATCAGTAAAGTCGTTTCCATCTTTAGCACGGCCTTCCTTTTGGGCAATCCAAATTGAATTGCCAGTATCAAGCGAATGTTTGATATAGCTTGACAGTTGTCCCAATGCTTTCATCATTTCTCTAGGCGCTTTAGCAGAGCGCTTAACGATGAAGCTCTTATTGAGTCGCATCAATTCTGTCGCACATGGCTTCTTCAGCAGGTTATCGCCAATCGCTATACGAACTGTACGGTGCCCACTTTGGTACAAGCCATAGTTTACGAGCGCAGGGTCCATCGCAATATCACGGTGGTTAGAAACGAATAGGTATGACGTGTTTTTATCCAGCTTATCCAAACCAGAAAAAGTGACGCCATCCGTTGTCTTATTCAATGTATCTTTCAGATACTTCTTCACTTCAATCTGAATAGCTTCGACAGAATCAAGCTTGCTCCACTTGGCTTTCAGGTAGATGCGCAGGATCGGGCTCATTAGCGTTTTGAACCATGCTGCTTTATTAGCAAAGCGATGTTCTAGGATAGCAGTGATAAATTCATCATCTTGGATTAGACGATCCAGCGCTGCTGGAATTTCTTCGTCGTTGTAAGGACGAATTTCAATATAAGGATCGATATTGGCTGTCATTGTTCATTACATATCAAAAAAAGCTGGCACATTTTACGCATAGTTTTGCTGACAAGCAGCATTTCAACCCATACTTTTAACATGGTCATACCAGTTAAGCCACCATTTATCATGCTAAAAAATTCTCTCAGCAGGTTGGAATCGTATGGGTTTAACGTTACCCTTAGCGCCAAAAAACACTGGTACTCATAATGAACTACGCAATTGAATTTCACGACGCTAAATACCCCTTTCTTGATGCAGCTGCGCGTAAAAAAGCACTGAAGCACAGTCTACTATCTGTCATCGAAGGGTTAGCCGTCATTAAATTGGGTAAGCAGGAGTATGCCATTGAACCAGGCCAATATTTTTGGATTCCTCAAGGATGTTTGAGCTCCCTCACCTTTTTACCTAATTCTCGTGTATATCGTTGTGATTTTTCTGTGCGTTTAAATGACGACTTCTCACAACAAGCGGGCTTTGTGAAGCCTTCACCGCTACTAAAAGCGCTCGTCGAGAAGCTAGCAACAACTGCCGAACGCTCGGATCTGCAAACCGATCTACTGACAGTAGTAAGACATGAAGTATTGACGCTGTCTCCTAAACTAGCGCACTCAACGTTAACGAGAACCATCAATCAATGGACTCCTGGCTGTGACATGAATATTTCTAAAGAGCTTTGCTTGGTACTAACACTACGTGAAGCAAGAAAAATGAAACTGTCGGGGAAGAAGGAAGAGCAAATTGTTGACTCTCTTTTTGCTGGTAACACCGAAGAATATGAACAGCTTTGCTTTTTAGTCTTTGGAGAAGCGCTATAACTTGCTCTTCAACAAGCTACGTCTTCAGCATTACGGACACAGAAAGTAGAGATTCAAGTAAAAGCAAAAAGGGCGTACATTGATAATGTACGCCCTTTTTTCATTTGCTTGAGGTGTCTAGAAAGGTACCTCTATCTGCATCATCCAGTCAGCGTCATAATATTCGTGCCAACGATAATCAAACCGCATTCTTGGCTGTCCGTCGGATTTATCACCAAAACCAACGCTGAACATCAACCCGTGACTACGAAGCCACTCTTCTGTATCCATTTTACTCTCTTCGTCTCGAAGCTCTTCCGGCATCCAAAAACCAAGACCAAAGTAATTCTTTTCTAAGTTTTGAGTTAGAAGTGGGGTGTCTTCCGGCTTAATCGCCCACTCCTCCCAATAGTTTTCTGTTGGTCCTTCAAGCTTCGCTTCCGCTGCATACCAAATCAATGCTTCAGTACTTAACACGCCGATGGAATCTAAAATTTCTTCACAGATTGGAAGCGTGTTATCTTCAAACACCACGGAACGATCAGAAAAATAGTTACACGCGGAATGAGCTTGTGTCACCACAAGCAGCGCACATGCACTAAATAAAACGACTCTGACCATGAAAATCTGACCTCTCAGTTCCCAGACAATGTTTCTCTGTATAAGCCTTTACTAAGTAATAAATCACGTACGGAAGGTGTTGTATAGGCGCCGATCTCTTCACCCTCGGCCAATGCTTTGCGAATATCCGTGCTTCTGACTTTTACTTTTTCAGGACATGCCATAACAGTCCAACGTTCCGTAATCTCTTCAGCTCTACTAAATTTAGCAAATTTGAAGAAATTATCAGGACCAATGACAAAAGTTATATCGGCAGTTGGGTAGATTTCTTGAATTTTTTCTAACAACGCATAGGTCGTCACACTTTGTCCAGGTTGGTATAAAGCTTGCTCTGCATCAGAACGCTGAACATTAGAAAGCCCCATATCCTTGATGAACACATCAACCATTTTGCACCGAGTTGGGTAATCAAGCATGTTCTTGCCCCAAGCGTGTGCAATGCTTGGCTCAAGTAGCACAAGATCAAAGTGGCTCAAAGACTCAATAACACTTTTATGCCCTAAACTAGGTGGGTTAAATGCACTACCAAAAATGGCGATTTTTTTCATATCCGGTGATTACCTGGTTGAAGAGAGTTTTCTAATCTGATGATTTCGGTATGATACTACTAATCTTTACAGCTTTTGACCCTAAAGTCGCGTTTAATGAGCCTCAACTGTATGGTTTATCACCATTTGAGCAAATGCGCTTTAGAGTCTGAAATATTTGCAGGAAAAGGAACCCTAAATGGAACAATCCATCCGTGACGAAATGCGCGTACTCCCTTCAATTGATCCGCATTTTGAAATTGAACGCCGTGTCGCTTTTATTAAGCGTAAATTGCAAGAAGCGGGCTGTAAGTCTCTTGTTCTTGGCATCAGCGGTGGCGTTGACTCAACGACATGTGGTCGTTTAGCTCAGTTGGCTGTAGACCAACTAAACGAAGAAGCGGGCAACAATAGCTACCAATTTATCGCAGTTCGCCTGCCTTACGGGGAGCAAAAAGATGAAGATGAGGCTCAGCTCGCTCTGTCTTTTATCCAGCCAACCCATTCTGTATCGGTGAACATCAAAGCAGGTGTTGACGGGCTTCATTCAGCTTCTCACGTTGCATTAGAAGGCACAGATCTTCTACCAACTGATGCAGCAAAAGTCGACTTCGTAAAAGGCAATGTAAAAGCGCGTGCTCGCATGGTTGCTCAATACGAGATCGCGGGCTACGTAGGCGGCCTTGTTCTTGGTACTGATCACTCAGCAGAAAACATCACTGGTTTCTACACTAAATTTGGTGATGGCGCTTGTGACATGGCACCATTGTTCGGATTAAGTAAGCGCCAAGTTCGTGAAGTGGCTGCTACATTGGGTGCACCTGAGCAACTAGTGAAGAAAGTGCCAACAGCAGACTTAGAAGAGCTTGCTCCACAAAAAGCAGATGAAGATGCCCTACGCCTAACTTACGAGCAAATCGACGACTTCTTAGAGGGCAAACCTGTTCCACAGCAAGTGAGTGACCGTCTGGTAGCGATTTACAAAGCAACGCAGCACAAACGCCAGCCAATCCCGACAATTTACGACTAAGCGATATTTTCAGCTCTCTTTAAAACTCAAAACGCTGCTAAAAATAGCAGCGTTTTTTTGTCTAGGAACAGTTTTTGTCGAAGGACAAAATTGCTCTCGCCTAGTTGGTTACTGTTACGTCCGTCTCTGGCACAGCACAACACGCCAATACGGTTCCCATTGCACGTTCCTCATCAGTCAGCGCGGGCACGTCCGGATGATGAACTTGCCCCGACGTAAGCTGAACTTTACAGGCACCACATAAGCCTGCACGACAGCTATTGCTGATGACCTTCCCAGCATCTTCGAGCTGATCTAACAACGTTTTTTGGTTGTTGCCTACGACTTTAGTTCCATTAAAGTCAATAGCGAGACTTTTCTCTGGCTTTGACGTAAGAGAAGAAACTCCAAACGCTTCTTGATGGTAGTTTTCCTCTGGCAGCCCTTTTCTTAGTAGAAGACTTTTCGCTTTCTCCATAAAACCATCAGGACCACACACAAACACTTGGCGCTGTTCAACATCTTTTATTTGCTTAATGTGTGACAAACTTAAACGCCCTTTTAACCCAAACCAATCAACGGCAGGCTGCGTCAAGCAGATTTTCACTTCTAACCCCGGGTGCTCACGCTTTAACTGCTCCAACTCTGAGCGACAAGGAATATCATTTTCGGTGCGACATTGATGGTAGAAAACCACATTATCCAACTGATTGTGATCCGCTAAGTAACGCACCATTGATAACATTGGTGTTACTCCGCTACCCGCAGAGAGTAACAGCAGAGGCTGCGCTTCATGCGTTTTAAGGTGGAACTGACCGTCAGGTTGTTCTGCCTCTAAAACATCACCGACTTGTAAGTTGTCTAAGAGTGAGTTAGAGACTCTTCCACCCGCGATACGCTTTACAGAAATAGCATAACGACCCGGGCGAGAAGGACTGGATGATAAGGTATAGCGTCGACCCACTTTCTTACCATCAATATTCACCTCTATTGGCAGGTGTTGTCCTGGCAAGTAATTAGGCAACGAACCTTTGTTTGGCTCTAACCATAAGGTCACAAAGTCTTGGGCAATTTCTTCACGCTCAACACATGTAAGCTTCATGCGCACTGGCGAGTTATCTGCGTAAAACTCCGGCTCTTTGTACTCCAATACTTCAACTTTATCGCCTTGACGAATAATGCCTTCATTTCGCGCGACAAGATTCTGGCCAAAGAACACACCACCGACATCGTTTGCACGGAACTGTTGCAAGGTTTTGAGCGGCTCTTTGCTCTCACGGAATGTGCCTCTTTGGGTATTCACCGTAGTCAGGATACAGCGCTCGCAAGGTTTGAGAGACTCAAACTCTACCTCACCGATTCGTATGCGCTTCCATGAATCTTCTTCAAATGGCTTAGTATCAGAGACAACTAAGTTAGTACGAAACTGATCCATTGAGTGTAGCTCTGAACTTCTTCGGTTCAGCTCATCAAGTGAAGCTTGGCTGATCACTAAAACCGGATAACCATCAGCAAAACTGACGTTTTGACCTAGCTTTTCACGGACACGATTCGATTGCTCACCACTAAACAACAACTCAACGCGCTGCCCCAACACACGACTAAACCAGTCATCTGCATCATCTGTCGTGGTATAGGCAGTAAACGTATCTTTCCAAACCGTTGCAGGTGTCTCCTGCATTTTGAAATCTTGGTAACGGATTTTAAGTGGCTCCATACCCAAACTACTAAACACCACTCCATCGGACAATAAGGCAGACTTAATGGTTACCATTTGCGGATACTTTCGCGCAGTGATCATCGAGCCATCAGCTTTCGCAATCATAAAGCGACGATCGAAGCTCAATCCTTGCTTCTCAACCCATACGGACGACAGCGATAATCCGCCAACTGACTTAACCGGAAAAACATTAATTTGGGATAAAACGGGTTGCGACATAGCCTTCTTCCTACGGGTGTTTTTTATTTGTTGCGGTATTGTATACTCAAATCACATTAAGTTGCAGAGTCTGCTGCCTCTTCATCCATTTCAACTTTCTCGAAACCATATTCTTATAAATTTGGTTTTAGTGACAAGTATTTACTACACTCAATATTCGCGTTTTTTAACACCGTTCTGACCAAATACCGTTTGATAAAGTGTGATACGACACACATAATTCACCCAAGTTATCACTACTCCCATTTATCGATTTGGAGCTTAATTATGGATACAAGAAAACTGGTTCTGATTTTGTTATGTATCTTTCTTCCGCCTGTCGCGGTGTTTATGGAGAAAGGTCTAAATAAAGACTTTTTGATTAATCTAATATTGACGTGTTTCTTCTTTCTACCAGGTACGATCCACGCGCTTTGGTTAACAATGAAGTAACCACTTACACTCTCACTCTTTATAAAATTGAAAAATGGGATGAAATATGAGGGCAATTCCTCTATCATCCTGTCGCCTAAGCGCAAGCGTTTGCTCAAAAGCAAATACGGCGCTTAGGCTCCAATCAGACAACTTTTCAATGGTGGGAGCAATTAATGACAACACTGACTATCACTCGTCCTGACGACTGGCACGTTCACTTACGCGATGGGGAAGTTCTTAAAGACACCGTTCGCGACATCAGCCGCTACAATGGCCGTGCGCTGATTATGCCAAATACCGTCCCACCTGTTACTACAACTGAGCTCGCCCTAGCCTACCGTGACCGAATTATTAAAGAGCAACATGGCGAACAGTTTGAGCCTTTAATGGCGCTTTACCTTACAGATAACACGACACCAGACGAAATACGTAAGGCTAAAGCAACCGGACACATTGTTGCTGCCAAGCTCTATCCTGCTGGCGCCACAACAAACTCAGATTCCGGTGTGACCAATGCGAAAAACATTTATCACGTTTTAGAAGCAATGGAAGAAGTCGGAATGTTACTTCTAGTTCATGGCGAAGTAACACATCACGATATTGATATCTTCGACCGAGAGAAAGAATTCCTTGATACTGTCCTCGCTCCTATCGTCAATGACTTCCCTAATCTTAAAATCGTTCTAGAACATATCACCACCGCCGACGCAGCAAACTTCGTTAACAACGCCTCAGACAACGTAGCGGCTACCATCACTGCCCACCATCTTCTTTTCAACCGTAACCACATGCTTGTGGGTGGTATTAAACCTCATTTCTACTGTTTGCCAATTCTTAAGCGCGGAACCCACCAGCAAGCGCTGATCGAAGCAGCAACTAGTGGTAGCAAGAAGTTTTTCCTAGGTACAGACTCAGCGCCACATGCGAAAGGGGCAAAAGAATCGGCTTGCGGTTGTGCTGGTTCTTACACTGCACACGCAGCGCTAGAGCTTTATGCAGAAGTCTTCGAAAAAGAAGGCAAGTTGGAAAACTTGGAAGCTTTCGCAAGCTTCAACGGTCCTGATTTTTACGGCATTGCACGTAACACAGATACAGTAACGTTAGAAAAATCCGCTTGGGATGTGCCAGAAACGATGCCATTTGGCAATGATATCGTTGTGCCTATTCGAGCAAATGAACAGATCGAGTGGAAAGTGAAGTAAGTACTTTACTGACGTTTCACCCATAAAACAGGGTCATGCTTTTTGTAAAAAGAAGTCATGACCCTTGTTATTATCGTCTCATGTTTTAGATGTGATTATTGACCACGAAGCTTTTCAACCATCGTCCATACCGCAACCACAACCAACCCCGCCACAAAGCCGATAATACCGTTCAGTAAAATAGGCAAAATGGCTGTAGCAACCGAATGACCACTAAAGTTCATAATAATCGGCTCTACAAAGTGATGAATGGCTGGCACGTTGTGCACCACAATTCCTCCACCCACCAAAAACATCGCAGCAGTTCCTACAATGGTTAACAACTTCATCAACTTTGGTGCAAAAGCGACCAAGGCCCCTCCGACTTTCGCCACCCAACCTTTACCGTTTGAGCGACTTTCAAGGTAAAGGCCTAAATCATCTAGCTTCACAATCCCAGCGACTAGTCCATAAACTCCAACCGTCATAATCACTGCAATTAAACTGACAACTAAAATTTGCGTAACAAGACTGGCTCCTGTCACGGTACCTAACGCAATCACGATGATTTCTGCTGAAAGGATAAAGTCTGTCCGAATCGCACCAGAAACTTTACGCTTTTCATACTCTTCTATCGACTCGCCAGTATTAACTAGCTCATCTTCTTCTTCGTGCGGATGCGAGTGAGGAAACACTTTCTCAAGTACTTTCTCTGCCCCTTCAAAGCAGAGAAATAAGCCGCCAATTAGCAATAATGGCATGATAAGCCATGGAATAATCGCGCTAATAAGTAAAGCTGAAGGAACTAAAATCAATTTATTTTTGAATGAGCCTTTTGCAACCGCCCAAACCACTGGAATCTCTCGCTCAGATGCAACACCAGACACTTGTTGAGCGTTTAACGCTAGATCATCTCCCAACACACCTGCGGTTTTCTTTGCCGCCATTTTTGACATTAAGGCGACATCATCAAGCACCGTGGCAATATCGTCCAACAGTGTGAGTAAACTTGCTCCAGCCATTTTTTGTCTCTTATATGAAATTGAGTAAGTAACAAAATGTAACACCAATGAATCACTCATCAAAGTGATGATTTTGCAAAGAATACCACCCCAAATGGTGTTTTATATTGCCGTAAAGATAAGACAGGTCTAGTCTTGTGATACCTTTCAGCAGTCAAAAGAAAAAGTATAGATGAAAAGTGGATACATTTACCCGATCGGTACTCCTGGCCAACCTTGGAACGAAGAAGAACGTAAAGCTTGGTTAGCAACGCAAGAAGTAAAACGTAGCTACCAAGATGAAGTCGTCAGTAAAATCGATGCCCTACGCGAGCGTTTTGATGTTGAACAATATGGTGCGCTCTCATACAACGAGGCACGCTTCCCTCTGTTTTGTATCAAAACACACAATTGGGATTCAACTAAACCTGTTGTGTTGGTCACAGGCGGCGTGCACGGTTACGAAACCAGCGGTGTACATGGCGCATTAAAGTTTGTAGAAACAGAAGCAGAGCGCTATGCAGAGCATTTCAATATTGTCGTTGCACCCTGCGTAAGCCCTTGGGGTTACGAGGTGATCAACCGCTGGAATCCAAACGCGATTGATCCAAACCGCTCTTTCTATAAGGATAGCCCTGCCGAAGAGTCCGCTAACCTCATAAAGCTAGTTGCAACTTTAGGCGATGTGTTAATGCACATTGATCTACATGAAACGACAGATTCTGACGAAACTGAGTTCCGTCCAGCCTTAGCTGCTCGTGATGGTATTGAGTACATTGAAGGTATGATCCCAGATGGCTTTTACACGGTGGGAGATAGTGAAAACCCTCAGCCTGACTTCCAAAAAGCGGTCATTGAGTCAGTTGCAAAAGTGACTCACATTGCACCAGCAGATGAAAACGGCGAAATCATTGGTTCACCCGTCGTACAGTTTGGCGTTATCAACTACCCAATGGTAAAACTGGGCCTGTGTGGCGGCGTAACAAATTGCGTTTACGGCACGACAACGGAAGTGTACCCAGACAGCCCAACGGTGACCGACGAAGAATGTAACGATGCACAGGTTGCAGCCGTGGTGGGTGGTTTGAATTACATAATAGCTCAGCTATAACAATCGATTCTTGTATTGCTCCGGTGTCATGCCGGAGTATTTCTTGAACATCGCGATAAAAGGGCTAGCTTGGTTATAACCTAACGTCAGAGCGACTTCTTTTACGGTCTGCCCTTTACGCAGCAACTCCATAGAATGCAAATAACGTACACGTAAGCGCCACTCAGTAAAGCTCATTCCTAATTCACTCTGGCAATGTCTCGCTAACGTGCGTTCTGTGGTATGCACTTTTGCCGCCCACTCCGCCAAACTGATCTCATCCGTCGGCGATTCTTCTACTGCTTTTAAAATCGGTTCAAGATACTTATTGTCGGTAGTCGGTAAAAAGTGATGTTCGACTTCTTGCTTTGCAAGCTGGTCCAATAACACTTGTACCAAGCGCTTGTCTTCATCAGTTTGCGCCACGTTAATGTCTCGCTGACGAAAGTCCTCAATAATAGATGACACGATTGGAGTCACTTTGATCAAGCTCGTTTTGGTAGGAAAATGCGCTGTCAATTCAGGGGCAATGTTCAAAGAACAATATTCGATTGGCTTACGGTTGTAGCTAGTGTGACGAATTCCGGCGGGAACCCAAATAGCAAGATGTGGAGGTGCTAGAAATCTTGTGTCTTCTGCATCCATCTCCAGAATCCCACCGCTGATCAGTTGCACTTGCCCCCAAGGGTGGCTATGAATTCGTGTTTCTGTATTAGAGAGAAACGCTTCGAAATTCATAAATACATCTGATGGCGCACGATCGATTGATAAGGAGGGGTGAAGATTTCTGGCGCTCTTTTTCAAAATTGTCTTCCTATCGCTTACGATGTCTTTTAAGAGATACTTTTTATTATAAAGACCTGCCAGACTAGCGCCATCAATAATTGTGCTATAGGGTTCTCATGATTTATTTACTTCCGTTTTTCACCGTTATGATTTGGGGTGGTAACTCAATTGTGAACAAGATGGCTGCGAGCGCCATTGAACCAAGTGCGATGAGTTTCTACCGTTGGTTTGTCGCAATGGTACTCCTAACGCCATTTTGCCTGCCTGCAATCATCAAACAACGACACATTATTCGACCTTACTTAGCTAAGTTGGCGTTTCTTGCGTTACTTGGTATGGTTCTCAACCAGTCACTTGGATACTATGCCGGTTTAACAACAACGGCCTCTAATATGGCTCTGATCACCTCTTTAGTTCCTTTGCTCAGTGTGTTTTTAAGTGTCCCATTACTCGGTAAATCTATATCAATGTTAAGTATCGTCGGTGGTGTCATTTCGCTCGGCGGCTTGGCATTTATGCTTGGTCACGGTGATATCACTTACTTTTTACATCAAGACTTAACGCAAGGTGACAGCTTAATGCTCGTTGCTGCCATGGTATACGCGGCTTATTGTGTTCTGCTAAAACGCTGGAAAATGCCATTCAGTAGTTTAACTCTGGTTTACATGCAGGGCTTCTTTTCTGTTTTGATGCTCACACCACTTTGGCTCTCTAGTGAGCAACTGTTACCAAGCCAAGATGCGCTACCATTAATCGCTTATGCTGGTATTGCTGCTTCCATTTTCGCGCCGCTAATGTGGGTCAAAGCGATTGATTCAATTGGTGCTGATTCAAGTGCTATGTTCATGAACCTAATGCCTGTGGTTTCCGTCATACTTGCTTCAACACTAATTGGTGAGAAAATTTACGCTTACCACATTATTGGTGGGTTGTTAGTCATCTCTGGCGTTATCCTGTCGCAAGTAAAAGTAAGACAGAGAAAACCATTATCCAATTCTGAGATTGCCTCTACCGCCAATTAACATCTACACCCCAAGCCACAGAACTACGCTGTGGCTTGTCACTTCCAGCGTTCGAATAAAAGTTAAAATTTTGTTTCATTCGCTATTCCCGAAAATTCATCTTGCTGCTAAATTGGGAAAACAATAACCCATCAAGGAAAGACAGATGAGCAGTGGTCAAAGAGACATTACCCTTCGCTTTTTAGCAGAACCCAGCGACGTAAATTTTGGCGGAAAAGTGCACGGCGGCGCCGTAATGAAATGGATCGACTTGGCAGCGTACGCCTGCTCTGCAGCGTGGAGTGGTAAATATTGCATTACCGCATATGCTGGCGGCATTCGGTTTGTTGCGCCGATTCATGTCGGCAACTTAGTCGAAGTTAGCGCGAAAGTCATTTATACCGGACGAAGCTCAATGCACATTGCGATTGACGTGCAAGCCAGTGATCCAAAGCAAATGAAAAACAGACTCACCACTCACTGTATCGTTATCATGGTTGCTGTAGATGAAAACGGAAAACCAACCGATGTACCGAAATGGATTCCAGAGTCAGATGAAGACAAAGCCTTAGAGCAATCCGCGATCCGTCTTATGAACATGCGTAAAGAGATTGGGGAAGAAATGGAAGCACACGTTAAATATCTCAAGTAACTGGCATCCGTTAAGAACACTATTAAGTACCTCAACGTTACCCAGACCCAGAGTGTGGAGCAACATCATGGTTTTGCCATTTGTTTCACGCTCGCCCTTCTCTGTCATAAATCCTTCACCTAGCTTTGCTTAAATCCATCCATTATTTTAGAGTTGGATAGAGTTTGGATCTTGAGACTAAAAGAAACGACCTTAAGTGAAGAGACGTTGACCAATTTAAAAGCGGTCGAGTACCAGTGGGTGAGAACCATGTACGTCGAGGGGTATAACGAAACAGAAATTAATCATTACATTCAAACTTGCTTTGGCGGTGACGTTACCTTTGCTAATCTATTTCGTCGCGTCGCACTGCAGCAAGAAAGTTTGTACACGCTGCTTCAATACGTTGGATGCGCACCTTCCAGCCGAGAGTTTTAATCTCTTCCTTCCCTACCTCAATTTAGCTTTTTACTAAGCTCTAGTTATTTATGTGAAGTGCTACGCAGGGCGTTATTCAAGCCCTGTGTAATCCATTGCAAAGCCGCTAATCTCTATCTACTTATTGCACAATTGCCTTTAACAGGCATAAAAAAACCTGAGTCTAAACTCAGGTTATGGTTACAAAAACTGTTAGTGATTGAATCGTAAGGAACTAAGCTAACAGCCAGCTATGCGTAACGCCAATAAAAGCCAAGATATTACTGATCGGCGGCCAAACCAAAATTGTAATATCCGTGCTAAGTATAAGGGCGACCATGTGGTCGCCCTTTTCTAGTTATTCTTATCAATCTCAGACCACAAGAGATTATCCTTTCACACCACCAGCGGTTAGACCACCAACCAACCAGCGCTGCGCAAGTAAGAATACGGCAGTGATTGGCACTGCTGAAAGTACAGCAGCTGCGGCAAAGTCACCCCACAAGTAGTTTTGTGGATATAGGTATTGCTGCATACCCACTGCAAGTGTGTACGAGTCTACATCAGAAAGCAGTAGTGACGCTACAGGAACTTCACCAATTACCATGATGAACGACAATATGAAGACTACCGCTAGGATTGGCACAGACAGTGGCAGCAATACCAAACGGAATGCTTGCCATGGTGTAGCACCATCAAGAGCCGCCGCTTCTTCTAGAGACGAGTCAATACTTTCGAAGTAGCCTTTAATGGTCCAAACGTGCAGTGCGATACCACCTAAGTAAGCGAAGATCAGACCGCCATGCGTGTTCAGACCAAGGAAAGGAATGTACTGACCCAGTTTGTCGAACAACGCGTACAGAGCAACCAGTGCCAACACCGCAGGGAACATCTGGAAGATCATCATCGCTTTAAGAATGGTGTTCTTACCTTTGAACTTCATACGAGCAAACGCGTAAGCCGATGTGGTTGATAGCGCCACGATTAGGATTGCAGAAATACCACCCACTTTTACCGAGTTCCACAACCATGTCATTACTGGGAATGGTGGCGGTGTAACTGTACCGTCTGGATTAGTCACCGAGAAACCTAATGCCAATTTCCAGTGATCAAGTGTTGGGTTGTCTGGGATCAGGCTACCCGTTGCAAAGTTACCTTCACGGAATGAAATCGCGATGATCATCAGTAAAGGGAAAATAATCAGTGCCAAGAATGCCCACATTGCAATATGAGTAGCCCAAACACGATACTTTAATGACTTACCTTGTACCATTGCCATTGTAATTTCTCCTTAGTCCTGAGCTACTTTAGTTACGCGTAGGTTGATAAGTGCCAATGCGCCAACCAATAGGAAGATAAGCGTTGCTACCGCACTTGCTAGACCGAAGTCTTGACCGCCAGCACCTTCGAATGCGATTCGGTAGGTGTAACTTACTAGAAGGTCGGTGTAACCCGCAGGCTCTGATGTACCAATCATGTTTGGACCACCGCCAGTCAACAACTGGATAAGTACGAAGTTGTTGAAGTTAAATGCAAAACTCGCGATCAACAATGGTGTTAATGGCTTCAACATCATTGGTAGTGTGATACGTGTAAAGTTCGTGACAAAGTTCGCACCATCAATTGCTGATGCTTCATATAAATCGTCTGGAATCGCTTTTAGTAAGCCCATACACAAAATCATCATGTAAGGGAAACCAAGCCAAGTGTTCACAATTAAGATCATGGTTTTCGCCATGAACGGATCAGAGAACCAAGCCGGGCTAATGCCGAACAAGCCTTCCAACAACATGTTGATCTCACCAAAGCTTTGGTTAAACAAACCTTTAAAGATCAAGATAGAAATAAACGCCGGAACTGCATAAGGCAGGATTAGCAACAAACGGTAAACTGAGCGACCTTTAAGTGCTTCCCACTGAACCACACTGGCAAGGACAAGACCAATAACAAGCGTAAACAATACGGTTAGCGCAGAGAAAACAATGGTCCAGATAAAGATACTGATAAACGGCTCTTTGATACCATCATCTTTCCAAACACGCTCAAAATTGTGGGTACCAATGTTCACCACGAAACCTGGTGACACTGTGCTACCAACAAATTGACCGTTTTCATCGACAGGCTGGTAGTAACCTACTTCCATATTTGGACGTAGCGTTTCTTCAGTCCGGTTGTTGTAAAGCGTTTCACCATCTTCTTGCAATGTGTACAAAGGTACAACTGCAGCAAATTTGCGCAGCCCACTCATGCGGATATCATCACCACTTGGCAAATGTAAATCGACACTGCTCAACGCACTGCGGTTCTTAACAATCGCCTTGATTGATTCTTTTTCACCCGTTACTTCTTCAATTGGTGAAAGATCAAACTCCGATGCTGAAAGGTTATCAAGCTGAAAAGTCGGGCTTGCAAGTAGCTCACCATCTTTTTCAACCACAAGTTGATGGCCTTGCTCCGTTTTATACAAAGTGAACGGGTAGCTATCACCACTTTGGTAAGTTCGGTCCAAAAGTACGTTCTGAGCGCGATCAAAAGAGAGTTGGTTCTTCGCGCTATAGTTGGTAAACGCCAAACCTATGGTGTACGCCAAAGGGAAAAGAATGAAAAGGATCATCCCTGCTATACCAGGGTAGATGTAACGGTGTGCGTACGTCTTTTTACTACCAAAGATGAACAACGCTAAAGCGGTAAGAATGAGCGTAAGTAGTGCAAACGCAATCTCACCGCGAGAATACATAAGGATTGTTGCGTAGCCATTGATGATGCCGACTGTGCCTAAAAGTGACCATTTCATGAACACTTTTTTGCTGCTCGGAAGGCTGGCTTCTGGTGCTGTCATAGCATTTGTACCTTGAACTGACTGCATAGGGAACCTGCTAGCGAATATAGAATAAATATAGAAAAGTAAGGAGGAGTTGCCTCCTCCTTAAAAAGGTCTTACTTAATTATTTAGTCATTTGTTTTTCTGCATCTGCAAGAGCTGCATCGACAGTTTGACGACCGTCAACTACGTTGATGATTGCGTTCTTAGCCGCACCCCAGAATGCGTTCATTTGAGGGATATTTGGCATGATTTCGCCGTTCATCGCATTGTCCATTGTTGCTGCGATACGAGTATCTGAATCTAGCTCACGTTGGAACGAGTTAAGCGCTACCGCACCTAGAGGCTTATCGTTGTTAACCATACGTAGGCCGTCGTTTGTTAGTAGGTAGTTCTCAATGAACTCAACCGCTAGGTCCTTGTTTGGAGACGCAGTGCTGATACCAGCCGTTAGAACACCAACGAATGGCTTAGAAGATTGACCTTGGAACTTAGGTAGCGTAGTCACGCCGTAGTTAACGCCAGACTTCTCAATGTTGCCCCAAGACCATGGACCGTTGATCGTCATCGCTGTTTTGCCTTGGTTGAACGCAGACTCAGACACTGAGTAATCCATATCCGCAGAGATTACGCCTTTGTCAACTAAGCCTTTTACGAAGCTCATTGCGTCTTTAACGCCTTCTTTCGCGATACCTGCGTCTTTAACATCGTAACCTTCAGAAGTGTATTTAAACGCGTAGCCGCCATCAGCCGCCATTAATGGCCAAGTGAAGTACGGTTCTTTTAGGTTCCACATGATTGCAGACTTGCCGTCTTTTTTAAGTTTTGCATCTAATGCTGCAACCTCTTCCCAAGACTTTGGTGGGTTTGGAACTAGGTCTTTGTTGTAGATTAGAGATAGAGACTCAACCGCAACTGGATAGCCGATCAATTTACCGTCGTAACGTACTGCATCCCAAGCGAAATCAACGATACCTTCTTGAATATTCTTAGAAGGTTTAATTTCTGCTAGCAGGCCAGCTTCTGCGTAACCACCGAAACGGTCGTGAGCCCAGAATACGATATCAGGACCGTCGCCAGTCGCTGCAGTTTGAGGGAATTTGTCTTGAAGGCCATCTGGGTGAGCCACAGTCACTTTAATGCCTGTGTCTTCTTCAAATTTCTTACCAACTTCAGCAAGGCCGTTGTAGCCTTTATCACCGTTGATCCAGATAGTAAGTTGTCCTTCTTCGATGGCAGCATTAGCACCAAAAGAACCCAAAGCAACAAGAGTACCTAGTGCTACAGCGCTTAACTTTTTCATGTTCGTATCCTTTTTATATTTTTGATGTAGGGCTAGTCCATTGAGGTTCAGCCGTATTTCGACATATATCATCTGAAATAATCCAATATGTCTCATCCTCCTAATCCCTACGCCCTTACAATTATGACGTATTTTCGTGATCTAAATCGCCAAGGGTAAGAGACTCAAATCACAAAATGGATAGTTCCTGTGATCGGTTTCAACTTTAGGTGGTGCAATAATGTGATTTCCGACCAACTGCTTTCTTCCTCCTCCTTTTTTACTCCTCCCTTTCTACTCCCCCTACAATTATTTCTATTAGGAGGATGTCGCACTACGCACAATCTTAGAAACTGCAGTCATCCAAGAGTGGATGGTAAGAACCCTTTCCCAGCAGTGCCTACGTATTAGGAAAAAGATTTGCTGGTTTTGCATTGCCAGACGAGTGGAATGTCATTATTAGTGTTGTTTGTGGTAATTATTTCACGGGGGAGACAATACGAATAATGTGGGGGAGAGAAACTCGTACTTGGCTATGATGGGTAGCACTTCTATTCAGGACATTTTATTGAAGTGCTACCCTACTTTTCTTACCAACCGCAAGAACTTACCGATTCCTACTGTTACTGCTCGCTAGATAATTCATATAATGATGAGCGGTGAATAATAAAAAATTGATCGAGGACGAGCTACATGGCGAGTGTCACGTTAAAAAATGTTTGTAAAGCGTATGGCGACGTACTGATTTCTAAGAACGTAGACCTAACAATCAACGAAGGTGAATTTGTTGTTTTTGTAGGTCCATCAGGTTGTGGTAAATCTACCCTTTTACGTTGTATTGCCGGTCTTGAAGACATTACTTCAGGTGATTTGTATATTGGTGACCAGCGCATGAATGACGTCGAACCATCCAAACGTGGTGTTGGTATGGTATTCCAGTCTTACGCTCTTTACCCGCACCTTAACTTATATGACAACATGTCATTTGGCTTGAAACTAGCAAAAGCAGACAAAGCAGAAATCGACAAGCGTGTTGAACAAGCAGCAGAAATCCTACAACTAGGCCACTTGCTTGAGCGCCAACCAAAAGCACTTTCTGGTGGACAGCGTCAACGTGTGGCGATTGGCCGAACATTGGTATCGCAGCCAAATGTATTCCTTCTAGACGAGCCACTATCAAACTTGGATGCGGCACTGCGTGTAAACATGCGTGCACAAATTACTAAGCTACAACGCCAACTTGGTTGTACCATGATCTACGTAACGCACGATCAGGTAGAAGCGATGACAATGGCAGATAAAATCGTTGTACTAGACGGCGGTTATGTATCGCAAGTTGGTAAGCCGCTTGAGCTTTACCATTACCCACAAAACCGCTTTGTAGCTGGCTTTATCGGTTCTCCGAAAATGAACTTCATGAGCGTATTCATTGATGAAGTAGAAGCAGAGCGCGTCAAAGTTCAACTATCTAACGGCGTATCTTTCTGGATTCCGGTGGATGGTACAACAGTTAACCGCGGCGACCGAATGTCTTTAGGCATTCGCCCTGAGCACCTATTATCCGCTTCTGAAGCTGATGCAAGTATTCACGGTGAAGTGATGATTGTTGAGAAGCTAGGTAACGAAACTCAAGTATACCTAAACCTAGAAGGTGCGGACGCCGACGTTATTTTCCGTCAGCCGGACACGCTTGCAGTCGACACTGGCGATAAAATCGAGATCGGTATTCCAGCTCATCGTTGTCACCTGTTCCACAGTGATGGTCGCGCATGCCGCCGCCTATACAAAGAAAACGGCGTAGAAGTCGAATAGTTCATTCGTCCTTACTCAAAAAAATCCCTCTCAAGTGAGAGGGATTTTTTTATCTTAATAAATATCAGCAATTCGATACTAAATCATTAATCGTTAACGAATCAAATCACCCGTTTCTTCTACCCTCACATAAACCATTGTCTTTGTACTGATACTTCATTTTTAATACTTTTCCTCATTCCTCATAAGTAAGTACCAGCTTTTTCCTAACCCGCCAAACTTAGCCAAAGGGCTAAATATCATTCTTATTTCCACTTACCTCAACAAAGCAAATTTTTACACTTATCAACGAAATTACACGTGACAAAAAACTCAGCAGCATTCCACAGAATGCTCTGTGCACTAACTACTAATAACGTTCACGACACGGCAATTGGGGAAGACACCCAAGGGCGGTAGCGTGTCAGAAGGGAAACTGAGTCATGAAACAAAAAGGACTTATCCGCTCTCATGAGATGGAGTTCGCTTTTTTATATCGCATCTCAGATCTTGCTGTCATCGTCTCTTTTATGCTGCTTTTAGTGTTCAAAGACATGAATACTGCGATGGGGAAAGATTACGTCATATTGGCTTTCGTTGGAGGCATCTCCTTTCTATTTATGGCAGAAAGCGGCAATCTGTATCGCTCTTGGCGAACCAGTTCGTTTAAAGAGCAGATGTTTATTGTCTGTGTTGCTTGGGCGGTGACTTCTGCACTTATCTTTATTGTGCTGTATTTTTCTAAAGTCCATACCTTATTTGATAACACAATTTTAGTGCTGTGGTTTGCGATTACGCCCGCTCTGCTTTTGGCATGGCGAGTAACATTCCGTACCGGATTAGCCTATTTGAGAAGAAAAGGATTCAACACTCGCACTGCGATCATCATCGGCCAAACTCCTCACGGCATTACCCTAGCTAACGAAATTCAAAACCACACAGAACACGGCGTGCTTTTTGATGGCTTTTACGACGAACGATCTTCCGACAGATTGCCAAATTCTGATTATCCTATTAAAGGAGCTGTTGACCACGCCCTTGAGCGAGCTAAAAAAGGGGAAGTAGATTACGTCTATATCGCGATGCCAATGCACGCAAAAGAGCGCATTGCGTCACTTCTTAACCAATTCTCAGATACCACCGCAAATACGTATCTGATTCCCGACTTCTTCACTTATAACCTTTTACATTCTCGTTGGGCGCAGATCGGCCAAGTTCAAACACTAAGTGTCTTTGATACACCTTTTGCTGGAATTTCTTCTTGGGTAAAACGGTTTGAAGACATCTTGTTTTCGAGCATTATTTTGGTCTTAATCGCCCCTATTCTATTCGTCATTGCGATTGGCATTAAGGCAACGTCTAAAGGCCCTGTCATCTTTAAACAACATCGGTACGGTCTTGATGGACGCAAGATTGAAGTCTGGAAGTTCCGTTCAATGACAACCATGGATCAAGGTTCCAACGTGAAACAGGCGACAAAGAACGATCCTCGTATTACGCCTTTTGGCGGATTTCTACGTCGCACCTCTTTGGACGAACTACCTCAATTTATCAATGTACTGCAAGGGACCATGTCTATTGTCGGCCCACGCCCTCATGCCGTGGCACACAATGAAGAATACCGTCAGATCGTGGATCGCTACATGCTACGTCACAAAGTAAAACCAGGCATTACTGGCTGGGCGCAGATTAATGGTTATCGCGGCGAAACCGACACCTTAGAGAAAATGGAAAAGAGAGTCGAGTTTGATTTGGATTACATCCACCATTGGTCGGTTTGGATGGACATCAAAATCATCTTTATGACCGTTTTCAAAGGCTTCACTGGTGCTAACGCGTACTAAGGTTGAGATTATGAAGAAACTGACAATGGCAATAGCATTAAGTCTGTTTTCTACTGACTTGCTCGCAGAACCGATGGCTTACCAAACCGAGTCTGGTATAGAGTTGATTCCCCTCGTAAAAACTTTCTACGAGGGAGATGACAACATCAATAAAGCGGAAAAATCCGGCAATGTAGAATCGGTCAATATTTGGGGTATAGAACCAAGCTTACTAGCACGTATAGAACGGAATCGCTATCGCGCAGATATTTTATATAAGTTAAAAGCTGGCTTTTCATCTGACGATCGCAACGACTTCGACGACCACACTTTTCAGTTTTCCAACTTTTTCGAATTTAATCATCGTCATCGTTTAGTGGTTGATTACCGTTTTCGCGCCCAGCATGAAGTTCGAGGAGAAGATATTACCGAAGGTAATGGTAGCGCAATCGACTCACCAATAGAGTTCAACCGTAACGATGTAAAAACCAACTATGTCTTTGGATCTAACGGTGCCAAAGGCAGACTCGAATTCGGTTTAGGCTACAGTGATAAAACCTATCAAAACTATCGTGACGGCTTGCCTGGTCGCCCAAACGCTAAAACTAAATACAACGATTTTCGAGCTCCCAATGCACATTTGGAGTTCTATTTAAGAGCGACGCCAAGAACCTATTGGTTAGTCGGAACAAACCAAATCATAACCGAGTATCAGCACCGAAATTCTGCGCAGCCATCGAAAGATAACAACACCAGTTTCTATTACACCGGTGCCGAATGGGAAGTTACAGGAAAAACCAAAGGCATCGCTCGACTCGGTTATCAAATCAAAGATTTTGACAGCGCTCAACGAGAGACATTTAAAGGCTTTAGTTGGGATATCGGCTTTGAATGGTTGCCTCAAGAACAAACTCTAGTCAGCGTGAAAACCACTCAGGCGGCGGTTAACCCCGATCAAGATGGCGATTACAACCTACAAACTCGTTACCGACTGAACCTGAAGCACGATTGGAATAGTTACCTTGCAACTCGCTTAGGTGCTGTTTATCAACAAGATGATTACACAGGAATTTCCAGAAACGACGATCGGTACACTCTATCTTTTGGTATCGATTATCAGATCAAACGTTGGATACAGCTGCAAGCCGATTGGCAATACCAAGATAAAAACTCTAGCCGATCGGGTTATAGCTTCGAACAAAACATTTGGACTTTAAGCGCACAGTTTTCTCTGTAAAAAGGATTATTAATGAAGGCATTCATCAAATTCATGAGTGTAGCGTTGTTGCTATTTAGCACTTTGGTCAACGCTGACTCAAACGAGGAAGATTACTTACTCGATACTGGCGATACCATTTCCGTGCAGGTCTATGGTGAAGAAGATCTTACGATTAAAAATATTCTAATAACGTCAGATGGCTATTTTGATTACCCCTACCTTGGTCGAATTAAAGCAATCAAAAAAACACCGAAACAACTCAAGTACGAAATAGAAACGGGCTTAAAAGGCGATTATCTCATCAATCCAAAAGTGATGGTCACCATCAATAATTTTCGTCTGTTTTACGTTAATGGCGAAGTCCGGAAACCAGGTGGATTTGAGTACCGTCCAGGGTTAACCATAGAGAAGGCCATCGCTCTAGCAGGCGGCTTGACCGACAGAGCCTCACGCAAAGGCATTAACCTAACCAAGCATAAAACGGGTCAAACGATGGAAGGGGTCAGTATGCACCGCAACGTTGAACCTGGTGACATTGTATTTATTGACCAGAGCTTCTTTTAAGTGACAGGGAATCAAATGAACGGGACTCATCCAAATAATCTCCAGATGAACAAAGTAGAACTGATTCGTTTTGGCCATCACTTCAAAGCGATTAAAAAGAATTGGCTAAGCATCGCAGCATTCACGCTTCTGTTCTCATTAACTTGTACTTGGTATATCTACTCCAAAGCATCGATATACCAAGCTACAGCTACGCTACTCATCCAAGAGGAGCAAAAAAGCGCCCTTTCAATCGAGGAAGTATATGGCGTCGACACGACAAAAAAAGAGTACTTTCAAACGCAAATCGCCATTTTAAAATCGAATCATATTGCAGATAAGGTCATTAGAGAGTTGAACCTCACCCAATTACCTGAATTCACAAGCTCAGGGGGGTTAAATAAAAAAATCGACCAAATAAAGTCGATTCCTTTTGTTCAAGACCTACTGAATGTGGCACCAAGCCCAAAAGAAACCGCCCAGTTTTCAGAGTCCTATTATCAGGCACTTCAAGCTTTCAGAAGTAAACTCGATATTGAGCCAGTACGTAACACCCAATTAGTCAGAATTCGCTTTCGTTCTACCGATCCTAAGCTTGCGACGACAATCGCCAACGCGGTCGGCCAAGCCTACATTGACGCAAATTTTGAAGCCAAATTGGTCGTTACACAAAATGCGGCTACTTGGTTGACAAATAACTCTCAAAAATTGGAGGAGCGATTACGTAACTCGGAGCAAGCGCTGCAAGAATTCTTGTTAAAAGAAGGGTTGATCGATATCAACGGTATTGATGAAATTTACGCAAATGAGCTAGAAGAACTCACTCGCAAGCTGAATATCGCTGTTAATAAGCGTATTGAAGCGCAGACGTTAATCCAACTGTTACGACGTAAATCTTCGCAAAGTTTAGACAGCTTGTTGTCAATTGATGAATTCGCTAATCAAGCGCAAATCCGCGATCTAAAATTGTCGGAAGCACAGGCAGCCAAAAATCTCTCTGAACTGGCACAGCGCTACGGACCTAAGCATGATCGAATGATTCAGGCGAAAGCACAGCTTGCTGAAATTCAATCAAGAACCCAGCAACTCATTCGTGACATTTCCTTCAGTAAGCAACAAGACCTTCTTGCTGCAAAAGCGCAAGAGGACATGCTTCGAGCAGAGCTCGATAACAAAAAGTCAGACTTCCAATCGTTAGGGTCACAAAAAGCGCGTTACGAACAGTTAAAACGCGAGGTTGAATCCAATAAGGCACTCTATGAAGCGTTCTTAAATCGTGAGAAAGAGACCAACGCCACCAGCGACTACAAGAATGTCACTGCTCGCTTTACTGATAAAGCCATCATCCCTCTATTCCCGGTGGCACCACAACGAATCAAACTGGTACTAATTGCCACCTTTTTTGGCTTTGCCATTGCTTGCGCTCTGGTCATCATCTTAGAAACGATGCGAGAAGTTATCCGAAGCACAGCCGATGTGCAGGAAAAACTTGGTGTTACGTGTTTAGGTGTGATTCCTATGGTCAAAAAACGCAATTTGCGTAAAAACGGCGTCAGTTATACCGCGTATTTAGATGATGAAGAAAAGCTATTTAGTGAAGCTTGCCGCTCCGTCAGAACCTCGCTTCTGCTCAGATTAACCAACACGAAGCAAAAGATATTGCCCTTTACCTCTGCTATTCCAGAAGAAGGAAAAACATCGACCAGTATCAATATGGCGGTGTCGTTTTCAAAAATGGAAAAGGTGTTGATCATCGACTGCGATTTACGTCGACCTTCCATCGCAAAGCGATTCGGTATTGCTGAATCAAGCCCTGGCTTAACGCATATCCTGACGATGGATACGCCAATCAAAGATTGTGTTACACATATAAAAGAAGCCAACTTAGATGTATTATCGGCCGGCCTAATTCCGCCAAACCCACAGGAATTACTGGCTTCTGATCGCTTTAAAAAGTTGCTCGAACATTTTCAAAATAAGTATGACCGGATCATTATCGATACGCCGCCCCTACTGTCAGTGAGTGACGCACTTATTCTTGGTCAATATGCCAATGGTCTGATTACCGTCATTCGCTCAGAATCAACAAAATCATCACTGGTTAACCTTGCGTTATCTAAACAAATACAACACTCAGTTCCATCTCTTGGCGTCTTAATCACACAAGCCAAGGCCAAGGAAGGAGAGACGCTCTATGTCCAGAAATACGCCTACTAACGTAAACCTATCTTGGTACCAAACCTTGAAAAGCCAAGAACAACCGGTATTGATCTATCAAATGGGCAAAGTAGGTTCGAGTGCATTAGAGCATTCCATTCCTAACTCGATTCACTTGCACGACCTTATGACCGTCGATGCGCAAAAACAAATATCCCCCGTTAGAGCGCAATTGCATAAGCCTCAGATCAATGCGTTAAAGCGACGACTAAAGCGTATAACGATGAGCCATATGTTAAAGCGCAAGAAAAAAGTTCGAATCATCTCGCTAGTGCGTGAACCAATCGGACGAAATGTCTCAATGTTCTTTCAAGCACTTCCTTTTTGGATGGCGGACAAATATCTAAAGGATGACAGCGCAATACGTACCGAACGACCGCAATTACTCCAAGAAGCATTTGATAAGCACATGAATCATCAATATGCGCTGCAGTGGTTTGACAACGAGATCAAACAACTAACAGGGATTGATGTGTTTAACGAGTCTTTTAATCACGAAGTAGGCTATCAAACATACCATAACAATAACTTCTCGCTGTTGGTCATTCGAAGTGACAAGCTAACAAAGGCTAACTCCGCAGTTGAAGACTTTTTAGGTTACCCCGTGGATGTTGTTTATGAAAATCAATCAGACAACAAATGGTACTCGCCACTAATGAAAGAATTCAAAACGCAATTTCAACCTACACCCGAGTACGTTGAAGAAATGCTGAATTCTAAATTGACGAAGCACTTTTTCTCAAATGCAGAAATCACCGACCTTAAACAGCAATATCTGACCAATTAATCATGAAAACCAAGATTCTACATATTATCAATGATCTTTCTCAGAACGGCGGTGCTCAGAAGTTCTTAGTCGACCTTGTTTTAGAACATAAGCCTGAATACGAAATCAAAATTTTGGTCTTGTGTGATGAAAATGATTACTTACCAATGCTATCCGCCCAAGGGATAGAGTGTTTTAACTGGCGCACTTTGTCATTGAGTGAGAAATTCTCTTTGCTGCGTTGGCCGGATGTCGTTCACGGGCACCTCTACCCTTCCATTTACCTAGCGCTATTGGCGGTAGGTAAAAAACGAATCCAGACTGAGCACTGTTCTTATAACCGTCGACGTGACTATCCGCTGTTTAAGTTCATGGAATACGTCTTGTATTGGGGCCACGACTTGACGGTCAGTATTAGTGAAAAAGTACAAGATGAACTGGTGAAGTTCATGCCTCGCTACCAACACAAATATCACGTGGTGCACAATGGCGTTGATTTAAAAAGGTTTTCTATGACGCCAAGATTCGCCAGCCACCTAATCGACAAACCAGTTATCAAGATTGGAATGGTGGGCCGACTTCACCAACATAAAGATCATGAAACGCTTATCCAAGCACTTATCCATTTACCAAGACGATACGAACTCCACCTTGCGGGAGATGGAGAAAAAAAATCGTCACTGCAAGAATTGGCAACAAAAATCAACGTCGCGCAACGTGTTCACTTTCATGGCGTAGTTTCAGACGTTCCAGCCTTTTTGAACGACATGGATATTTACGTGCAATCGTCGCTCGTCGAAGGCTTTGGTTTGGCGGCGGTTGAGGCAATGGCAGCAGGCTTACCCGTACTATCGTCGGACGTACCTGGTTTGGATGACGTCACCGGACGTGCCGAATATTTATTTCAAGTTGGTAACGCCACTGAACTGAGCCAAAAAGTGCTCCAGCTGTGTGAAAGTGTTGAGCGGTACGACGCTGCAAGTCAATACTCAGTCAATAGGGCCTCTCTCTACACCATCGATAAATTTCGTGAAGGTTACTATGGAATCTACCAGCAGCTTTGCGCCAACAAATAGTTCCGTGCCATCGAGCCATCGCGCCTCATTGCTTGCAGCATGCCTATTAGCATTGTTCTTTATTCCTATGAAGTTTCGTGCTGGAGGAATAGCGCTAGCCCCATCTGACATCGCAAGCCTTTTGTCTATTGGTTTTACTGCATTAGTGGTATTGGAAGGAAAAGCTGAAAAACTCATGCATCCCTGTATAGGGTTCCTCGTATTGTTCACTGGGTATGTGTTCATAAATGGTCTGCTAAATCGCGTCCCTTTAATGCCGCTAGTTATAGAAACTGTGCAATGGTTAGCGATTTTGTGCCTACTGAGCCTAATGTACGCCTATGGCGTGTTTGATGACGAACGGGTAATGGTTTATTTCACGTATCTGTTGTTTTTCATCTGTACGCTCGTTGCCTTATGGCACTTTGCTCAGGGTTATCAAAGCGGGTTTAAGTTACTCGGGGTAAGTAAATACGGGTTCGGTGTACTGTGCTCACTACTGTACCTTTATCGAGATAAAATTCGCGCTTTTCACCTTTTGATGCTCGTAGCTTTAGTATTACTGGTGTTGTCACAAGAAAGAAAAGCGCTACTTGGTTTTTGTCTGCTTTTCTTCTTTGACCAACTGCTCGTAAAAAACTTAATGAGAAAATCGCTCAGCGAAACGTACACGTGGGCGATTTTATTAGCCTTGAGCTTCATTGTGTTTACTGCCGTCACAACCACACTCTACGTTGGGTTTGAAACGCTAGCAGACACATTGGAAATAACCCAAGAAGACGTCTTATTTGCCAACCAAAGTGAAGCCCGCTGGGTATCGAATCTTCATAGAAAACTTTTACTTGCCAATGGGCTAGATATTTTACTTCAACACCCAGTGCTAGGTGTCGGCGCGAAAATGTTACCCAACTTTATGATCAGTTACTTTAACTATGATGAGCTGGCGATCTACACCCACAACTTTGTGTTAGATACCGCAATTGAATACGGATTGCTTGGTATCGGTCTGCTGTTTGGTGGTTATTTTCTTTTTATTCGCTTTTGCTTCCGTAGTCTTAATGAAAACAGAAAAAGCCTATTACTTGCGATATACGCCCTCATCATGGTGTTTTTCGTTGCGGTAAACACCACCATAATTTTAATACTCTTATTACCCGTCATGATCAGCATGAGCAACGACTCAAGGGCCATTGCTCATACTTTTCCGGTAAACCATCACCACGAATATGAATAATCAAGGATAGGATAGATGAAGTATTCAATCTCTCGACAATTTGAAAAGAACCGAGAACTCCAAGCTGATAATTTTGTTTTAGTTTACCAAATGGGCAAAGTTGGCTCCTCATCAATTGAGCACACGCTAGGGGAGAAAAATATCCCGAGCTATCACATCCACACCTTTGATGATCACGAAGAATTTCACATGTATCACAATAAAAAAGACGTGAGTAAATTCTTCGACTTCCGAAACCGCGCACTCTATCGCTTAGTGCTCAAGCAGCGAAAACGTATCTTACAAAAACGCGAGCAGATTAAAATCGTTACGCTGGTCCGCGATCCAATCGCAACTGTCTTTTCTCGTTTCTTTCAAGACCTCCATTTGCAATTTATCGAAGGCAAAAAGAATGATGCAATTCACCGAGATATGGAAGTCACGTATCAGCACCTCGAGCATTGCTTTGATAACTATATCAATCTCAACTATTTTGCGGACTGGTTCGACAACGAGTTAAAGCGTAATTTCAATATCGATGTGATGCGCCAAGAGCTGGACAACACTCAACCTTTCTTCACATTCCAGAACGATCAGGCCAACGTCATGCTAATCAAGTGCGAACAGCTCAGTTCTCTTGATAAAGAAATCGGTGAGTTTCTTGAGTTGCAAGACTTCGTGCTGAAAAACAGCAACGAAGCGAAAAACAAGTGGTACTCCAATATCCACCAACACTTTAAGAATCACTACGACTTCTCAAAACTGTTCTATATGTACGATCTTCCCTTGTATCGCCACGTTTATTCAGAGCAAGAGCGTGATGCTTTTAAACACAAATGGATGCAAACACCAGGGACAAAATCATCATGAAGAAAGTGCTCCATGTTACAGAAGCATTTGGAGGTGGCGTTCAAACCGCCCTCTATAGTTATGTTCACTCATCCAGAGACGAGCCTTATCAGCATTTCTTGCTAGCCAGAGCCCGAGAAAACGACTTGACCAATGAGAACAACCACCACATTTTCGTACAGACAAAGTGGGTAGAAGGCGGCTTGCTTCAATTTATTCGCGATGCAAACCACATGATTGCATCACTTGGTCCCGACGTCGTGCATTTGCACTCGAGTAAAGCAGGATTTCTCGGCCGATTTCTAAAGCTTGGCAAGGCACGCTTGGTTTACACACCGCACTGTTATGCCTTCGAACGTGAAGATATCTCAGAGCTTGCACGCCAGATCTATAAAGCACTAGAGAAAGTAAAACTGAGCAAAATTGATGTGGTTGCAGGCTGTAGCCAACGAGAGTGTGACCTAGCCATTAGCATTGGTGCGAAACGTGCCGAACTGCTCAACAACTACGTGTCTTATCAAAGTGAAGATCGTATAGAGCGAAACAAGCAAGAAGCGCTGAAGCTCGTTGTACTTGGTCGTGTCGCGCCCCAAAAAGATCCTCAGTTTCTTATCAGCACATTGCAGTTCCTTAATCGGTATGCGCTTAACCGCCCGATAGAGATCACATGGATAGGTGGCGGTGACCACGTACTCGAACAGAAATTACGCACTGAAAATGTGGATGTAACGGGCATGCTGCCTCGCGATGAGGTAGTTGAAAAGCTCAAGGGTTCAGACCTTTATCTACATACTGCAGCATGGGAAGGGATGCCGTTAACCATTCTAGAAGCATCCAAGTTACATCTTCCTATGGTTATTCGGACCATCGGCGCAACCAAAGATCTCAACTACCCGTTTTTAGCGCTCACACCTGAAGAAATGGCCAAGCAGATCGCGCATTGTGTCAATCATTATGAAGAGATCGATTTTCGCCAATATACAGCAGAATTAAACGATGCCTTCAGTGAAGAAAAACAGCGCCTCGCACTCAATAAACTTTACGGTTAAATGCCCCTATGTTTCACACTGTTCAACAAAAATTACTGTTGATGCCCAGCGGTAAAAAAAGCTTGTTATCTACTGGATTAAAAACCGCAATCACGCGTGTGTTGAGTGCGCTATTTGCTTTTTTACTGACTCTGATTGTATCGAAGACCAGTGACGCTTCGACGGCCGGTCAATTTTTCTTTTTATTCAACCTAGTCTCGCTACTCGCCATCGTTTCTCAGCTAGGTTTTGATGTCTCGTTAGTTCGTTACAATGCGATCGCTTTTAATAACAAAGAGAAGCTTGAACAAAGCCAAAACTATAAAACCGCACTTTATCGAAGTATGGCATTTTGCTTGCTCGCCATAGGCGTTTTGTTGGCAGGGTTTAATCTGTTTCCAGAACAGCTAAACCAGACTCAATCACCAATGTATGCGATTACTTTATGCTTGCTTTGCATACCTTTCTTGGTGCTTGCGCAAACCAACAGTCGGGTGCTTCAAGCATGTAGAAAAGTCGTATCATCTCTGTTTGCGTTGCAGCTTGGGGTAAGCATGTTGATGGTCATTTTTGTCTTTGCCCTAGACTATATCGGTCAGCAAAATATCAACAATCTAATGACCGCACTGCTTTTAGCGAGCATAGGTGTCGCGGTCATATCTAGTGCCAATTGGCTTGGCTCAGATCAATATCAAACATCGGCTTTCGTACCAAACAAAAAAATGGTCTCTTCTGCCAAGCAAGTCTGGGTTGGCAGTATCTTCACGAATGTTCTTCAATGGGGAAGCCTTGTTATTACGGGCTTTTTTATCTCAACAGCGGAACTCGGTTTGTTAGCCGCAGCCCAACGTACATCACTACTGATTGGCTTTGTGCTGATTACCATTAACTTTGTGGTCGCCCCGATGTTTGCCTCTCTCTACAAAGAGCGTCAAATGCTCAAACTGCAGAACCTGAGCCGCTTGGCGTGCCGAGCCAATGTTGGTTTAGCGATTGTACCCGTAATTATTTGCACCCTCTTCCCCGAGTTTGTAATGCAGTTTTTTGGTGAGGAGTTTCTCGCCGCGGCGCCACTATTAGTCGTCCTTTCTCTGGGGCAGTTAGTCAATGTTGCGACTGGTTCAGTAGGGTTTTTATTATTAATGAGCGGTCATGAGAGAACCATGAAATACATTACAATTTCCTCCGGTACGGTGTCCATCTGCCTACTTGTTACGCTTTGCCAAATGTTTGGGGTGATTGGTGCAGCGTGGGCAATGGCAATTGGCATGGCTATCCAGAATTTAGCTGCACTGTACTTTGTAAAACGTTACTTAGGCTTCTTTCCAATAGGTTAATTATGGCTTTAATACTGGCACGCACGAGTTTTGTTTTAGTCCTGATGCTAACCGCTTCACTCTCTTTGTGGAAAAGCTCTGATCTACACCATACTGCTTACCTGCAAATGGAAACCTACTTAGGCGGATCGAGTACGCTTCACTTTACTTTCAGTTTATTGATCGGCTTTTTATCGGTCTTCACGTTCCCTTCTCTGGTGAGCTCGAATAAAACCGACGTTTTTGGGATTCGTCTTTTGCTACTGCTGTTGGCTATCGTTTCAATGGAAGAAATGAGCCAACTTTTTATTCCAAATCGATCATTTAGTTTTGATGATCTCAGCACCAACTGGATAGGCGTTATCTCAGGTTACTTTAGTGCCAAGTTAATTCGCCTCATCCGCGCTCGATCGTTCTAGTAAGACAGGAATCTCTGGGGTATTTGGGTATATAATTACGCCAAACAACCAGACTAACGAGTACATCATGCCATCTCATCCAACCAAGATTACTTTTTTTGAATTCTTAACCCCGTTGATCACGTCAGGCAAAAAGACGATAACGATTCGAGATGAATCAGAAAGCCATTACGTACCCAATACAGAAGTCGAAGTTTTTACCTTAGAAACGGATCGTAAAGTCTGCGATATCAAGATACGTTCTGTAGAACCACTTCACTTTGAAGATATTAATGAGTTTCATGCAGAACAAGAAGCCATCGAACTACCAAAACTCAAGCAGTTAATTCGAGAAATCTACCCAAATACCGACACGCTCTTTGTTATTGAGTATGAGCTGATTAAATAACCCACAACAAATACTAGACGACTGGTCTAATTCATTCTATAGTACACTTCATGAACGCAAAGACGAATGACACACGCCAACATATTCTCGACGTCGGATACGAGTTGATCGTAAACCGAGGGTTCACGAGTGTTGGTCTTTCAGAGCTATTAAAAAAGGCCGCAGTGCCAAAAGGCTCGTTTTATCATTACTTCAAATCCAAAGAACAATTTGGTGAAGCGATGATTCAAGACTACTTTACTAAGTATTTTGAGCGTTTAAACGCACGCTTTACCAATACTGAACTGAGTGGCTACCAACGCCTAATGAGCTATTTCGAAGAAATGGTCAAAGTAGAAGACGACGTGTGTAATGCGAACAAATGTTTATTGGTTAAGTTAAGTGCAGAAGTCTCCGATCTCTCTGAGTCAATGCGCTTGGCATTACGCCAAGGAGCAGACAAAACCATTCAAGCGATAGCGGATTGCATTGACATCGGCATTCAAGATGGCTCAATCCCCAATGGTGACAGTGCGTTATTAGCAAGGCAGATATACTACCTTTGGAATGGCGCTAGCTTGCTGAACAAACTTTATCAAGATCAGGCAGCATTGACGCAAAGTCTGACCTATACTCAACACTTACTGCAGAATACGCGCACTTGCCCATAACGGGCGGCGTGGAAGCAGAATGAACACCCTACACACGTTTCACTGTCAGAAAAAGCGTCAGTGTTAACACAGTAAACCTTCCCGCTTTACATAAGCGGGATATTTTGAAATAAATACTAGACGACCGGTCTAATCAACAAGTGAGATAGATATGACTAACGCAACAAATCGCAGAATAGTACTCGCGTCACGTCCCCATGGTGCACCGACACAAGAAAACTTTCGTTTAGAAGAGGTAACGAAACCGACTCCGAAAGAGGGTGAAATGCTATTGAGAACGGTTTATTTATCTCTAGATCCATACATGCGTGGTCGCATGAGTGATGCCGAATCATACGCTGACCCTGTTGCAATTGATGACGTAATGGTCGGTGGTACAGTTTGTCAGGTAGAAGCATCAAACCACCCAGATTACGAAGCAGGTGAATGGGTTCTTGCCTACACTGTTGGCTGGCAAGACTACGCTATCTCAACTGGTGAGATGGTCATTAAACTTGGTAAAGAACCGCAAAACCCTTCTTACGCGTTAGGCGTTGCAGGTATGCCAGGATTTACCGCGTACATGGGTTTACTCGACATTGGTCAGCCAAAACCAGGGGAAACCATCGTGGTAGCAGCTGCTACGGGGCCTGTAGGCGCAACAGTTGGTCAAATTGGTAAAATCAAAGGTTGCCGAGTTGTTGGTATAGCAGGCGGAGAAGAAAAATGCCGTTACGCTAAAGAGGTGCTTGGTTTCGATGAGTGTATTGATCACAGAGCTGAAGACTTTGCAGAACAACTGAAAAATGCCTGTGACAAAGGTATCGATGTTTACTTCGAAAACGTAGGTGGCAAAGTATTCGAGGCTGTAATGCCACTTCTGAATACAAATGCGCGTATCCCACTTTGTGGTTTGATTTCTCAGTACAACGCGACAGAGCTGCCTGAAGGTACCGACCATCTTCCATTACTAATGGGTAAGCTCCTGACCAAACGAATCAAGGTGCAAGGCTTCATCATTTTTGATGATTACGGACATCGTTACGGTGAATTTGCGCAAGATATTAATCAATGGTTGGCAGAAGGAAAGATCCAATACCGCGAACATCTAGTACAAGGACTGGATAATGCGCCAGAAGCATTCATCGGTCTGTTGGAAGGTAAGAATTTCGGCAAGCTTGTAGTACAGATTAACGACCCATTATAAAAAGGGATATGTAAATGATTAAACTTCACCACCTCAATCAGTCTCGTTCAAAGCGCATCATTTGGTTACTTGAAGAGCTAGATGTAAATTACGAGATTGTACCCTATGTCCGTGATTCCGTGACCTTCATGGCACCGCCAGAACTAAAAAGTGTTCACCCATTAGGAAAGTCACCTGTTCTTGAAGATAACGGCGAGATTATCATTGAGTCAGGTGCAATGACCGAATATTTGATTGAGAAATACAGTGACGGAGCCTTTGCTCCTGAGCGTGGTACAAAAGCACACACAGAATATTTGCAATGGATGCACTTTGCAGAAAGCTCTGCAATTTTACCTATGCTGCTAAAAATCTTCGTAAGCAAAGAGCCAAATGAAACTCAGTTTTTATCAGGCTATGCCGACAAGGAAGCAATGAATGTACTAGGCTACTTCGAGCAATCCTTAGAAGGCAAAACTTACCTAGTAGAAGAGCGGCTGACTGGCGCAGACATCATGATGTCTTTCATTGTCGAATTGGTTCAAAAGTTTGGTTTAGTTAATCACTTCCCTAATATTGAACGTTATGGGAAACAGCTCGCGACACACCCAGCATTTGCAAAAGCTGAACAACTTGAAGTGAAGTACTCTTAATTACTTCCCCCCTTTCGCCCCTTTGATGACACGTAAAACTTCATTTAAGGGGCGATATTACTAGCATCGCAGGCACGCTAACTGGATAGCGCTCCCCCCCCCAGTCAATCGCTTTCGAGAACGTCGATTGTTATGTCAATCAAGCTAATGTAGTAAATTTCTGATTCTAATATAGTTTCGACCATAGTCACCATCTATTGAATTGATAAGCAATATCAGTTTTCTCCTCCAGCTTTTCCGTAATAACCTCCTCTACAGTTTCTAAGGTATTGAGCCCTGGAGGGGGAAGAAAAATGACAAACAAGAAATTGACTACAGCAGCAGGTTGCCCTGTCGCACATAACCAAAACGTTATGACTGCAGGTCCTCGTGGCCCTCAACTATTACAAGACGTTTGGTTCCTTGAAAAATTGGCACACTTTGACCGCGAAGTGATCCCTGAGCGTCGTATGCACGCAAAAGGTTCTGGTGCTTACGGTACGTTCACAGTAACGCACGACATCACAAAATACACTCGCGCTAAAATCTTCTCTGACATCGGAAAAAAAACAGAACTATTCGCTCGCTTCACTACTGTAGCTGGTGAGCGCGGTGCAGCAGACGCAGAACGTGACATCCGTGGTTTCGCACTAAAATTCTACACTGAAGAAGGTAACTGGGACTTGGTTGGTAACAACACACCAGTATTCTTCCTACGTGACCCACTAAAATTCCCAGACCTAAACCACGCAGTAAAACGCGACCCTCGCACTAACATGCGTAGCTCTACCAACAACTGGGATTTCTGGACGTCATTACCTGAAGCATTCCACCAAGTGACTATCGTAATGAGTGACCGTGGTATCCCTGCTTCTTACCGTCATATGCATGGTTTTGGTAGCCACACATTCAGCTTCATCAACGCAGAAAACGAGCGTTACTGGGTAAAATTCCACTTCAAAACTCAGCAAGGCATCAAAAACCTAACTGACCAAGAAGCAGAAGCGATCGTAGGTAAAGACCGCGAAAGCCATCACCGTGACCTTTACGAAGCGATTGAGCGTCAAGACTTCCCTAAATGGAAGATGTACGTACAGATCATGCCTGAGCTAGAAGCGGATGAAGTCAACTTCAACCCATTCGACCTAACACGTGTATGGTCTCAAAAAGATTACCCACTGATCCCAGTTGGTGAGTTCGAACTGAACCGTAATCCAGAAAACTTCTACGCAGAAGTTGAGCAATCAGCGTTCAACCCAGCAGCAGTCGTACCTGGTATCGGCTTCTCTCCAGATAAAATGCTACAAGGTCGTCTGTTCGCTTACGGCGATGCTCAGCGTTACCGTCTAGGTGTGAACCACCATCAAATACCAGTGAACGCACCTCGTTGCCCTGTTCACAGCTACCACCGCGATGGCGCAATGCGCGTTGATGGCAACTTTGGTTCAACACTAGGTTACGAGCCAAACTACAAACAAGAATGGGCAGAGCAACCAGATTACTCTGAGCCACCTCTACGCATCAACGGCAACGCTGATCACTACGATCACCGTGTAGACGAAGACTACTTCAGCCAAGCGGGTGACCTATTCCGTCTGATGAGTGAAGAGCAACGTCAAACTCTGTTCGACAACACAGCTCGCGCAATGGACGGTGTGCCAGAGTTCATCCAACAGCGCCACGTTCAACACGCATACCAAGCGGACGAAGCGTACGGCAAAGGTCTTGAAATTGCACTAGGCTTAAACAAGTAAGCGAACGCTGCAATCATTACACTGTGTGATTTAAAGACGAAAAAAAGGAGGTGCTCTACAGCACCTCCTGATTTCAAATCACTAATCCTTAATCACAAGTCACAAAACATGCTCAAGGTGATTCATTATGATTAACTTAGATTTCTTTAAGCTCTTTGATACCAAAGAACTGTTTATCTATTACTGATTCATCAACTACTGATTTTTAGCTACCGCTTTGATCAGTACTGATGTATCCATGCGACCTAAACCATCACGTTGAAGGTCTGCGTATTGCTCATCCACCTTCTTAGTCAGTGGAAGTTCTAGACCCACTCGCTCAGCTTCTTGCAGACAGAAACCTAAGTCTTTGCGCATCCAATCAATAGCGAAGCCAAAATCGAACTTGTCTTCAGCCATCGTATTTGCGCGGTTTTCCATCTGCCAAGAACCTGCAGCGCCATGCTTAAGTGTTTCTACAACTTGAGCAATGTCCAAGCCTGATTTTTGTGCTAGCAACAAAGCTTCACTCAGACCTTGTAAAACGCCTCCAATACAGATTTGGTTTACCATCTTACAGCGTTGACCCTGACCGTTTTCACCCAGTAGCGTCATCTGCTTCGCGTACACATCCATCGCCGGAGACACACGGTCAAAAATGCTTTGTTCACCACCACACATGATGGTTAGAACACCATTTTCTGCGCCCGCTTGACCACCAGAAACTGGCGCATCAATAAAGTGATTACCGTACTTAACACACGCTTCAGCCAGCTCAACCGCTAGGTCTGCAGAAGTGGTCGTGTGATCGACTAGCACTGCGTCCGCTTTCAAGCCGACCAGAATGCCCTCTTCACCGTAAACAACGCTACGAACGTCATCATCATTACCCACACAGGTAAAAACGATGTCACAGCCTTCCGCCGCTTCACGTGGTGTTTCACAAGCTACGCCTTGGTATTCTTCAGCCCATTTGTCTGCTTTCGCTTTTGTGCGGTTGTATACTTTGGTTTCAAAGCCCGCTTTACTTAGGTAACCAGCCATTGGGTATCCCATCACACCCAGACCAATAAATGCTACTCGTTGTTTTTCCATTGCACGCTTCCCTTAGTTCACCTGACTGAAATGTTTCGTAACATGCTACTAAAGAATTGAAATCATTACTCGTGATTTCTCTTTCCACGGTCTCGATGATCCAGTGTTTCAGTTCGTTTATTGCGCCTTCTACACCCCTTTACTTGACGATTAGCATAACAGTCAAAGCACTTAAAAAGGTTTACTACTGCTTAGCATGGAACATCGCTTGCCCACTCTTGTCCTTATTCGACCAGAAATTGATGTTGAACTGAGCATCATCGCTCATCTCAATGCGGTGCCAGTACTGCGGTGGACTTGTAGCAAACTGGCTTGCATTAATCACCACCACTACTTCTGCTTCTGTGACATTTTCATCAGCAAAGCCGTAGTAAGTCACTTGCCCTTCCATGACGCACAGTTGTCCAAACACTCCCTCAGCGGTATTGTGATGAGTCAGTAGCGCTGGTGGCACATTGTCTTTAGTGAAGAAAGGTGTTGAACGTTGAACAGTCCAGTCTTTAGGAATTCGTAGATGCGACATAATGAACCCTCTCTAATTACAATTCTTTTCGTTTAAATCGGTTAAGCCTGACCGGCTTGAGACAACTCTCGAAGTAATGGAAATGCTTGCGTAACTTGTTCTCCCGTCACAACGAAGCCCATGAGTCGGCTATTTTCATCTTCTGCTTTCGCGGCAATGCCAGTTTGAGAAATCTGCACGCTCCAGTTCGTCACCGAACTAAAATCGCCTGCCAATTGAATTGGGTAGCTCGGCGTTTTCACCTTTACCATCATAGGCGGTAGTTTCAACTCTGCTTCTTGCTCCAGTAGTTGTTTCCCTAAAACATTGGCACTTAGCACGATCGGTTGGAGATACGGCATCATTCGACCTTGGATCTCAGCGCAATCGCCTAATGCAAATACATTGGCTGCTGATGTCTGTAATCGAGCATCCACCTCGATGCCTTTATTGATACTCAACCCACAAGCCTTCGCTAACCAAGTGTTAGCACGTAAACCCGCCGCTGAAATCACTACATCAGCTTCGATTGCCTTACCTTTGCTCAAGCTTGCCACCAGCGAATCATCCGAGTGATTGATCGCGACAACTCCAGTCTCCAAAGCAAGTTGAATACCTTGCTGCTTAAGTTGATTTTCAAGCGGCAATGCGACGAATTCAGGAATCAAGTTAGCGAGCAAACGGGGATTTGGCTCAACCACCGTAACTGCTTTACCACTGGTTGCGAGATCCATGGCGATCTCGACGCCGATCAAACCACCACCCATTACTAGAATTCGTTTCGCACGGCTAATTTGCTCTTCCGCTAATTGATATTCTTGTAGCGAGTTTAGCGTCATCACCTCAGGTGCTGCATCGCCAGATATTGGTGGCACAAAGGCTTTCGCGCCTGTCGCAAGCACCAGTTTGGAGTAAGGATAGGTTTGGCCGTTGGCGACCACTTGCTGAGCTTGCACGTCGACATGCTCAATCATGGTATGGGCGAACAGTTCGATGTTGTGTTCCTGTGCGAACGCCTCACCACTTTTAACTACCAAGTCTTGGGCGGTTTGCTTGTTGCTGAATACATGACTCAAATCAGGCTTGTTGTATTCCGCGCCATCATCAGCAGTAAACACTTGCAGCGGAATATGTGCGTCCATTCGACGCACTGTTTTCACCAATTGGTAAGCCGCAAAGCCGCTACCAATAATCACAATAGGTGCTTGCATATTCCCTCCTAACCGTTGTATTCAACGAAAACGTCTTTACCCAAGTGACATTCTGGGCACAAGAAGTAATCTGGCACTTCAGACCATGCCGTACCCGGTTCAACGCCTTGATTAGGCTCACCTTTAGCTGGGTCGTACACCCAATTACAAACTGTACACACCATGCATTGACAATCTGCGGGATGCGCCTCGGTACTAGGGTTGCTAGGAGCAGCAACTTCTTCTACCGCTTGTGTTGTCGTTGGCGCAGCGGGTTGTGATTGAACTTGTGGTGCAGACGCAGCAATCGCCGGAGAAGTAACAGAACTTTTCAGGTAATGTCTTGCCCACAATTTCGCGATGTTCTGACCATGTTCGCGACATTCACGCATCGCTTTACCATCTGGTCGCCATTTAGTTTTCAAACTCACCGCGGTTTCAAAACCTGCATCAGTCAATCGAGCATGGATACGATCCACCGCGCCACCATTCCACCCGTAGCTACCGAATGCAGCGGCCTTTTTCGCTTTAAAGCGCAGACCGGTAATTTCTTCTAGCATGCCAGCGATCTTCGGCATCATGACGTTATTCATGGTAGACGAACCAACCAAGATGCCTTTTGAGCGGAATACATTGGCGAGAATTTCATTCTTATCATGCTTAGAGACATTAAAGACTTTGACCGCCACGCCAGGGTCGACATCGTGAATGCCTTGCGCGATTGCATCGGCCATCATTCGGGTGTTGTTTGACATAGAATCGTAGAAAATCGTAATGCGATCTTCTTGATAATTGTCTGCCCATGCTAAGTATTGCTCGATGATTTGAACTGGATTATCGCGCCATACAATACCGTGTGACGTAGCGATCATATCGACAGGCAAATTGAAACTCAGCACTTCTTTGATTTTTGCGGTTACCAAGCTGCTGAATGGCGTTAGGATGTTTGAGTAGTAACGCAAACACTGTTCCATCAACTCATTTTGATCCACTTCATCATTGAACAGACGTTCATCGCAGTAGTGCTGACCAAATGCGTCATTGCTGAATAACACTGCATCGCCAGTTAGGTAAGTCATCATACTGTCCGGCCAATGCAGCATCGGCGCTTCCACGAAGACCAATTGCTTACCGTTACCAATATCAATGCTATCGCCCGTTTTTACGGTTTTGAAGTTCCACTCAGGATGGTGATGATGACCCACAATCGAATCAATCGCCGCTTCTGTACAGTAAATTGGCGTGTTCGGAATCTTCTCCATCAATGCCGACAATGCGCCTGAGTGATCTTCTTCAGCATGGTTTACCACGATAAAGTCGATAGACTTAAGGTCGATTTCCATTTCTAAATTTTGGATGAATTGTTGACTGAATCGGTGATCGACCGTATCAATCAATACGGTTTTCTCTTCACGAATTAGATAACTGTTGTAGCTGGTACCTTTTGTCATTTTGTATTCTGTACCGTGGAAGTCTTGAACTTCCCAATCGCGTTGACCTACCCAGTGGATGTTGTTTTTTACGTGAATTGTCATAATTACTACCTTGAATGACGAGATAAACAAAAATAATTTCTTCTTGTATTGCACTGGGCGTGCCAACTTTTAATTGCTATATATTTCAATATCTTAATTAAAACCCAACTTCAATGGCTGTCATTTAGACACAGTTGAAAATTGTCATTTAGACACTACAATAGTCATATTGACACAATCGGTATTGGCTATGACTTCTTTAATCGCGCAATGGCTACACATCACGCAAGACCTTAACTCGGCGCTCACTCAACAGGCTCGCTTTGACACGTTATTAACCACAATTCGAGAGGTATTGAAGTGTGACTCTTCTGCCCTTCTTTTTTATGAAGACCAGCACTTTAAACCTTTAGCGATCAATGGATTGGCGAAAGAGGTCCTTGGACGCCGTTTCTCCATTGAGCAGCACCCAAGATTAGAAGCCATTGCCCGAGCAGGCGATATCGTGCGCTTTCCCTCCGACAGCGACTTACCTGATCCATACGATGGCTTGATTCCAAACCACGATGACAAACTGCATGTCCATTCCTGCATTGGTTTACCTCTGCTGATCGACGATCAACTGATTGGTGCCATTACGATTGACGCCTTCGACCCCAATCAATTTGATGGGCTACGCAACCAAGAGTTACGTTTTGTCAGCGCGTTGGCAGCAGGTGGCCTACACACTGCACTCCTACTAGAACAGCTAGAGACACAAGCGAGCCTGCCACGCGACTCTTACGCCGAGAAACGCACCTTAAGTAATGAAATCATTGGTAACTCTGTGGGCATGAAAAATCTTCAAGAGCAGATTGATGCAGTCGCCGATACTGAATTGTCTGTGCTAGTGATGGGAGAAACGGGCGTGGGTAAAGAGTTGGTTGCGAGCGCTATTCACCATCGCTCTAGTCGCTCTAGCAATACTTTGGTTTACCTCAACTGTGCGGCGCTGCCGGAATCAGTCGCGGAAAGCGAGTTGTTCGGCCATATCAAAGGGGCTTTTACAGGCGCAATCAGTAATCGAAAGGGTAAGTTCGAACAAGCCGACGGCGGCACACTGTTTTTGGATGAAGTCGGGGAACTGTCGTTAGAGCTGCAAGCCAAGTTACTTCGAGCCCTTCAATACGGCGACATCCAACGTGTGGGTGATGACCGCCATATTCGAGTCAACACACGCATTGTCGCCGCCACCAATCGTATATTGCATGAAGAAGTGACTGCTGGTCGCTTCCGAGCCGACTTATATCACCGCCTAAGCGTCTTCCCGCTTCATGTTCCACCTCTTCGTGAACGTGAAGACGATGTGGTGTTGTTAGCGGGCTTTTTCGCCGAACGCTTAAGAAGCAAATTGGGATTGAACAGCATTCGTTTGTCTCCCACTTTGGTGCAGGCACTCAAAGACTATTCATGGCCAGGCAACGTGCGAGAGCTTGAACATGTCATTAAACGTGCTGGTGTTTTGGCAAAGGCGCGTACTCACGCCATGGACATTGAGTTAGTTGAGCAAGATTTTGATATTCGAACGCCGAATCAGAACATCAAGAACGTTGAAAAAACGGAACAAAAATCTCGGCTTGAGCTACCAGAAGGCGGATTAAAGCCTGCCACAGACGCCTTCCAAAAAGCGATGATTGTTCGAGCTCTGGAAAAAAACCAAGGCAACTGGGCAGCAACGGCACGTCAGCTTGAATTAGATAACGGCAATTTGCACCGATTAGCAAAACGGCTGGGGATAAAATAGACACTAACGAATATCACCTAATATGGCATATTCATCGCCAAATAAAGAGCCGATGCCCAACCGCTCACTCAGCCCACTATAAGTAGTGAGCTGAGTGCTCAGATAGAATAGCCACCTAAGTTTGACGGTATTTTCTTCTAAATTTTATTGTCTTGAACCACCTCACAGATTTAATAACCCTTAACAATAAACACAATAATAGTTAAGGTATTTTTATGAGCCAGATCTAATAAAATTAAATATATAGTATTTATTTTAAGAATCTAAACTTTCAAAGTTCATCATAATAAATACAACCTCTATGTATACACTTTACCTTCAAAAAACATCAAAATATAATCCCTTCGATAAAAACACTTAAATGAATTTAACTGTATAAAAGTGAGGAGAATAAAAATATGGGATATGGGGCGACAGTATATTCATTAGATACTGAAAAGGTTTTTAACGTACTAAAGAATGAGCGTAATCCAGAGCTAGAAAAAGCCATCATGGAAAGGTGTCAAGACTCCTTTAAAGTGATTAATGAAATGCTGGAAAGTAGTGGCGAAAGCATCCGAGCTGAAGAGCTTCTTATGCAAATGTTGTCTGAAGAGATAAAATACAGTCACTTGGGTTACGCCTATGCTTACTTGCTTGAAGCTATATGTAAGATAACTGGTTATTACTTATCCAATAACTCTTGGTATCCTTGCGATGTAAACGATTTCTGCGATATTCCATTCACTAATACCGATTATCCTATAAAATTCCCATTCCCTGACGATTTCCCTGTTGTTTTTATGATAAAAAATCAAGATATTCACCAAGATAACGTTGACTTCGGAGGCTTATCAGAGCAACAAATATCTGAAGTCAAGAGCTGGTACACTCATGCAGTCGTAAACAATCGTGATTTGGTATTATTTTATTATTAATTTTAACTATTAATAAATTATCCAATAGTTAAAATAACAATAGAATATTAATAAAACTCTAGCTTATATTAAGATAGAGTTTTATCTATTTAACTGAATTTTATAATTTTAAAAACATTATATTTCACACCTAATTTATAGACTCTGTGTATAGTGTGTTCAGAGGCAATGTGAACTCATAGGATCAAAATCAAGTTCTAATTTTTAGAAGAAAAACCGATCTGCTTGTGTCAAAATGCGCCATCCCAACCAAAAAGTCTTAATGTAATGAACTACCAAGCTGCTATTTTTGATATGGATGGTTTGCTCCTTGATACTGAGCGCGTCTGTATGCATATTTTCCAAGAAGCATGTGAAGCCCAGAACCTACCCTTCTATAAAGATGTTTACCTTTCAATCATTGGTCGCAATGCAGCGGGCATTGAAGTGATTTTTCGTAAAGCTTATGGGGATGATCTTGACCGCTTACACCAAGAGTGGCGCGACCGTTACGACGCTGTGGTTAAGCACCAAGCGATACCGGTAAAAGAAGGGGTGATTGAGCTGCTTGAGTGGTTGAAAGGCCAAGGGTTGCCAATTGCAGTCGCCACTTCTACAGCAAAAGAAGTGGCACAGAAGAAGTTGGAGTTAGCGGGCCTAAGCAAGTATTTCGACAACTTAACGACAGGCTGTGAAGTGTCACACGGCAAACCTGATCCAGAGATCTACCTGCTTGCAGCAAGTCGTCTAAGCGTAGATCCAACCAAATGTCTCGCCTTTGAAGATTCAAATAATGGCGTACGTGCTGCGGTAGCAGCGAACATGATCACTTATCAAATTCCTGATCTGGTTGAGCCTTGTGACGAAATAAAGCAATTAGGCCATACTGTCGCACCTTCACTGCATGATGTGTTGCACACGTTAAAACAAACTCGCTAGGTTTACTTGTCGTCTGTTCTCTAGAAGCTCAGCAATTTAGCTGAGCTTCTTTCTCGAAACCTCTCCAATACCGTAAAACCAAACAATTCTTCCACCCGTTTAGCGAGATTATTTTCACCTTAACTCTGGCTAATCACGACTTTTGATTTAACTCACGCAATCGCATGAAATAAGGCATTTGAGTGATCAAATAGCGGAACTGACCAGTACAAGCTTGCAACAAAACGTCAATATACCGATTGAAGCACGTTTTTGGAGTGAAAATTGGCTGATAATGAGAACTATTGGATAAGATCAATCCAAGTCAGCCTAAAATACAAAATGGAGAGTGTTATATGTCTTTACGTTTATTAGCAACAACCTTCGCATTAGTAGGAATGAGCTTTGGTGCCCAAGCCAGTGCCGAGTGTGAAGTGTCATTAGATGCTAACGATATGATGCAGTTTTCTACTAAAACATTGAGCGTACCAGCCACTTGTAAAGAGGTAAAACTGACGCTGAACCACACAGGTAAGATGCCAGCGCAATCGATGGGTCACAACGTGGTCATATCTGACACTGCCAACCTACAAGCAGTCGGTACTGACGGCATGGCAGCTGGAGCAGAAAATAACTACGTAAAACCAAATGATGATCGCGTCTACGCTCACACAAAAGTAATTGGTGGCGGTGAAAGCACCAGCATTACGTTCAGTACTGAGAAAATGAAAGCCGGCGGTGACTATTCATTCTTCTGTTCGTTCCCGGGTCACTGGGCAATCATGCAGGGTAAATTTGAGCTAAAATAAAAGATTTAGCCAAGCCAAAAGAAGACTCATTATAGGGAAGCCAAGGCTTCCCTTTTTGATAGATAAAATAGCAATTGAGAAAGGTCTAACACGTCTGGAAACGTGACCAAGAAACATAGCAAGTATGAAACCCTTGCTCCATTGAGATTAAGTTCTTTTGCGAAAAGTTATGGTTAAAAATCAGATTTTTATTTTGCCTTTCCGAAAAACAACTAAATGATAAAAGTCATTTAATACCATGTAACTCTTTCCAGTTTCCTGGATGAACCACATAGCCGAACAGAGCATGCCCACCATAAACCAATTCAGTCCCTTCCGGTATCCACAGCATCTGACCTGGGTGCACAAAATGTGTTTCACCATTTGCGGTCAGCTCGAAACAGCCTTCAATCACGAAAATAACCTCATCATAAAGCACTGTCCAAGCCACTTTAGCGCCTTCCCATTTAGCAAAGCCTACGCCTATGTTTGGTGAAATTTCTGGGCTTAACGCCCTGGCAACATACGCCATTCCTGGCGTATCACCACGAACATTGAAATCTAGACTTTTACTATCAACAAGTTTGACTGGCTTCATAATTCACTCCGGCTTTGCCATTTTGCTAATTGGATACGCGTTTTTACTCCCAAACCTAAAAAAGGCTCTGGCGGATTCAAACAAGGCATTCCTGTCACTTGCTGTATGTCATCCAATGATTTAGATGTCGCACCAACGACATAGTCAGCTAACAGTGTTCCAGAAATGGTTCCCCACGCAGCACCAACACCATTGTCACAAGCGCTGGCATAAACACCTTCATCTAATTGACCGAAAAAGTTAGTAAAGTTACGAGAGATTGCATACACCCCACCCCATGTGTGAGTAAATGGTACGTCGGCCAGCTCGGGATAACGCGCCAGAAAGACCTGACGATGATCGTCGCGAATTTGTTCTCTGACTTTATCGTTCATGCTTGAGCCATATTTCGGCACGTGTTTGTAAGTATTGCGGATCAAAATACGTCGATCGGCGGTCATACGTAACGTCGTTCCCGCATGATCAGCTGGAGTTAACCCCCAATTCAGCTCACCTCCGTATCGTTGCATTTCTGCGTCGGTTAATGGACGCGTCCAGCTTGCAAACGTCATCACTGGAAGTAGTCTGTTTTTAAGATAACCAAACTCCCGAGTAAAAATGCTGGTCCCAAGCAGCAGTTCAGGGGTTTCAACAGAGCCACTATCTCCATGTAATACCCAGCAACCGTTTTCTTTACTGAGCTTGCGGATTGGCGAGTTCTCTAACACCTCGACGTTCTCTGGAAGGCTTTCCCCTAGCCCACGCACCAAAGCAGCAGGTTGCATTAAATAACCACCTGGCGTGTAAATTGCGCGGCTGTAGTAGTTTGTTCCCAAGACTTTCGCCAGCTCACTGCCATTAACATGGAAGTATGGTTCGCCAAGGTCTTTCATTAGGTGCTCAAAGTGATCGAGATACGCTTCACCGCGCGCCCCTACGGCTCCTTGATATTTGCCCTTTGCTGACCACTGACAAGAAATACTGTGCTTCGACACTAAAGTGTTTAGCTGAGCAATCGCAGAACGGTTGAGTGATAATAACTTTTGCTTGTGCTCAGGGTCGGGATGCTCAAGTGAAAACTTATGAGGCAAATCGATAACAAAGCCCGAATTTCTTCCTGAAGCCCCTTGGCCGATACGTTGCGCATCAATCAGTATAATTCGTGCATTAGGCATAAGTTCAGCTAAACGTCTTGCCATAGCTAGGCCTGCGAAACCGGCACCTAACACGGCATAGTCAGCACTTTGTTTACCTTTTAACGCCGATTTTTCTGGAATACTTGGCAACGCATGGTACCAACCACACGTCACGTCATCATTGGGTAAATGAATCATCTTTTTTCTCCGCTACGCTGCTGACAGTTTCAATGACAATTGATCTAGCCAAGGGCCGCGTAATGACTGTACTTTTCTTCCTAGCAACGCAAAACCGAGCATTGCTCCTTCTGGTGAATAAAACGCAGCGGTCAATTCATCTGCTTGGTTCTCGATGTACCATTGTCCCTGTTCTTCAGCGGCTACCGGGAAAATCGTGAGTGGAAGAATCGGCGTTTTTACAATCACTGGAGTTGGTGTTAACGAGATAGGGGCGACATCGCCTAGCAAGCTTTTCGCTACAGAAGGGATCATTTGATTAATCGGCGCAATATAGGGCTGCCACCCGTGATCAGTTTCAACACAATCACCTAGCGAGTAAATATTCTCATCACTCGTCTGGCCGAATTGATTCACTTTAATGCCCCGGCCTACTTCAAGCCCCGCGCGCTCAGCCAGAGAAACATTTGGCTTGAGTCCAACCGCGCTTAGCACTAGGTCTGCTTCAATCTGCTTGCCACTGTTTAGATGCAAAACCGCGCTTGATTCGGACCTTGGCTCGATTCTGGCGATACTGTCTTGTAGAGCCCATTGCACGCCTCGATCGGCAAGTGCGCTTTGTAATGATTCACCCAACTGTTGCGGGATCAAACGCTCCATTGGCCATTGACCCAACCCGATAACTGTTACTTCATAACCGCTTTCGATCAGATCATTTGCGAACTCACAGCCAATTAAGCCATCACCTAGGATCGCGATGCGCTTTTTGTCTTGCAGCTCCGCTCTGAAACGGCGGTAATCAACTAAGTCGTTCACACTCATAACCCAAGAGCGATCGCCCTCAATTGGGATTTCAATCGGTGATGCACCTGTTGCCAGTACCAAGCGGCTGTAGGCGTATTTACCGATGGAGGTATGTAACGTTGAATTGGCACGATCGATCTGTTCAACACGGGTATGCGGGTAAACTCGGATATTGAGACGGCTTTCCCACTCCAACGCGCTCTCACTTTGTAGCGCGTCGCCGTCTTTATTCATGACCAGTGCATTAGACAATGCTGGTTTGCTGTACAAAGCGCCATCATCAGCGGTAAAGACAGTGATCGGAACCGTCTCAGATTGCGCTCTAAGTGCCGCCGCCAACTGGTAACCACTGTGGCCACTACCGATGATAACGATAGGGTCATTTGAGAATACAGGTTGAGTAACTTCAGATGGAAGAGGCTGAGCAGTATTTGGCTGAACAGACGCTTCTACCGACGCCGAAGACACCGCTGCAACCTCTTCTAGTGGCGCATCGTCGGTGATTTCGATCATTTCAAAATCGGCCTTACCCACTAAACAGTCAGGACATAACCAGTCATCCGGTACATCTTCCCATGCTGTTCCTGGTGCAATACCATCGGATGGCCAACCTTGTGCTTCATCATAGATTAAGCCGCAAATAATACAGAGCCACTTTCTCATCACTTATACTCCAACTACCTTGTTCAGAATTTCCGTGTTTACAAACCGCTGTCAGATTTGTTGTGATTCCATCAACCTCGCCCTAGCTTGTGGTCTGAAATCCAAGCCGGTACGAGGTGATGAAAATACAGTTACACGGTAGCTATACGTTGCTGTCTTGCTGCAAACGAATGGCAATATTGCGTGTCTGGACGTAGCTATAAATCGCTTCTTGTCCTTTTTCTCGCCCAAACCCGGACAAGCCCACGCCACCAAATGGTGTTTCGATGCCACCAGCAAACCATTCATTGATGAACACTTGTCCACCACGCAGTTGCTGTGCCACACGCAATGTTTGGTTTAGGCTTTCACCAAAGACACCAGCGACCAGGCCAAAATCGGTGCCATTCGCGATTTCAACGGCCTCTTGCTCGGTTTCAAACGGTGTAATTACCAGTACAGGGCCAAACACTTCTTCTTGAGCAATACGCATATCTGGTGAGGCTTCAATCACCGTCGGTGCCACAAAGTAACCCGACAAATCAGGGGCGTAGCCACCCGTTAGGATGTTCGCGCCGTCGGCTTTTGCTTGTTCTATCATTTCAAGCACGCGCGCTTGTTGATCAGCCGATACCAACGGTGTGATGTCCGGCTGGCTTTCGCCTTGGCCAATGGTTAGGCTTTTTGCCATTTCCACAACCGCCGCTTTTACTTCTTCATAACGCTCTTTTTGAATCAGCAAACGAGACATTGCCGAACAAACTTGACCAGCGTTAAAGAAAATACCGACCTGAACGCTTTTCAAAAGTGTTTCGAGGCTCGCATCTTTCAGCGCGATAGCAGCCGATTTACCACCCAGCTCCATCACCGATGGAGTAGCGCGTTGCGCTGAATCTTGCAGGATGCGTTGGCCAGTTGGAACAGAACCCGTAAAGACAATTTGATCGACCTCTTGGTGCTGCACCAAATGACTGCCAACGACTGAGCCTTTGCCACATAGCAAGTTAATCGTGCCTTTTGGGAAGCCCGCTTTTTCAATCGCTTTAATCAACAACGTCATGGCAAGTGGAGAAATCTCTGGCGATTTGATCACCACTGCGTTACCTGCGGCTAATGCAGGTGCCAATGAGCGTGCACAAATAGAGACAGGGAAATTCCACGGCACAATCTGCACTGACACGCCAAACGGCACATATTGAGTGAAGTCGACATAGTCTTTACCCAACGGAATTGACGTGCCTTCCAGCTTGTCGGCCATGCCAGCGTAGTATTCGAAGTAACGTGCCGACTCTAAAAACTCATCTTTGGCATCTTGCAAAGATTTCCCATTTTCACGACAGGCAACTAACCCACCTTCATCAACCATTTCACGAATAGCTGCGGCGGCTTTTAACATCCACTCGGTTCTGACGGCGGGACGAACGTCCGAAAGAAGACCTTGATAGACCACTCGACGTGCCGCTGCCATTGCGCGATCGGCATCGGTGATAGTGGCTTCTGCAATCGTCGCATACGCTTCGGCTGTGCCAGGGTTCATGACGGTCAGCGCTTGCTCTGAATCGCACCACTCACCATCAATATAATTAAGGTAATGCATCATATTACTGCTCCAGTGCCGCTTTCACTTGCTTTGCCAACCAGGTTTGGAAGAAATGCGTCGGAACATCCATTTCTGGTGAGAACACACCACCACCAAAGCCAGGTGAGTAACGACCTTCCTGCATGCCCTCGACCGCTCCAATATCTTCGCCGAATACGACTCGCCATGACTCAACGGTAGCAGTACGGCACGCAGCGAACTCATCTTTCGTTGCTTCATCACCCACATAGAAAACACGTAGGTGCTCAACACTCTTATTCGCAGTGATTGGTTCAATCATCATCGCAAAGGCATGATCGGCTTGAATACCAAGCAACACGTTTGGAAAGAGTGCAACGTATTCTGCATGACGCAGTTTATCTTCTGGCCAGCTTGGAAATTTAGGTAAGTGTGTTCCTGCAGTATCAGAGAGGTTGTATGCGAGACTACCTTGGCCAGCAAAACGCTCTGCAAACATGATGTTGTAGTGATCCTCTAGGCGAGAATAACTATTCAAACTCGGATGCACCCAAGGTAAGTGGTAAGCTTCACAGTAGTTTTCTACGGCAAGCTTCCAGTTACTTTTCACTTCTATCTCTAGGTTGCCACCCATGTTCACGCGGCGAAGAAGCCCTAATCCTTCTTCACCTAAGAATTGCTGCCAACGTTGCTCTAGCGGCGCGATATGCTCTTCAAAGCTTTCTGCATTGCCCGATAAGTTGACGAACACCATGTCCATCCAAACGGCTGAACGAAGTGGCTTAAGGCCATGCTTTTCACACTTAAATCGATCATCTTTATGTTTTGCGATACCACCAATGTGTGGTGTGCCTTTTAGATTGCCGTCAAGATCGTACGTCCATGAATGGTAAGGACAGCGAATCATGCCTTGAACTTCGCCTGCCTCATGAACCAGCTTCATACCACGATGACTACATACGTTGTGGAAAACTTGGACTTCACCTTGGCGATTTCTCATCATGAGTAGTGGAAGATTCATGAAATCAAGTGGCATCACATAACCATTTTTAAGCAGGTCTGATGCAAAACCAATACATACCCAAGTGTTACCAAACACCTGATCACGCTCAAAAGTAAAATACTCTTCGCTGGTGTAGGCCTGATTCGGCATTCCTGTTGCTTCACTGATTGGGTTCAGTACATTATCAACAAGTTCAACAGGAATAATGGTTTGGTTGACATTGCTCATATTCTTATCTCCGAGAGTCGAGTTGCATCCAGTGCGTACAACATCGTGTTGTGTTAGTGGAGATAATTGTGATTAACAACCCGGCAACAAACAAACGACTTTTTCGCCGGGCTTGGATGAGTTTTTGTCATTCATGCATTGATCTCGAACAAAAAAATAACCTTTTAATTAACAATGATCTTCTTGTCATGATTAATACTCATTAACCGATGAGTATTAATCAGTTGAAACACAAAAGCCCTCTCTCTACTCTCTTTCAAAAATTAACAATAACGCAACAAACAATAACGTTAAAACAAACGCACTGTGAGGGATGCCTATGAGAGCAACATCTGGGATATTGAAAGGACTCAATCCGACTGTGACAATCGCATCAAAGATCGTCGTTATCGGTTTTGTACTTTTCTGCGCCATTCTCGCCAATCAAGCGGGCCAATACTTCGAAACGATTTCCGGCATTTTGCTACAGAATATGAAGTGGTTTTACATCGGACTTGTTTCACTCGTTGTCGGTTTTCTTCTTTACCTTATGGTTAGTCGATATGGGCATATTCGTTTGAGTAAAGATGACGAAAAACCAGAGTTTAGTTATTTGTCTTGGGTATCCATGCTTTTTTCCGGAGGCATGGGGATAGGCTTAATTTTCTGGTCGGTCGCCGAACCGATGTGGCATTACGCTGACAACCCATTTACTCAAGGCCTGACCAATGAAGCCGCAACAACATCAATGAAACTGACATTCTTTCACTGGGGTCTACATCCTTGGTCTGTCTTTATCATTGTTGCACTCGCATTAGCTTACTTTTCCTACCGTAAAGATCTGCCTTTTACCCTACGCTCTATCTTGTACCCTTTGATTGGTGATCGTATTTATGGGCCTATCGGACACACGGTTGATATCCTAACAGTCGCGGTGACTGCTTTCGGTATCTCTCAAACCTTGGGGATGGGAGTTATCCAAATAAACTCTGGTTTGAATCAAGCCTTTGGTCTAGATATTAGTTTGGGGATTCAACTCTTTATTATCGTTTCCCTTTGTACTTGTGCGGTTGCGTCGGTGCTATCTGGTGTAGGAAAAGGTATTCGCCGTTTATCAGAATGGAACATGCTGCTCTCACTCGCACTCGTGCTAGTCGTACTTTACATTGGTCCAACTCGCTATATCTTAAATACGCTACTCGAAAGTACGGGGCTTTATGCACAAAACATTGTCGGTATGAGCTTATGGAGCGATGCACAGAATGACTCTGGCTGGCAAAACTGGTGGACGGCTTATTACTGGCCTTGGTGGATGACTTGGGCACCTTTCGTTGGCATGTTTGTGGCTCGTATCTCTAAAGGACGCACAATACGTGAACTTATCGGTGGCGCATTAATCGTACCTACGCTAATCACGTTTTTATGGATTTCAGTATTTGGTGGTGCAGCGTTGAAGGTAGAGCAAGACGCTCGTGTTGCTCATCAAGAGCAAGTCACTGCGGCACAAGAAGCCAAACAGACACCACCTGCGGATTTTTCTGGCGGCCCGATTCTTGAAGCGACTAAAGCTGATACGACACGCGCTTTGTTTACGCTATTCGACAACCTAGATACAGGTATGTTTGGTAAACTCCTTAGCGTGCTTGCGTGTTTATTACTCGGTACTTATTTCATTACCTCCGCTGACTCAGGTACCTTAGTTCTATGTACCCTCGATGCCGCTGGACACAGTGAGCCTCCTACGTCTATACGCGTATTGTGGGGAATCATGATCGCTGCCATTGCGGGAGTGCTTCTATATGCAGGAGGGTTAAAAGCAATGCAAACGGCCTCCATTATTGCCGGTTTCCCTATCGCGATTTTTATCGCGGTGATGAGCTTAACGCTGTTCCATAGTATTCGACGCGAACCTAAGCCATGGGCAATGCTTCCTGAGCATGTTCACCCAGAGCAAGAGAAACTTGATGGTCCTGTTGAACCGCTTGTTGAAAGCAAAACTGTGGCTTCCGAGCCTATCGCTTCAAGATCCTCGCTGAAAGATGATTCCACACTTAATCAGGGACCAGTACTAAGTTAGTGCGTCGTTTCATCAATCAATTAAAAAAGCGGGAACTGATATTCCCGCTTTTTTAACATTACCAAACTCTGTTATTTTCTCTGCTTATTGATTTAAGCTAAGCCTCGATCACCTACCTCATCTGGCAACTGATGCAAAAGCCATTCTCTAAAACGTTTGACGCTGGCTGGGATTAAACCTCTATTTTTAGGTTCAAGCATAGAAAAATTGGAAGGTGTTGAAAGCACGTGTTCGACTGGCCTAACCAAAGCGCCGCTTTGTAAATAGTCGTCCACTAATGAGCCCCAGGCTAACGCGATGCCCTGACCATTAATTGCCGCTTGTAACAGCATTGGATAGTTATTGATGTTCATGCGATTACGAGGCGAAATATTTGGCAATCCTACACTCGCAAACCACTGCTCCCAATTCACCCAATCTCTTTGAGACTCTTCCAGATAGAGTAACGTTTTATTGAAGATTTCTTCTGGCTCACTAGGCTGGCCGATTTTCTCTAGATAAAGCGGGCTACACACAGGGAATACTTCTTCTGAGAATAGCGTTGTCACGTCCATTTCCGCAGGTGGAGTGCGACAATAAAACAAGGCGATATCGCAATCTAATCGGCGTAAGTCCAACACATTATCTGAGGCCAATATCCTTATATCGATGTCATCATGTTCATTTTGAAATTGGGCAACCTTAGGCAACAACCACAAGGCTGCCATTGCATTTGTCGTCGCAACCGTGATCTTTTGTTCGCCCTGCCACTTCTTCACTTCACCCGTGATTTGAGCAATATCGAGCAAAGATTGGCTGACAGCTTGATAATATTGAAGACCTGTAGGCGTTAAATTAATGCTTCGATTGGCTCGCGTGAACATAGCCTTGCCTAAGTATTCTTCTAATTGTCTAATTTGGCGACTGATAGCACCTTGGGTCACGTTTAGCTCGTCAGCGGCTAACGTAAAACTCAAGTGCCGCGCCGACGCTTCAAACGCAACGAGGCTATTTAAAGGAGGGAGGGGTTTGATTTTCATGTATCTTCCAGTAAGGCAGTATTGTAATTATTTTTATTCCCGGCAATCTTATGTTGCACGTGGATAATGCCATTCTGGACAACACCTCAAAAACGACAATTTATAAATGATAAAAAATAGAGATGAATCATAAATTGTTGTGAGAGAGACTGCCGTATACAGTTTCGTGGCTACAACGAGCACAAAAAGAGGAGCAGTTACTCCTCTTTTGCCTAGCCTTTTGCTCACTTTCTTCGAGTTAGCCCATCTACCCTATTGCCAGTTTAGTACTCGCGTAACGCGCTTTTTTCTTTCTTGGACTGGCTAAGAAGTACGCTAATGTAAGAGGCCCTAATCGTCCCATAAACATCATGAAGATGATCACTAACTCACCTGGTTCGGACAAACTGCCCGTTAAGCCTCGCGATAACCCAACCGTACCCAGTGCCGAGACCGCTTCGAACGTAATATCTAACATAGACGCTTTCTCTGTCAGTAACAGCGTGAATATGGCAAACCAAGTCACCCCCACCGAGATCAGAGTCAGCGCCAATGCCTTGCTGATGGTCTCTTTGGGAATCTCGCGTTGAAAGGCATAGGTTGCTTCATCGCGACGCAAATAGCTGTAAGTTGCCAAGACCAATACCATAAATGTCACAACTTTAATGCCACTTGCCGTACTCAATGATCCACCGCCGATAAACATCAACACCAGAATGATCGCCGTTGTGGCATCTTCCAACTGATCGATAGCTAAAGTGTTGAACCCTGCCGTTCTTGGCGTCACCGCTTGAAACCACGATGCCCACCATTTCCCTGCTTCGCTCAACGGGGCAAGCGTGTTGGGGTTATCATATTCAATCAGATAAATCGCGATAAGTGCCACCACGTTAATGATCATCGTGCCTAAGATCATCATTCGACTGTAAACGGTGAGTCGATGCCAACGGCGATTGCGTTTTAAGTCAATCCAAACCGAGAAGCCTAAACCACCAATAATGAACAAACTGGTAATGGTGAAGTTAACGACCGGGTCGTCCACGTAAGGCATTAAGCTATCGGCACTCAACGCAAAACCTGCATTGTTAAACGCACTGATGGTGTAGAAGAAACCATGGAACAAACTGGTTTCCCAGCCCAGCTCTTCACTCCAATAAACGCTCAAAATAGTGAAACCAATAAGTTCAACGAGCAGAGCGAACATCAATACAGATTTAGCAGTGGCAATGAGTGTCGATGAGTCAGTTTGGTTGAACGCCTCTCTCGCGACGGCTCGCTCCAAAAAGCCAATTTTTCCGCCCAGAGCCAGCAAGGTCACGATGGCAAACGTCATTAAACCTAGGCCACCACATTGAATCAGGAAAGCAATAACCACTTGCCCAAAAGGCGTAAACGCCGTGCCCGTGTCCACCACAACTAATCCCGTCACCGTAATGGCCGATGTTGCTGTAAACAGGCTTTGAATCCAAGTGATGGGCTCTGTGGTGGCAATCGGCAGTTTGAGTAAGACCGTGCCGAGCATGATCAAGCACGCAAAGCTGAGGCTAAGTATTAATGGCGGTGCGCCCAACAATTTTTTGCCCGCTTTGGGTTTTCGCTCGATGGGGATAATAGAGGGATGCCACAAAACCATGTTACACCAACCTTGGAGCGACGTATTTCAGCTCAGCGCGACTACCACAAAGCAACAGCGTGTCGAACTCATTAAGCACAAACTCATCATTGATATTGGTGTAGACGGCTTCTTCGCGCTTCACCAAGATAGGCTGAATGTTGTAACTGCCTCGGCTGATCAACTTAGAAAGCGGCATATCGTGCAGATTGGATTTAACGTGGATTTCCACCACATACAAACCATGACCCATTTCCAAATAGTTGTTCACCATCGGATAGTTGAGTGCCTGCGCGACTCTTACGCCCATCTCCTCTTCCGGATGAATAATGCGTTGTACGCCAAGCTTAGACACGATGGTGTGGTGCGCTTTGGTGCTCGCTTTGACCCAAATGGATTTCACACCCAGATTTTTCAGCGCCAGCGTACACAACAAACTGGCTTGCATGTCTTCGCCAATCGCCACCAACACCACATCACTGTTCGCTAGCGCTAACTCTCTGAGTGCACCTTCGTCTGTTGCGTCACATATGACCGCTTGCGTTAACTCTTCGACGTATTTTTCGACGATTTTCGGGTCGCTATCCACCCCCGTTACGGTGTGTCCAAGATGAATAAGTTCTAAGCTGGCGGCAACGCCAAATCGCCCTAGACCAATTACTGTAAAGTGAGCCATATCAATACCTAACTGTGTTTTATGTATAGAACATGCTAATGCGTTAAGGGCTAGACTGATTTTCCGTCACGGAAAATAGGCAACACGAATCCTGTTCGAGTGCCGATAACCAGCACTAAACCTTGGCATTAACGTTGATTAAATTTGGAATTTAGTAGTGCTTGGACGTCTCAAGCACTAAACGATAACCCAGCCCCGGCTCGGTTTTTAATAGCCGCTGTTCGTCAGCACTATCGTTCAGTTTTTTGCGTAGTTGACTCACTAACACACGTAAGTAGTGAGTGTCTTCGACATGACTTTTTCCCCAAATCACCGCTAGCAAATGAGTTTGCTCAATGAGTTTTCCCGGCTTGAGAATCAACTGTTCAATGAAAGAAAACTCTTTCTTGGTGAGTGGAATTTCCCTCTGATCCAACCAAAATTGGTGAGTACTTTTGATGATTTTGACTCGGCCAGCCACCAGCTCATCAGCGACGGTTTGCTCATCCACCAAATCTCGAACCAGCACTTTGATGCGCGCGATGAGCTCTTTTACGCCAAAAGGCTTGCTCAAGTAATCATTCGCGCCCGCTTCTAAAAGGCGGATTTTTTCCTCTTCTTGATCGCGAGCTGTCAGCACTAGCACTGGCGTTTTATAGGTCTGACGAAGCGTAGTGAGAAACTCCGCCCCATCGCCGTCGGGCAAGCCTAAATCTAGCAGAATGACGTGCGGCGAATGCGCTTCGAAACACGCTTTGGCTTCTGAAATGGTACTCGCGCCAATGTAATCAAACCCTTCAGCAGACAGCGAAATTCGAATAAAGGTATGAATGCGAGGCTCATCGTCCACGACTAAAACTTTGTAACTCACGCCTGCTCTGCTCCTTGATTGAGTGGAAGTCGAATGCGGATCAGCGTCCCTTCTGATACTGGCATAGATTGAATATATCCTTGGTGTGCGGTGATGATGCCTTTGGCAACCGCGAGTCCCATTCCGGTGCCTGAATCGGCCGATTTGTTGTTCACACCGGAATAGAAAAGGCTGAATATTTTTTCCGCATCTTCAGCTTTGATGCCAATCCCCATGTCCCGAACATCAATCACGCACGACGAACCCTGCTTAGAAAGTGAAACCTCAACAGATTCATTCTCTGGTGAAAATCGCATGGCATTATCCAACACATTAAAAATCGCTTGTTCGATTAGCGAACGACTTACTGATAAATAACCAACGGAATCATCCATATTCATGGAAACTTTCTCGGTGTAATTCGGCAAACGAGAAACCGCATCCCGCACAATATCTGCAATCAGCTCATCTTTTTTGGTAATTTTTAATGTGCCATGCTGGAGCTTAGTCGCCTGTAAAAGGTTCTCGATATATTGGTGCAAACGGTGGCTTTCTGAAGTCGCACTGTCGAGCAATTCTTTGCGCTCTAAGTCATTGAGCTTGGGCATGTACTCGTTGAGTGTGGTCAGTGTTCCAATAATGGTTGCTAGCGGCGTGCGTAGATCATGGGACACCGATAGCAGGATGCTGTTTTGCAGCTTGGTTTGTTTTAACTCTCCCTGCTGCCGACGATAAAGATCCGCAAAGGTGCTGGTGATAAAAGCCACCACCATAAACACGACTAAATTAAAAATGTCTTCCGGACGAAACATCTGCAAAGAGTAACGAGGTGTCGTAAAAAAGAAGTTGAAGCTCAGCGCTTCGATCACCGCCGCCGCATAAGCGAATCGCGAGTTGCATTGAAACGCCACTACCACGACAGCTAACTGTAAAATCAGCAGGACTGCGGCTGTAGAGCCAAACAGTTGGTCTAACAACCATGAGACGACAACCGCGCCAACAATCACGGTAGTAGAAAAGAGAAAGGTGTTATCTCGCCATTGAACAAACATAAAATACATCAACCAAAATTCGATGTAGAAAACTTTAGCAAAAGCCCATTCGGAGTTCGCGTAAAAAAAGCGTAAAAAATTCAATAACGACAGTGAGTTATAAACATAATCATCATTAAGTTGGCCTAACTCAATGAATAATCACAAGTTAACGTTGCCCATTAACGCCTACTTACTCGGTATAAACGACAGACACAAAAAAGAGGAGCATTTGCTCCTCTTTCGTGTAGCGTCATATTAGATGACTTGTAGTTGAGCATCACCTTGCTCAGACAAAAAGCCGCCGGTTTGATGCTTCCACAGCTGAGCGTAAACACCACCCAATTGCAGCAGCTCGTAATGCGATCCTTGCTCAATGATTTTGCCGTCATCCATTACAATCAAACGATCCATCGCGGCAATCGTTGATAAACGGTGAGCAATCGCAATCACTGTTTTTCCTTCCATCAGAACTTCAAGGTTTTCTTGAATTGCCGATTCTACTTCTGAATCAAGTGCAGACGTTGCTTCATCCATGATCAAAATTGGCGCGTTTTTCAGCAGCACGCGAGCAATCGCCACACGTTGACGCTGACCACCAGACAGCTTCACACCGCGTTCACCCACTTCAACGTCATAGCCAACGTTACCTTGCTCGTCTCGTAGAGATTGAATGAAATCATGAGCATGTGCTTTCTCAGCAGCTGCGATAACGGCATCCATTGAAGCATCTGGATCACCGTAAAGAATGTTCTCTTTAATTGAACGATGCAGCAAAGAGGTGTCTTGCGTGATCATACCGATGTGTTGGCGAAGAGACTCTTGTTCAACTTGAGAAATGTCCTGTCCATCAATACAAATCTTACCGCTATTTACGTCGTAAAAGCGCAGCAACAAGTTGACCAACGTGGATTTACCTGCCCCAGAGCGACCGACAATGCCGACTTTTTCGCCCGGTTTGATAGTCAGATTCAAGTTCTCAAATACTGCCTTCTCATCACTGTAGTTAAAACCTACGTGATCAAAGCAGATCTCACCTTGGGAGATTTGCAAAGGCTTAGCATTTGGTACATCTTTCACTTCAACATCGTTTGAAATCGTATTGATGCCGTCCACTACCGTGCCAATGTTTTCAAACAGCGCACTAACTTCCCACATGATCCACTTCGACATACCTTGTACGCGCAATGCAATACTGATGGCAATCGCAATAGCACCAATTGTTACAGCGTGATCTAGCCATAGATAAACCGAAATGGCACTAATAGACATCAGCAGCAAATAGTTGATGGCATCCACACTAAACAGTAAACAAGTCACCATGCGCATTTGGCGGTAAACCGTCACCAAAAATTGCTTCATGCTGCTTTCTGCGTATTCCAACTCTCGTTGCGAGTGCGCGAATAGCTTTACGGTAGATATGTTGGTGTAAGAATCGACAATGCGCCCAGTCATTACAGAACGAGCATCCGCTTGCTCTGTCGCTACTTGTTTCATTTTAGGGATAAAGTAGAACTGGATAACCGCGTACATTCCTATCCAAATCACAATAGGCAACATTAGCAAACCATCGGCTTCGCCCATCATCCAGAGCATCGAAAGAAAATAAACGCTGATATAAACCAGTACATCCACCAGCTTCATGACCGTTTCTCGTACCGCTAACGCACTTTGCATCACTTTGGTCGCAACTCGGCCTGCAAAGTCACGCTGGAAAAATCCAACCGCTTGTTTTAGCAAGTAACGGTGAATCAACCAACGGATAGACATCGGGTAGTTACCCAATAACGTTTGGTGCATCACCATTGAGTGGACAAAACCGAGAGCTGGCATCACAACCGCCACTAAGAACAGCATCATTAGCATGCGATCACCCTGGTCTTGCCAGAATGTTGCGCGATCTTGATTAGAGAGAATATCGACGAGCTCGCCCATATAACGCAACAGCGTCACCTCTGTAATGGCAATAAGCGCACTGAACACAGCCATAACGAGTAAAGGGGCTTCAAAGCCACGAGTGTAAAAACGACAAAAGCCAAATAGCGTCTTCGGTGGCTTTTCGGTTTCCATCTGGGGAAAGGGTTGGGTCAGTTTTTCAAACCAATTGAACATAACAATGACTTTAGGTACCGCGAATGAATTTGCGAACGTTTTACTATCTTTTGATACAAAAGTCAGTAAAATACCGAAACAAAAGCTCAAATGATAATAATTACAATTAAGCTTAGCGTTAATCATAATTATCGGGAATAGATTTATGCAAAAGAATAACTCACTGACCATCGCTATCCGCAACGCGTTGGTTTGTGCTTTAGCACCTACAGCAGTGGTTGCATTCACAGCACAAGCTCAAGAAGACGTCGTACAAGATGACGTGATTGCCATGGAGACCATAACGGTCACCGCGCAAGCACTTAAAGTAGAAACCCCGGCAGCAGAAACGCCTCGCAGCGTATCTATCATTTCTGAAGATGAACTTCGTGTTCGTGCACCGAAAAAACTAGATGAAGCATTACGCTACACGTCTGGTGTAACCGCTCAGCCTTATGGCGCAGACAACGACACTGATTGGTTCAAAGTTCGTGGATTTGATGCAGCGACTTACCTAAACGGCAACCGCCTATTCCGCGATGGTTACTACACATGGTTGGTCGAACCTTACGGCCTAGAAAGTGTAGAAGTCGTTAAAGGCCCATCGGCTATTCTGTTTGGTGAATCGGCACCAGGCGGTATCGTGAATGCGGTGCAGAAAAAACCAACGTTTACGCCTCAAGGCGAAGTAAAAGTCGAAGTTGGCAACAACCAACACCAATCCGTAGGTTTTGACATTGCTGACGAAGCAAACGACGCAGGCACTGTGCGCTATCGTTTGGTTGGCTTGATGACAAGCCAAGATGGTGAACTGGACGGCACAAACAACGAGCGTTTCTACCTAGCGCCAAGTGTCGAGTTCGACATTTCTGACCGTACAATGTTGACCGTTTTGGCAACTTACCTTCATGATGACGGTGTACCAACTAACCCATTCTTCCCGGCAGCAGGTACTCTGATTGGTTCTAACTTTGGCAAAATCGATCCTTCGACTAACCTTGGTCAACCAAACTACGATAAATACGAACGCACGCAGTTTTCTCTGGGTTACTTACTAGAGCACGACATCAATGACACGTGGTCACTCTCGCAAAACCTCAACTACGGTTCGAATGAGTTGTACTTGCGCAGCTCTTACGCGTTCTCAAACAACGATCCAGCGAAAGAAGAATTAACGCAAGGCATCGTATTCCGTGACGGAAAAAACCAGAGCATCACGTTCGATAACAATGCTGTCGGCAACTGGATGACAGACAACGCAGAGCACACAGTGCTTATCGGTATGGATCTGCAATTCCACAAAACCGATGGCGACGAGCAAGACAACTATGCATTTGGCACTATCAACCCGTGGAACCCAGTTTACGGCAACTTCACCCCTCTTGATCCTGCCAACAACGTGAAACGTGAGATTGAGAAATCTCAAGCAAGTCTCTATTCACAATACCAATTGAAACTGCATGAACAGTGGATTGGTAACATAGGTGCTCGTTACGACTGGGTGAAAACAGAAAACTCTGGCAAAGGCGCTACCGTTGATCAAAGTGAATCTCGTGATGATGGTCAGCTCTCTCTAAGTGCGGGTGTGATGTACCTTGCAAACAATGGCCTGTCACCTTACGTAAACTACTCTCAGTCGTTTGAAGTGATCAGCACTATTGATGCGGCAACCAATGAACTTTACAAACCGCTGGAAGGCGAGCAAGTAGAAGTGGGTGTAAAGTATGAGCCAAGCTTTATGGATGGCTTTATCAACCTTGCATGGTTCGACATCACGCAAAAGAACGCGTTGGTCACTAACCCATCAACATGGATTGCGACACAAACAGGTGAAGTGACATCTCAAGGTATTGAGCTAGAAAGCACGGCGCAGCTAACCGACGATCTAAAACTGATGGCAAGCTACACCTACACTAAAGCGAAAACAGATGAGAGCTTTGGCCAAGGTAAAAAACAAGCCGCACTTATTCCTGAGCATCAAGCGTCTGCATGGGTAGACTACAGCGCCTACAGCCTGATTCCAGGCCTCAATATCGGTACTGGTGTGCGCTACGTAGGTGAGTCAAAAGATAACCCTAAGAGCTCGAACCTAACGGTTCCTTCTGTCACTCTTTGGGATGCGTCAGTCACTTACGACATCACTTCACAGTGGCAAGCACAGCTAAACGTGAACAACATCCTAGATAAAGAGTTTGTTTCAGGTTGCGATTACTGGTGTTACTACGGCCAGTCTCGCTCTGTTATGCTAAACGCAAACTACCGCTGGTAATTGTACTTCTACTCCCCTCTATTGAGGGGAGTTTTCTCCTAAGAGCCATCCATGTTTCAACTGTCTAATATTGAGATCGTGCGAGGTGGACGTCAGATCCTCGGCATCGAACAACTTAACATCCCAACAAATGAGCTAACGGTCGTTTTAGGCCATAACGGTTCAGGTAAGTCGACACTGGTGAACCTGCTTTCTGGTCAAATGTCGCCAGATAAAGGCACGGTAACACTAAACGATACTTCCCTTTCATCACTTAAAACCAAAGAGTTGGCAAAACAGATCGCCTATTTGCCACAAAAGCTGCCCTCTTCGGCTGGTTTAACGGTAGAAGAGCTAGTGCGCTTAGGTCGCTTTCCGTGGCGTGGGGCACTTGGTCGTTGGAAAACCGAAGACAAACAGATCATCACGCAGGCTATGGAACGAACAGGAGTTACACCTTTTGCTCAAGCTTTGGCGGATGACTTATCGGGCGGCGAGCGCCAACGCGCTTGGGTGTCTATGCTACTGGCTCAACAATCGCCAATTTTAATTCTCGATGAGCCAACCTCGGCGCTCGATGTTCACCATCAGTTTCAACTAATGGCGCTGCTGGCAGAACTGAATCGAACCGAGAATGTAGGCATTATCGTGATCCTGCACGATCTGAACTTAGCACTGCGCTACGCCACCCACATTGTTGCGCTCAAAAAAGGTAAGATTGCCTTTGAAGGCAACGCCGACATGTTGTTAGACGAGGCACGCCTTTCTAAACTATATGAGTCACCAATTAAGCTGATTGAACACCCAAGCCCGGCTAACACATTAGCGAGCCAAAAGGTGGCTGTTGTATGCGCATAATAGCTCGTTTACTTACTGTGGTTACACAATCTGCTTTTCTCCTCGCATTTTTTATGACCAATGCACATGCAGTCATCACCGTTACCGATGAATATGGTGAGCATAGTTTTGAGCAAGCGCCTCAACGCGTTGTTGCCTTAAACTGGGACATCTTAGAACAAGTTTTGGCGCTAAACGTAGAACCAATCGCAGCCCCAAATTTACCAGGCTACCGCCAATGGGTCGTCAATCCAACCGCACCAGAGTCAATTGAAGATATTGGGACCCGAGCAGAACCCAACTTAGAAAAAATAGCCAGTTTGAAACCAGATGTCATCCTTGCTGCGTCTCCACAGCAAGACTTGATTCCGTTACTCAAACAAATTGCTCCGGTAATCTATTTACCTAATTTTTCTGAAAATGAGGCCGCAGCTGAAACGGCCATTCGTCACTTTCGTACGCTCGGCAAGCTATTCAATAAAGAGGCACTTGCTGAACAGAAATTGGCAGAATTAGATGCTTCATTTGCGCAGATGCGCCAGCGAATTCGCCACTATTACTCTGCTCCACTCAGCGTTCTTGTGATGCGATTTTCAACTCCGAATACTGTATTACTTGCAACCGAAAACTCCACCACTGACTACGTGGTTAGAAAACTGGGATTACAGGCTCCAATTAAAGAGGACCCACGTGCGTGGGGAGTAAAGCAAGATCGAATCAATCGGCTTCAGAGCCTTCAAAACAGCTACGTTCTCTACGTACAACCTTTCCCAGGAGAACGAAAACTGAAAGAGTCGCCACTTTGGCAAGCGATGCCGTTTGTGAAAAAGCAGCGGGTAAATTCAGTCAGAGCAGTGTGGGCGTATGGCGGTGCCATGTCTTTGCAATACACCGCTGAAGCGATTACCGACAGTCTAATAGAGTTGGCACCAGAACAATGAGAACGAAACATTATATTGGTTATCTGGCGCTGATTACGTTACTTAGCGTCTTTAGCCTACAAATTGATACTAATTTATCACTTTTCGAACAATGGCAATTATTAACAAAACCAGAGGTAGCAACCGAGTTTCGTGACGTATTCTTTACGCAAGCGCAGCTTCCTAGGTTAAGTATGACCCTGCTTGTTGGTGCCATGCTTGGTCTCACCGGCAGCTTAATGCAGCAATTAACGCAGAATAACCTCACCTCGCCGTTGACTCTTGGCACCTCTTCTGGTGCTTGGCTTGCATTAGTCGTGGTAAACATTTGGTTCGTCGATTGGGTCGCCGATTACTCTGCATTAGCCGCAATGGTTGGGGCTTTAGTGGCGTTTGGCCTGATCGTATCAATTGCCGGTGTGCGCAACATGACAGGTTTGCCGCTGGTCGTTTCGGGGATGGTGATCAATATCTTGCTCGGTTCTATCGCCACAGCCATTATTATTTTAAACGCCCAGTTCGCACAGAATATTTTTATGTGGGGAGCCGGAGACCTTTCTCAATACAGCTGGGATTGGTTTGAGTGGTTATTGCCTCGCAGCGCTATCGCAATCGTAATTTTGATCGTCGCACCACGTATTCTGACCTTAATGAAACTAGGACAAGAAGGCGCAGCAGCCCGAGGCTTAGCGGTATTACCCGCGTTTGGTGCATTAATGGTGATGGGTATTTGGCTGGTATCTGCCTCAATCACCGCAGTTGGTATTATCAGCTTCATCGGATTACTGACACCCAATATTGCCAGAGCGATGGGGGCAAGAACACCGCGCGACGAATTGATCAGCAGCATGCTTTTGGGCGCAATGCTACTAATCATCACAGACTCTGCCGCTATCTCGCTGAGCTTATGGTTAGAGGAAACCATTCCTAGCGGCGTAGCGGCTGCAGCTATTGGCGCTCCCGCTTTAATTTGGTTTACTCGTAAAAAGCTGACGGCAACCGATCAACTTAACCTTTCAATGAGCCAAGGAAAAACGGCGCTTTCTAAACGCGCGGTATGCAGCATTGCGCTATTCAGTATGGTTGGGATTCTAGCTTACTCATTCGTTACCCATGGTATAAACGGAATTCAATGGTCTGTGCCAGGTGAGTTCCAATGGCAATTGCGTTGGCCGCGAATGTTAACCGCACTTTCTGTCGGTATTGCGCTATCCGTTGCCGGAATCATTTTGCAACGCATTGTTTATAACCCTCTGGCAAGTCCCGATATTCTCGGTGTGTCTTCCGGAGCCACGTTTGCCATTATTACGACAGGAGTCATCGCTGGGTCGCTTCTCTCCGCATTTAGCTGGGGTATCGCTTTTTTCGGAAGTATGTCCGTATTGATGTTATTGCTGATTATCGGTAAACGAAGCCATTTTAATCCATCTAACTTCGTGTTGTCCGGCATCGCACTAACGGCACTATTAGAAGCCCTCGTTCAATTTTCGCTAGCTCAAGGCTCAGGTGACAGTTACAAAATTTTATTGTGGCTAACTGGTTCTATTTATCGAGTCACAGCCGACACCGCACTGATGCTATGTTTGGCCATAATAGTTCTGCTTGCCGCTGTATTCTCGATTTCTCGTTGGCTAACACTAATTTCCATCGGGCGACAATTCTCAAATGCACGAGGGCTTAACCCTACCGTAGCCAATACGCTTATGCTCACCATCGTTGCTTTGTTATGCGCCTTTTCTACCGCTACAGTTGGTCCAATATCTTTTGTTGGCTTGGTCGCTCCCCATATGGCGATGATGTTAGGAGCAAGAAAAGTGAAAGAGCAACTGTGTGTCGGTGCCTTAATTGGCGCAACCCTAATGTTGTGGGCAGATTGGCTAGGACAAATCGCTATTTATCCAAGTCAGGTCGCAGCTGGCACGTTGGTCGCTATTACAGGCAGCACTTACTTCCTATTTTTAATGCTGAAGAGTAAATTCAGCTAAGTTGGGAATATTGTTACAGCCTAAAAATACGCTAAGAAAAACAAACCCCGCTATTTTGATAGCGGGGTTTGAAATTAAAGGCGAAGTACGATGCTCTATTCTTCTCGCACTACAGGAAAACGCTGCTCATAAAGTTCCATAAAGTCCTTACGAATTAAGTGCTCTAAGTGGTTCGCTTTATCGGTTGGGCAGAAAATCATCACGTGCAGAATTTGTTCACCATTAATGTTGCTAGAAATATGCATATGTGGCTCAGAACCAGGAAGGTCAACACCGGCATGTTTTTCAATCATCGCATTGTAACGATGTGCAACATCAGCAAAGTAACTGCAATGTTCTTCAATTTTATCAGTTAAAATCGGTAGCAGTGGATACAAATTGACGAAGTCTTTCACCACTACAGAAAAGTTGTGGTAAACGTACCGCTTCATGAAGTTGAGGTTCTTTACTGGATAGGTAAAGAACATACTATTAGGCAATGTCGCTGTTTTGCCGGTGTAATGATATTGCCCATGATGCAGGTCGATCTCTTGAATCACCGTCGCCATCATATTGTGCTCAATCACTTCACCGCATAACTTCCCGACCTCAATCCAGTCCCCAACGCGAAAAGAACGTGAACTTGCTCTTTGAATCGAACCCGTAAAACACAAAATGATTTCTTTCGATGCCACTACAATGGCAACGGCAATCGCCGTTACACTCAGAGCAAACTCGTTAATTTCTGATTGCCATAAAATAAATAAAATCAGTAATGTAACAGCAAAGGTGCCATTTTTAGTTCTGGACATCCAACTACGCTGATCTTCTGAGAGAAAAGCGTGATCACCACGAATCATCGATAAAATTGCACGACGAATTAACCACATAATCGCAAAGATCAGTGCGGTAAAAATCAATTTATGAGTGAGAAGAAAATCGACAACTAACTGCACTTTCTCCATTCCACGGCTCCCTCGAATAAAAATACGGCCCAGTAACAGCTAACGATAACAAATTATTTTGTCTGTTGTCCGTGCTCACTCAAGTCTTTTTGAAATTACTCCTCTCTGAAGGCGCGATTCATGCTTTCTGTAATTGGCTTTATTAGGTAGCTCAATGGCGTTCGTGGCTCAGATAAAATAAGCACTTCGGCATTCATACCTGAGGTTAAACGATGTTTTGTCACATCTTCCGGTGAAATTGCAATTCTAGCGAGATAAAAATCTTCTTGGTTTTCTTGCGAGAGCTTATCGGCAGAAATCGTCAGCACTGTACCGTCTAAAGGTGCCAACGTCCGTGCATTCAGAGCGGTCAGACGAACATGCGCTTGCTGGCCTGGATTCACTAAATCAATATCCTGAGGATTAACACGAGCCTCGACTAACAACTTATCGTCTTGCGGGACCAGTTCTAGTAACGTTTCACCCGACCCAATCACACCTTTTTCGGTAAACACTTGCATGTTGACTACGCGACCAGAAATAGGTGCGTTGATCGTTGTTCTTGCGACAATATCTTGAGCGGAGCGATATTCTTCCCGAATTGCGACAATTTCCGTTTTGGTATTTCGTAGTTCCTCGACAATCTCATTCAGCCTTTCAAGCTTCAACTCTTCAATTTGCGCTAGGTTCTCATCTAACCTTTTTCTAACGGTGAGCGATTGCCTGTCTAACTGGCTTAAGGTACTTCTCACCTCCGCTGCTAAGCGCTTGAGTTGAAGTAAAGTAGATTTTCCCGAGAAACCTTTTTGCACCAAGGCTTGGTTGCTGTCTATTTCTTCAGCAATAAAGTTGAGTCGTTCCGTCTCAATCACTTTGGTTTGCTGAAGGTTTTCAAGCTCTAAATTTGCTCCAGAAATACTCTGCTCAATGATACTCAGTTTACTATCAAAGAATCGCTTTCTCGCTTCAAAGATCTTGTTTTGAACCAGTTGTGCTTCTTGTACGATATCGACACGGGGAATGCTTTCAAGATCATCAGACCATACAATCGTTGGAAGCTCGTCAAGCTCCGCACTTAAACGGTTTTCCTTTGCTAGAGTATGGATAAAACGACCACTTAACGAGTCCAACTTAGCCATAGCTTGACGCTTAGAAAGTTGAATTAATAACTGACCTTTTTCGACTAAATCCCCCTCCTGTACATATAGCTTTTCAATAATACCGCCTTCTAAATGCTGAATTTCTTGTCGCTTAGTGAGAACTGACAAATCACCATAAGCAATCGCTGCACTTTCTAATTTGGCTGTTGCAGCCCAGTAGCCAAGACCTCCAAGAAAAACACTTAAGGTCACCACACCAAGTAAAATTGGTTTTCGAAAGCTTAGTCTCGCTTTGGGGCTAAAACGATATACGATCTCGGTAGAACTCTGATTAACGGTTGGCAGTTGATTGCTCATTTCTTACCCTTGGGATATCTGTTCTTTCTTCGCCCATCAAACGTTTTAATACTTCATCTTTAGCGCCGTATAACTTGACTCGGCCGTCAGCCAAATACAACAGCCTATCCATTTGTCGTAACGTACTCGGATTGTGGGCAATGACGATAATCGTTGTACTCTGTGCTTTTAAATGGGCAATCAAACGTTGATACGCAGCCTCTCCCTCACCATCGAGGTTGGCATTCGCTTCATCGAAAATCACAATAGATGGGTCGCCATAAACGGCTCTTGCAAGAGCGATTCTCTGCCTTTCCCCCCCAGATAAACCACGGCCATTTTCACCAATAATGCAATCATAGCCTTTGTTTTTCTTGAGTATTAATTCATGACATCCTGCTAGTTGCGCCGCCTTGATGACTTTAGCGGGGTCTTCTTCTTTAAAGCGCGCGATGTTCTCTCGAATTGTGCCAGGAAATAACTCCACCTCTTGAGCGAGATACCCAAAATGCACGCCGCGATCTTCAGATGCCCATACGGAGACTTCCATACCATCAAGAGTCACTTTACCCGCTAATGGCTTAACCGTACCTAATAGCAGCCGAGCAAACGTCGATTTACCCGTACCAGAAGGGCCAATCACCCCAACAGCAACACCCGGAGGAATCGATAAGCTGAGCGATGAGAGCACTGGTTCAGTTGCTCCAGGGTGGCGATAGGCCAGTCCGGAAAGCTCATAGTGTCCTTTTGGTTTAGGCAGTGGCATATCTGATTCATCTTGGCGCACGATCGCATCGATTTCTTTCAACCTTTTATAGGCGCCTTTAGCAGACATCGCGCTTCGCCACGTGCCTATCGCCTGCTCCATCGGCGATAATGCCCGACTCATTAATATGGAGCTCGCGATCATCGCCCCTGCCGTTATCTCATGTTGGATAACTAACCATGCACCACCTCCCAGTAAAAATATCTGTAATGAGCCACGCACAAACTTAGAAAAGTTAGCCATGTAGATAGACTTACCTGCAACTCGCTCTTCAAGCACATTCACTTCGCTCACGCGCGACTGCCACTTCTCTAAAAATGCATTCATCATCCCCATTGCGAGAATTGAATTGGAGTTTTGCGTGGCTAATTCTGCGTTGTTGATATGAGAAATCGCTCTGACTTCGCTCTCTTGCATTGTTTTACGCGTCATTAGCTCATTAAGTAGACCTAGGCTAAACAATACGATAGATCCAAGTAACGCGATGTGACCTAATATCGGGTGCAATAAATACACAAATAAAATAAACAGCGGTGTCCAGGGCGCATCCAACAGTGGGTAAGGTGCTTGACTGCTCAAAAAGCTTTTGATGTTCTGAATGTCTCTCAGAGTTTGCGAGGTATAACTCTTCCCGGTATGTGATTGATATTGAATCGTGCGCTTGAGCATGAAAGCGGAGAGTTTTGTGTCCATCCAATAACCAAAAGATTTACTCATTTGTGCTCGTGCAATGTCGATGATGGACATGGTTAACAACGCGACAATTACGATGACAGTGAGCAAGAATAAAGTATCGGTTGAGTAGGAAGATATCACTCGGTTGTACACTTGAAGCATGTACAACGGAATCGAGAGAACCAATAAGTTGATAAAAAGGCTAAAAACGATCAGCAAGCCCGCAAGCGTGCATAGTTTTTGTTTCACTTCTTTGAAAACCGTTTTTTGCACGACTACTTCCGTTTAACGTGAAAATTGTAGGCGCCAGAAATACTAGCGCCTAGCTTAAGGTAACCTCAAATCGCTCTAGAGTGTCCGATTAGTTCACCTCAGCATGGCAGAGCCACGCAAACTAATTCACATCCAGAGTTATTTTCAGTCGTTTAGATTACGAACAGATCAGCACCATAGGTGTTGATGTCAGTTTCAGTCACGCCAATAAGTTTCACTGTTAGATCAGCCCCATCGGTAAACACTGCATTCCCAACTGCATCGTAGCTAAAGCTTAAATCACCAAAGTCTGTGACAGAGTCGCTAATGATGTGCAAAGAGTCTTCACCAATGGTGAAATCAACAACTTTGGCTTCGCCATGGCCACCAAACTTATCCGTGAACACAAACTTATCGCCATTGCTGCCGCCAACTAAAACGTTGTCACCAGAACCAGCAACAAGAATATCTTCACCGACACCACCATTTAATTTATTGTCACCCAGCAAACCCAACAGCAAGTCATTACCGGTACCACCGCCGAGGTAGTCGTTTCCTGTACCAGCCCTAAGGATGTCATCTCCAGCACCACCAGTTAGGCGATCGTCGCCGTCGCCGCCGATCACATAATCATTACCGCCACCGCCAACAAACGAGTCATTACCACCAAAACCGATAAACAAATCATCGCCGCCATCGAAATCAGCAAATTGGTTATTTACACCTGCATCGCCTAAATACGTGTCATTGTCACTTGCGCTCATTTTTATTCCCTCTTAGCTTATTAATTGAATAGACCTTCTGTTCCACGTCTGACTAGATTCGTCACGACATGAGAAGTCTAATAGTCAACTGAATAGGAATAAGTTTGAATATGGGATGATATTTCAGACTGACATTTTAATAATAAATATAAAATTTAGTACTTTATAGAGTATTTTCTTTTTATTACAGCAAGTTAATACTAGTACTACAGGTTTCTCTTAGCCCAACTTGTAGCTTGCGTACGGTTCTTTACTTCTAACTTTCTAAAAATATTGTATAGATGTGATTTAATAGTATGCTCGCTGATAAATAAAGAATCAGCGATTTCCATATTTGAACCACCTTCTTTCAACATTTTTAAAACCTGAACTTCACGCCGAGTAAGCTCAACCTCAATAGCAGGTTCGATAATGCTATTTACTTCTCTGCCTCGATAATAATTTACTAGCTGATCAAGTAATCTTCGAGACAGCCAATTATCCCCTTTTATTATTGCTTTTAATCCCTGACAAACCTTGTCCATTGAATCTCCTGGACCAAATATACCTTTTACATGAGGCCAAGAAGCGAGTTCTTCTGTGTCTAAGTCATAACCTAGATTAAGCATTATAGTTCCTAGCACTTTATTACTATCTTTTAAATAAACTAAAGTTTCGGAAGGAATCTCAACTGAAAAATCAACAAGCAAAAAGTAGCGTTCCGGAATGAGTTCATGATAACTAGGGTTTTTAGTATCAATGATCGTTATTTTAGTTTCTGTATTTTTAGAAAGCATTTCCTTAAAGTTTTCACTCTGTAAACTTTGTTGAGTGAGCATTAGGATTTCAGGCTTTTCCATATACTGTTCCATAATGTTTCTCATACTTTCAGTGACTTAACATTCTTAAATTAGTAGTTAATCGTCAGCACTTAGTTTGATATGTAAGTGCTAGTTCACAGAGTAAAGTTATTTGCTACTTTTTTAAATTCTAAAGTTATTAAAAAGAGAACCAAAAAAAGTGTTTCTCATAAAAGAAACACTTTTAACACATTCAGGTCACAGAAATTATTAAGAGTTTACTAAATTAGGCAACCTAATATTGCAATAGCATTACACCGTTAACGAGTTGTCTGAAATATTTTCCTTTGCCCAAATAAGTGCTTGAACTCTATTTTTCACATCAATCTTCTTGAAAATATTATGTAAATGCGTTTTTACCGTATTCTCGCTGACAAATAATTGTTCGGCGATTTGTTGATTGGACGCCCCCATGGAAAGAAAGGTAATTATTTGTTGCTCTCGTTTGGTCAGAATAGCCGAAACATTCTTATTTATAGGTTTGCAATGTCGACGAAGGTAAGTAATGTACTGCTGAGAAAACTTACGGCTGAACCACATATCTCCTTGAAGCACCTTACCAATACCAACTTGCAACGTTTTTATATCATCAGAGGTATAGAAAATACCGGCCAAAGTACGCCAAGCAAAGAGGTCTTCTGTCGATATGGATTGCTCACAATTAATTAAGATTTCAAGCGTGTTTTTCTGCTTGGCCGCTTTAAACTCCGCATAACGGCGAAAAATTTCATCCGTGATCACGCTGCAATCAACAATAATGGCTGATGCAAGAGATTCATGTAACACTCCGTGAATCAGATTATCTGGCGTGATTAGAGCAACACTAATACCGAGTTTGGTCTCCAATACATCTTTCAACAGAGATGACTGTAGACTTCCCTCCGTAATTAAAATAACGTTTCTTTTTTTTTGCTGCTCCATCCTGATCGCATTCCCTTGGTCGTTTTTATTGAAATACGCAATAGATTTAGATAGAGCGGTAGTATTGTCAAGTATGAAAATCACTAGTACTAATTAATAACTCATTGAAGTGTCAATAATTTTTAAGTGGCAAGTATATGAGAGGTATTAGCATTTTTCAGACATTAAAAAAGGGAGTATAAACTCCCTTTTTGTGTTTGAGCAGGTGATTTAATCACGCACGTTAGAGGCAAAACACCACCTAACTTAGTGGATTGGAACTGCGTTTTTTTGGTTAAACTTACCAAAGTGTTGTTCTAACACTTCTGGCGTCAGCTTACCTTCCGCTTCCAGCTTTTTCAGCTCAGCGACGATCGCTTTTTGCTCTTCTAGCGACGGCAGTTTTACTTCTGGCTCCTGAGCGGTTTCTTGAGAAATTTGCTCTAGTTCTTTTTCGAAGTCATTCATAGTACTTACCTAAAATTAATGATTGAACTTTTAAACTTCGCCTATTCTATCCAACTCTATAACTTGAAGCTACCAACCATCTTGTCTAAACGAGAAGAGAGCGCTTGAAGATCGCGACTTGCATCCGCCAACTCTTCTGCTGTCGCGGTTGTCATTTCATTTATCGCGTTGATTTCTTCGATATTTTGATTAATGGTATGCACCACCGTGGATTGCTCTTCCGTCGCCGTTGCAACTTGTGTATTACGATCAGAGATGTCGGTGATTCGTTCAGAAATACTGATTAATACCTCGACTGCTTCATCGGTAGAAGTAACCCCTTCTATGGTGACCGCTTTGCCCGCTTCCATAGCATTTACCGCGTCTTGTGCGTCACTTTGAAGCTGATTGATCATGCGCTGAATCTCTTCTGTAGAATCAGCCGTGCGTGAAGCTAGGTTTCTTACCTCATCAGCAACAACCGCAAAACCACGTCCCTGCTCACCAGCACGAGCAGCCTCAATTGCAGCGTTTAGCGCAAGTAAATTCGTTTGCTCAGAGATGTCACGAATTACACCCAGAATCGAGCCAATATCTTTGGTTGTCGATGCCAACTGCGTAACAACAATATTGGTTGTTTCAACATCATCGGCTAGGCGGCTGATCACCTCTTTTGCTTTCATCACAACTTCTCGACCAGTTTGAGTGTTATCTGAAGCCTGATTTGCCGTATCAGCAGCGGTAGCAGCGTTCGATGCAATTTCACTGATGGTCGCACCCATTTGGTTGATAGCTGCAACTACTTGAATGGTTTGATCACGCTGCTCTTGGCTGTTGTCGTGTGTGGATGTTGCTTTCGTTGACACACTTTCTGCCGCTTGACTTAATGAGCCACTGGTTAAAGCAACCTCTTTCATCGTGGCATGAATCTTCTCAATAAATCCATTAAAGCCTTTTGAAAGCTGAGCAATTTCATCATTACCCTTAATTTCAATACGCTGCGCCAAATCGCCTTCACCTTGCCCAAGGTCGGTAAAACGATCGGCAATCAGTCGGATTGGTTTCGTAATGCTGTTTGCCAACCATACGCCCATGAGGATGAATACAACGGCAACAATGATGGTCGTAAACAGCATTTTTTTAGCTGTCGCATTCAGGTCTGCGAATACTTCATCAACGGGAACCACGCCAATAACAAACCAGTTCATCGAAGGAACATACAAACTAGAAACAAAAGTATCCTGCCCTTCAAACTCCACATTAATTAGGTTGAAGCTATTTTTGTTCAACAGCGCACTTGCGTCACTACCAAATAGTTTAGTGATAGAAGTTTGGTTCTTACCTTGTTGGCGGTGTATTTGAATCTGGCCTTGTTCATTAGTGAGGAACACGTAACCCGTATCTTCAATTTTAAACCCATTGAGCAAAGCAACCATGTCTCCCATAGATTTAGAGAGACCTGACATTGATGTACCATTAAGATCTTGGAAATTGGCAAACATTTTCACTTCGCCATTTGCCTCTTGGAACACACTCACGGACGTTTCTTGACCAGACGACGTAAATCCAAAGAACCAAGCATCTTGCGTTCGGTTAAGTTGACGTAAGAATCCGTTTTGATTCCAGTAATATGCCGTTTGACGATTCGCTACCGACGCATCATTAAGACCATACTGTGATTTAACGTTATTGAGCTGCTGAACCAACTGAACTTCTACTGACGGATCACGGTCTGTATTAGATAGGGCTTCAACAATAAATTCGTTTGTAGCCAGCTGTTTTGCCGCTTGTTGCATTTCGACAACTTCGCGGTCAATTTCGGTATTGATTTGCTGCAACATCGCAGGTAGCTCGATGTCAATAAGACGATGGCTCAATACATCTCTCGCATGACGCTGAGCCATAACACCAACAATGATTGTTGATGCTAGAACAGCAAACGTAATGCCAAGTACAACCTTCTGTTTGATGCTCAAGGAATGAAGTTTCAACATATTCGGACCTTTTAAAAGAATCACTTGTTATTGGCCCCACAAGGGGAATCAGGTGCATATCTCATGACACGCACACCACGGAATCTTTATCGGCTCATATGTACAAAACTAGAGGCATTTCTCATTATATTATGAAAAATAAATGTAACACACTGTCAAATAAGCACTTTCAGAGATAGCACGTACTTGCAATTCTCTGTAGCGTCCCAATATTGAAAAGATAAATTGCAATAGAGCGTTGGAACTTTTTTCACATGGAAAATGACCAATACTCAACACGAAAATCACATGGATACCGAGAGTCCAAAGCATGCATAAATCTAACTTCGAAACTCTTCAGCAATACTTAGAGTCGCAGATCATCGGACAGCAAGATCTGGTAAAGCAACTGCTTGTTGCGCTTCTTGCGGATGGGCATATTTTAGTTGAAGGCCCTCCTGGGTTAGCAAAAACCCGTGCAGTAAAATCACTCTCAGACTGTGTTGAAGGCGACTTCCACCGCATTCAGTTCACCCCTGATTTGCTGCCAGCCGATTTAACCGGCACCGATATCTTCCGTCCCGAAACCGGAGAATTCACTTTCCAATCAGGTCCTATCTTCAACTCGCTTATTCTTGCGGATGAGATAAACCGTGCACCAGCCAAAGTACAAGCGGCAATGCTTGAAGCAATGGCAGAGAAACAAGTCACAGCAGGTCGTCATACCTACCCGCTGCCAGAGTTGTTTTTGGTTATGGCAACTCAAAACCCGATAGAGCAAGAAGGGACCTACCCCCTTCCTGAAGCGCAGCTAGACCGCTTTTTATTGCATTTAGAAGTGGAATACCCAGATGCGGAGCATGAGCTATCTATCTTGCGTATTAACCGCGGAGAAGCAAAAGGCGAAGCAAAGGTTGAACGCCCAATGTTAAGCCAACAAGATATATTCACCGCACGTAAAGAAGTGTTGGATATTCATATGGCGGAAACGATAGAGCAGTACATCGTCCGTTTAGTTATGGCGACACGTCAAGCCAACGAATATGACACTGAGTTGGACAAGTGGTTGTCAATGGGTGTGAGTCCGCGTGCCACCATCGCTCTTGATCGCTGTGCACGTGCGCACGCTTGGCTTGCTGGTCGTGATTTTGTCTCTCCGGAAGATGTTCAAACCATGGCTTATCCGGTACTGCGCCACCGTTTATTGTTGAGTTACCACGCTCAAGCGGAAGGCATTACGGCAAACCAGGTCATCGATAAACTGCTAAACCTTGTTGGCAGTGCATAAACAGGTGAGTGATATGTCCGCTACACATTCATTACCACCTCATGCGAATGGGGTGACATTAACCCTTGAAGAGCTGCTCCAATATCGCACTCAATCTGTACGTTGGTTACCACCAGCACAGAGTCTCTGGTCGCAGATGAGTGGTAACCATACCAGTCGCCAAAAAGGGCGAGGTATGGATTTTATGGAGGTGCGCCAATATCAACCTGGCGACGATATTCGCAGCATTGATTGGCGAGTCACCGCTAGGACCGGTAAAGCACATACGAAGTTGTTTGCAGAAGATAAAGAGCAAGCGGTCATTCTTTATCTTGATCTAAGTTCTAGTCTACATTTTGGATCTAAGTATGTACTCAAATCCGTTCAATTGGCCCACTTTGCCAGTGTTCTAATTTGGCTAACTCTAGCTAAAAAAGATCGCATCGGCGCAGTGATTGATGACGGACATCAATGTCTTGAATTTCGCCCCTCTTCTTTACAAAGACAAGGGCTGCGGATTCTTAACGCCATAGTCGACATACATAATGCGCAAGTAACTCGTACTGCAAGCAACGACACTCGTACACTGCCGTATACACAAGTATTGGAGACACTTCATACGCTCACCCCAAAAGGCAGCGAATTGATTATGCTCAGTGACTTTGCCCACGTAACACCAACGGAACTGGCACAACTACGTCGACTCAAACAACACAATAGCGTAAGGGCCGTTCAGTTTTATGATCCGTTAGAAAGAGGCGAAACAGACTTTAGAGGTCAAGTGAAAGCTTCGGATGGGCAGCATAGTCAATGGTTTAACTTTGGCTCTAAAGGACAACGAAGAGAACTCGAAAGCCACTTTACCCAACATCAAGAAACCATTAAGCAGCAATGCCATTCAATAGCAATTCCATTTAACACGCTATCAAGTGGCTGGCCCTTAATTTCACAATTAAGCTAACAAACTGACAAGCAGTATTTATTAAGCAGTAATAATAATGACAACAAACAACCAAAGCCTAGACCTTGAACCTTTGATTTTGCCAAACGCACCGGATTGGTTTCCGCTCGCTTGGGGATGGTGGGTGGTGCTTACAGCCACCTTGCTCTTCGTTTTCGGCATTTGTCTTTATGTGAGATGGCGTAAAAAACACTTACGCGCAAAAAAGACAGCATTAACACTTTTAACTCAACCTACCGCGCCTCATACCCCCTCTTCTGCTCTGGAAATATTGCGCCAGGCAGCATTGAGTTACTTTCCGCGTGAAGAGATCGCACCATTAACTGGAATCGCTTGGTATAAATTTCTCGATAGCCATACCAAAGAGAGTCGATTCGTAGACAAACAACATCAGTGGCAAGAAGCGTTGTATCAGAATTCCTCCCAAGGGCATCATCAAAGCTTGGTAGACGATTGTGTCTTTTGGATAACCTACGCTTTGCCACCAAAGAAAAAGGCAAATAACCGTGACTGAGCAAACACTCATAACCGATCTTGCCCAATGGCTAAACATTGAATTTGTCTGGTGGTGGGCACTGTTTTTGTTGCCCATCCCCTGGCTGGTATACAAGTTCCTGCCACAAGAATCTCAACAAGCCGAGATCAAATTGGCGTACTTACCAACCAATGAGAATCGCAGCAAGCCTAAGCAAGCGCTGCAAAAAGCGCTTTCAATCGCGATCTGGGGCTTTCTTGTCGTCGCTTGTGCACGTCCAGTTTGGTTTGGTGATCCCGTTGAATTCCAACCCAAATATCGGGACTTGATGTTAGTCGTCGATCTGTCCGGTTCGATGCAGCAGGAAGACATGGAACTCAACGGCGAATATATCGATCGCCTCACAGCAGTCAAACAAGTTCTGTCTGATTTCGTAGCAAAGAGAAAAGGTGACCGTCTCGGAGTTGTTTTGTTTGGCGACCATGCTTATTTGCAAACACCACTCACTGCAGACCGCAAAAGCGTCATGCAACAGATTAATCAAACCGTCATCGGCTTGGTTGGTCAACGAACCGCCATTGGTGATGGTATTGGGTTAGGCACAAAAACCTTTGTAGACAGTGATGCTCCCCAACGAGTCATGATTTTGCTCAGTGACGGCAGCAATACTGCAGGGGTGCTCGAGCCGCTAGAAGCAGCGGAAATTGCGAAAAAATACAACGCCACTATTTACACCGTAGGCGTGGGCGCTGGTGAAATGATGGTGAAAGAGTTTTTCATGACTCGCAAAGTCAACACCGCAGCCGACTTAGATGAACAAACACTGACTAAAGTGGCAGAGGTGACAGGTGGACAATATTTTCGAGCGCGAGATACAGAAGAGCTCGAAAAGATTTATGACACCATCAACCAGCTAGAACCCGTATCTAGCGACACACAAACTTGGCGCCCTCAGTCTGAATGGTTTCCATATCCATTAAGCGCTGCATTTGTATTGTCGGTATTGTTATTCCTATTAAGGAGAAAACATGGCTGAGTTTATTTTCCTCAATCCTTATTGGCTTTTGGGGCTCATCGTGATCCCTATTGCACTCTTGCTTAATCACAAATTTAGAGCCCAAAAGTCCACACTGATTGCCCCTCACCTATCGCGGATGCTCGGACAAAACACGCAGTCTAAGCATTACTTCACTCTATGGGGTTTAGCTTGGGCAATAACTTGCATTTCATTAGCGGGGCCAAGCTGGCAGTCCAATGCTCGACCAAGCTTTGAATTAAACCAAAACCGTATCTTGGTGCTTGATATGTCTCGCTCTATGTTTGCTACAGACATCAAACCCAATCGGCTAGCACAAACACGTTATAAGGCGCTCGATTTGCTGCCTAAATGGAAAGAGGGAGCCACTGGACTTATTGCTTACGCTGGCGATGCCTATAACTTAAGTCCACTGACAACTGATTCCAGCACGCTTGCGGGCATTATCGAAAATTTGTCACCAGAGCTGATGCCTTTTCAAGGAACAAACCTGCCTGCCGCGATTGAACTTGCGATCAACCAGTTTTCTCAAGCTGGCACGCAACAAGGCGATATCATCGTGTTAGCGGATGATCTTGGTACGTCAGAGCTGTCTCACGCGTTAGATTTAGTCCAAGGTACAAAGTTTCGCATTTCTGTTCTTGCCGTCGGGACTCCTAACGGTGCGCCTATCGCGCTGCCCGATGGCTCTCTGCAAAAAACTGCACAAGGCACAACCGTCGTAGCGAAAACAAATCTGAAAAATCTACAGACGCTAGCGAATAAAACTGGCGGTCTATTTGTTCCTATTCAGCACACCAACCGTGATGTTGAAAACATCGCGGCCTTTACCAATAACATTGGTAGCCAGCTTTCTGCGACCCAAAGCGAAGAAGTTAAAACTGATTCTCGTCTCAACAGTGGCTTTTGGTTACTGCCGTTGTTACTTATTCCTGCGGCTTTACTGTTTCGACGCGGCCTGATTTGGATGGTATTTGCGACTGCAGTCCCGGTAACGTGGACACCGCATGTAGAAGCTAATCCGTTCTTAAATACCGACCAACAAGGAGCGCAACTCTACAAGCAAGGTGAGTATGAACAGGCGCAAAACCTATTTACAAACCCAAGCTGGAAAGGAGCCGCCAGTTATCAAAAAGGTGACTACGAAGCCGCTATCGAAGCATTTTCTCATGATGCCTCCCTTAACGGCCGCTATAACCTCGCCAACTCGCTCGCTCAAAATGGTCAATTAGAAGATGCGGCTGATTTGTATAAAAAGCTGCTAGAGGAAAAGCCTAACTTTGAAGCCGCGAAGAAAAATCTATCGGTTGTAGAAGAAAAGCTAAAACAGCAACAGCAACAGCAACAGCAACAGCAACAGCAACAGCAACAGCAACAGCAACAGCAACAGCAACAGCAACAGCAACAG
>NZ_JAWOUO010000002.1:234940-373435 GCF_033339435.1 Vibrio sp. 378
CAACAAAAGTCTCAAAACGAAGGGAAAGAAGCGCAAGGACAACAGTCACAAAATCAGCAAGATTCTGAAAATAAAAAAGAAAAACAAAAAACGGAACAACATCAACCGCAACGAGATGACAAGCAAGTGAAGGATCAAGGTGAACCAATACAGGCTAAAGCGCATCCCGAAAAAATGCATCAGGATGATCCTGAGTTCCGTCGACTAGAAGCAGTAGAAAGTGCTCGCGACCCAAGCTTTTTGATCCGTGCGCAAATGCAACTTCAAGCGCAACAAAAACAACCTCCACAACAATCTCAAAAGGAGTGGTAAGCCTGTGATGAACAAAGGCGTAAAACTGGTCTTTATTTTTGTGGCCAGCCTAATATCCAGTTTCTCGGTGATGGCACAGACACTTCAAGCTAGTGTGAATAAAACACAAGTAGCCAAGAATGAAGTGATTAACCTCAGAATCATTTCAGATACTGAGCTCAGCTCAGACTCAATCGACTTCAATGTTCTAGAGAAAGACTTCTTCTTAGGTCAACCTCGTTATGGCCGCTCTAGCAATAACATTAACGGAAGAAAATCAGTGCGTACCGAGTGGAGTATCTCAATTGCACCAATGAAAGAAGGTGTTCTGACTATTCCAAGTTTTTCCGCTGATGGTATGAGAACGGAGCCGATCAAACTGCGTGTCAACGCGAGCCAAACAGACCCCAATCTTGATGATCTATTTAGCTTCAATATTACGGTCGACAACAGTACGCTCTACCCTCAGCAATCTGCAACATTACGTATACAGCTTCTAATTAAAGCGGACACTCGACGCCTAGATAACCCGCAAATAGTACCTCCGCAGATTGAAGGCATGAAGCTTGAGGCACTGGGTGGCTTACAGCAAAGACAGAAGATCTTAAATGGGTTAGAAGTAGCGGTCATAGAGCAGTCGTTTCGCTTAACGGCCAATCAACCAGGCACTTATACCTTGATAGGTCCTAAACTGACCGGTTCTTATATTTATGGCGACAGCTTGACGGGCTCAACCAAAATAATGCCTATCAACACCAAAGCGGAACGCATGCCAATCACGGTCAAACCGATTCCGAGCGAATTTAAAGGTGAATGGCTTCCTGCTTCAGCGTTAGAAATGACACAGAGCTGGCAAGACGATCAAGGTAATCTACTGTCGACTAACGCGATCAACACAGTAAAGCAAGGTTCTTCACTCACTCGAACCATTCAAGTTAAGGCTCGCGGTACACAAGCCGAATATCTGCCACGAGTCAATATTAGTTACCCGAGTTCACTGCGCGTGTATCCCGAACAACCTAAGTTCGATAGCGGAAGAGATGGCACCGTTACCATGACGGTGAAGCAAGTCATTATTCCTACAGAGGCCGGGAGATATACCTTACCAGGATACGACTTGAACTGGTGGGACAGTCAAAATGATGAAGCGAAGAAAACAACGTTACCAGAGCTAACATTAGACGTAGAGAAAAATGACACTGGGCTAATCACGTTGCCGGAATCGCCTCTTTCAGCACCTTTAGTGTCAGCCCCTAGTCCTGAATCAAGCGGCGGTGTGAGCAGTCTCTGGCGAACGTTAACCTTTGTTTTCTCAGGGCTTTGGATAATGACATTGGGAATCGCAATTTGGGCATGGAAAAAGCGCCCAATAACAGCAAGTGGAACGGTTTCAAATGCTGAACAACCACTTTACATCAACGCGCTAAAAAAAGTCATCGAAGAAGGCGATGCTGCGAAAATTGAACGCTCTGTAAATGAGTATTTAACCACTCATCAAGACAGGTTAAACCCTGGTGACGTACAAGCAATTAAGCAAGAGCTTAATGCCATGAATCGAGCGCATTTTAGTGCTAACCAACAACCTTGGAGCCCTGATTCGCTGCTAGCCAAAATTCAAAACCTTGGCAAAGCAAACGTAACGAAAACCGACCACCAGCTCGAAAAGCTATAAATAACTAGATAACAATGGCAGCTCTCATGAGCTGCCCATTCTCTTATCCGGCCAAATTTGCTTTAGCGGTTTTATCTAGAGCACCAACCGCCACCCCCTTCCCTATCAAGTTGCTCTTATGAACATCACTTACTCAACAATACTTGGGGCTCGTATTCGTATCGCCTTACACAATTTCGCCCATGATTCTTCGCTTGATAGAGTGCCTTATCCGACAACTGATATAAATGGTCGAAATTAAAGTCTTTGCCTTTCGCTTTATAACAGGAGTAACCGACTGAAACGGTAAGTAACTCCCCTTCTGGGTTATGTCGATGCTTTATCCCCTCGCCCTCGATGCACTGACGAATGCACTCTGCTCTCAGTCGAACCTCCTCTTGCTCAGAACCAATCATGAGCAATGCAAACTCCTCACCACCGATACGGCAAAAAACTTCATCTTCACCTTTGGTATGATGATCCAAGATATAGCCAATTCGCATCAATGCGATATCGCCTTCGAGATGACCATAGTGATTATTGAATAAGCCAAAATGGTCAATATCAATCAGGATCAGGCCAAACGACATGTCGTCTTCACACTCTAGGGCACAATATTTTTGCATCACATGTTCTAACATGCGGCGATTACCAAGACGCGTCAAAGGATCGAGCTTAGAAAGTACCTCAAGCTGTCGATTGGCTTCCTCCAACTCTTTTGTTCGGTTCTGAACCTCCAGCTCTAAGTTTTCGTTTAATTCGCGAATCGCCTCTTGAGCTTGAGTACGTTGCAATACTTCAGCTAAGCTGGACGCGAACATACGAATCACTTCACGTAACTGAGAAGTTAACGGCGCACGTGTCAGCAAATTATCAACAGCGATAAAGGCGATAGGACCACTGCTATTTGAAGTCAATACCGTCATCGCAGCCCAACCAAAGCCAACAATATTACAGTCATGATAAATAGGCACTGATTCTTCAAATGCGACTTCGTTTGGCATTGAGCGAGCCAGATTTATAAGAGAGAAATCTTGGGTTTCGCCAAAGAAGTAAGATTCATCCACCACGTTACCTTGAATATCGGTACCCCACGTTCCTTGCATGTAAGAGCAATTTTCATCAGTTAAAAACACCGCCATTCGATCAATACCAAGATTTTTAATGGCGAAAGTGACGGCCGATTTGCATACTCCACTGACAGTAGTGCAACGTGATAACTCAACCATGCTTGAATGCAGCATGCGTACGTTTTGTTCTTGGCGCTTACGAATGTAAATTTGAGAGAAGAGTGAACCAAACGAGTCCAACATCTGTTTTTGATATGCCGTTATCGGCTTACGATGAATAAAGTTATCTAGCGCGAACCACCCAAACGGTTCATTGCCATCGCGTAAAATCAACATCGCATTCCAGCCCTGCCCGATGACCTTGCCTGCTGTGTATATTGGCGCGTCTTCTACAATAACTAAGTTGCTCTCGAGGCTAGATAACGCGGTGATATACTCCTCGCTAAGTTGGTGTAAATCATATTGTGTGTGAAATTCATCAATCGTAATTCCTGACTCATCCGTGCCGTATGTACCACTGAAGCTGCGCTTTTTCATATCGAGAAGCATCAGTGTAGAGCGATCAAACCCAAGTCGTTCACGTAACGCTTCGACGGCTTTGTAGTACAAGTCCTTTAAAGAATCAGGATTAGAGATTTCGAGTGCAACTTGCTGAACTAACTTCATATTTTCGATAAATCGCTCGCGTTGGCTAATCTCATCAACATATTGCGCTTCACGAATATCTCTGTGCCTGATCTCTTTCGAGGCATTTTTTTCGGCACGAATACATTGCCAACGCGCCGCTGCAAGCTGCATTGCGTCGTAACTTTCTTCATAGATATTATGTGCCGTGCGAGCATGAACAGATTGAATCAGTAGGTAGGTACGTTTTATAGGCGTGTTGTCGAGCATCATGATGTAACTATCACCACCTAAATCTCGAGTGTGATTCCAGTTACATGTGTTGATCGCCAGAGGTATGATGCTTTCAGAGGTGTCAAACTGACTTGCCCACTCCCAGAATGTCTCAGGATAGTTTTGGGTTGGGTAAAGCTCTCCGCGAGAGAAGCTCATCGAATGACGAGGGTTAATTGAAGGATCTTCAAAAATAGCGAGGGCTTGAGGGGAGAACAGACTCTCTAAATGATCAAAGATTGCCTCCGCTAGCAACCGATGGTCCCTCGTTGAAGACACTTTTCTTGTAAAACTTCTTAAACTCACCCTACCAACCTAATCTACTTTTTTATCCTCGATAAAAAACTACTTAGGCCATGATATGCAATCAATACGTTCAAATTTGAGCTGTTAAGTCATTCGCAAAATTATCAGACTTAGTGTTACATTCGAGAGCTCTTCAGCACTTTTAAAGCCATGTTTCACATAAGTTACATGCTTTATAAACTGGGGAGGAAAGTTGTGCTTATTTACAAGATTTTTTGTGTTGGTAGGCGTTATAAGCCTACGACTTAAAAAGAAAAAGGCCCCTCATTAAGAGGGGCAAAGTTACCATCGCTTATAGTTATTTAGTTATGCTTGTAAATACGGTGGATTAACCGAAATCACCATTTACGTAGCCTTGAGTACGGTCGTCTTGAGGGTTGCTAAAGATCACTTGCGTATCGTTGTGCTCAACCAGTTCACCCATTAGGAAAAACGCAGTGCGGTCAGAGATACGACGCGCCTGTTGCATTGAGTGAGTCACGATAACGATGGTGTAGTTCTTCTTTAGCTCTTCCATCAACTCTTCGATTTTGTGTGTCGCAATTGGGTCAAGTGCCGACGTTGGTTCATCCATCAGAATCACATCAGGCTCCATCGCGATTGTACGTGCAATACATAAACGTTGCTGCTGACCACCAGAAAGACCGAATGCGTGTGATTTAAGGCGATCTTTCACCTCATCCCAAAGTGCAGCACCGCGCAGCGAACGCTCTACCACTTCATCAATTGTCTTTTTGTCTTTGATACCTTGAGCACGTAAGCCGTAAGCCACGTTCTCGTAAATGCTCATCGGGAATGGGTTTGGCTTTTGGAATACCATGCCGACTTTGATGCGAAGGTCAGCAACATCAATGTTGCCGTAAATATCTTCGCCGTCCATCGCCAATTTACCTGTAATTTTCACGCCTTCGATTAGATCATTCATTCGGTTCAAACAGCGTAGAAGCGTTGATTTTCCGCAACCTGACGGGCCGATAAGTGCAGTTACTTGGCGAACTGGAATTGGTAAGTTGATCGATTTCAGTGCTTGGTTGTCACCGTAGAATAGGTCTAGGTTTTCAATATCAAATTTGTTCATTGTCTTAATCTCTTAATTCTTGAATTCGTGTCTTTTAACGTGCGTTCTTAATTAGTGTTGTTAGTAAGTTGCGGTGTTAAAACGTCTAGCAATCAGTTTCGTTACCATGTTGATCAAGAGAACAACCACGATAAGCACTGTTGCCGTACCGTAAGCCTGATTCCATTCTTCAACGGTAAACAGTTCGGTAGTCAGTTTGTATAGGTGAACGGTTAGCGTACGACCTGAATCCAATAAAGAATCCGGAATACGTGCAACCATACCTGCTGTCAGGAATACTGGAGCAGACTCACCAATGACACGACCAATACTTAGAATGACCGAGGTTAAGATACCTGGCATTGCGCTCGGAAGAATCAAACGCCAGATAGTGTAAATCTTAGAAGCACCGAGGCCATAAGAGCCTTCACGGTACGTTTGTGGTACTGCCATCAGCGCTTCTTCCGTTGTACGGATGATCACTGGCAGGATTAGGATACTTAGCGTCAATGCACCCGACAGAATCGAGAAGCCAAGGCCAAGAATCGCCACGAAGAAAGTCATACCAAACAGGCCGAAAATGATCGACGGGATACCCGCCAATGACTCGGTACAGAATCGGATGATTTTCACCAAACGACTGCCCACTTTCGCGTATTCGGTCAAGTAGATTGCCGTCATGATACCGAGTGGCGCTGCCACTGCGATAGAAGCGATAACCATGTAAATGGTCGCCACAATCATTGGGAAGATACCGTGCTCTTCACCTGTGCGCGTATAGTTATCAGTAATGAAGTTCCAATCTACGTGTTGTAGACCGTTTGATAGGATGTACCAGATAATCCAGAACAAAAAACCTACCGTTAGTGCTGCCGAGATCCAGACAAATGCGTTAAAGACATTATCTTTGAACTGGCGTGCTTTTTTTAGTTTTGCGCGATCCATAATAGTCACCTTTAACGAGCGATTACTTCGCTTTTTCTCGGTTTAGGTACAGTAGTACAGCGTTCAACGACATGATGAAGACCAGAAGTACTACACCTGTAGCGTAAAGTGCGTTCGCGTGAACACCACTTGCGTAAGACATTTCAATAGCGATGTTTGCAGTTAGTGTACGAGCCGAATCAAGGATGCCTTCTGGCATTGCCGGCGCGTTACCCATAACCATGATAATCGCCATGGTCTCACCCAACGCACGACCGATACCCAGTATCACACCTGTCATGATGCCTGAGCGAGCCGCTGGAACGAGCAACTTAAAGATGGTGTAGATTTTCGATGCGCCCAGTGCCAAAGAACCTTCTTTATAAGTACGAGGGACAGCGCGAATAGACGTTTCAGAAACCGTAATTACCGTTGGTAGAATCATCACACCAAGAACAATGATACCGGCAAGGATAGTATTACCTGCAGGTACATCAAATACCTTCTGAATCAATGGAACGATAATAACCAGACCGAAGAAACCGTAGACCACTGAAGGAATACCGGCTAGCAGCTCAACCGCTGGACGGATAATGTCTGCTAATCGCTTTGGTGCGATTTCAGCGATAAAAATGGCGGTCAGAACACCAATTGGAACCCCAACAATGACAGCACCAGCCGTCGATACGATAGATGCCACAATCATGGTGGCGACACCGTAAAGCGCAGGTGGTAACCAGTTTTGTCCTAAGACAATGCCCGATACGCCTGCTTCTTGGAATGCCGGAATACTCTCTCGAACGATGAAGTATGCAATAACGGCCAATGAAACAATGCCGATTACGGCACTCGTTAGGAACAAGCCGTGGAAGATGCGCTCTTTCCAGTCTACACGACGCTTCTCGCGTAGGCCTGACTTGCTGATAGCTCTAGCGTCAGTATTCATAAGCTTTTCACTATTTGTTGCGATGGTCATTTAAAAATCTCACGGTTCTGGGCAATGCCGTTGAACACAATGGATAGAAAAGGCTCAGCCCGAAACGTTGGGCTGAGCAAACTTTAGAGTCCCGATGGGATTAGTTAACTGAGATGTAACCTTTTTGGTCAACTAGCGCTTGCGCTTCGTCAGTTAGCATCCAGTCTAGGAATTTTTGCGTTTCTGTTGATGGCTTGCCTTCTTTGTAAAGAACAAGGAATGGACGCGCTACTTTGTAAGAACCGTTTTTAACGTTAGCTACCGTTGCATCAACGCCGTCGATTGCTAGCGCATTAACAGTGTTGTCTACAGTACCAAGAGAAATGTAGCCGATTGCGTATGGGTTAGATGCAACCATTGTTTTCAGTGCGCCGTTACCGTTTGCAACTTGAGCACGTTGAGAGATAGCTGATACCTTCTTACCAGAAATCTTCATTTTTAGAGACATGATGTCTTCAAATGCGCCACGAGTACCAGAAGCTGTGTCACGAGTAATGGCTACGATTGGCTTGTCTGCACCACCAACTTCTTTCCAGTTTGATACTTCGCCTTTGTAGATTGCAGTCACTTGCTCGGCTGTTAGACCTGGCAGTTTGTTTTGTGGGTTAACAACCACTGCGATACCATCACGAGCAACCACTTCTTCGATTAGTGTTGATTCTTTTTCAGAGTCTTTTAGATTACGAGAAGACATACCAAGGTCTGCTGAACCATTTTTCGCTGCTTTTACACCAGCTGAAGAACCAGGACCTTGAACTTCGATAAATACGTTAGGGTTCTTCTTCATGTACGTTTCAGAGAAAACTTCCATCAGTGGAGTTACGCTGCTAGAACCCACTGCAGAGATAGTTTCTTTAGCAGAAACAGGAGTCACTGCCATTGCGCCTAGAAGTGCGATTGCACCGATTACTGTCTTTTTCATCACAATTTCCTTAAGTGGCTTTATTGCCGTTGTGTTTCACTTGAACGGTGCTCACTTTAGAATTTGAATATGACAGTTGTGTTTCACTTAGTTGAACCCTCTATGACACGTTGTCATTTCTAACTATTAATTCCGCGACTTATCCCTCTCTCAATTTGAACGTAACGTTTTTATAACGTTGCCTCATGTTCAAGATGATAACCCCATCGATTTTGGTACATTTCATAACAATTAGATATGAGTAACTCATTGATTTGGCAAATATAACAATTAAAATCGAAATGCTTATTTATAAAAAAGATAATAATCAAACCGATAGAGGGTCAATCTCATGCGTCAATTTCTTAGTACGCTTTCTATTAAACTTCAGGTTTTTCTGCCTGTTCTATTCACAGTTATATTACTCATCATTGGACTGAGTGTCGGAATCGGTAAACTCGATCAAGCATTCAATAAGGTTTCGGCTTCCACCCATAAGCTAATCATTCACAAAGAGGAACTTAGCGGCATCGTAGACAACACTTACGCCATGCGCATCAAAGCCATTTATAGTCTATTTAGAGCCGAAGATGTTCAGTCTCTCAACCAAGAGCTTTCTGAGCGACAAAACAAAAACCGCGATTTTCTTAACTCCATCGACCATCTCCCTGGCGTTCAAAATGAAGTCAATGCTATGCGTAAGGCCATGAATCACTATGTTGATTTCACTCGCGTTACCATGACACCTCTGCTCACCACTAAACACTCTTCTGATTACACCACCTCTGATTTCAATCAAAAGTACGAATATGCAATGGCTGAGTATCGATTAGCTGGCGAAGCGATGATCAACGCCATCGACAAACTATCTAAACAATTGAATCAAATCGTCACCGATGAAGTCGAAACGAATGGCGAACAACATTCAACCACGCTAACTTACAGCGCCGTCTCGCTTGCGGTGATCTTGAGTGCCGCTTCACTTATTAGTTGGGTACTCGCCAGCTACATCGTTGCGCCGATTCGTAACCTTCAAGTAACGATGCAGGAAGTCGCGAAGGGAAACCTACTAGTTAAGGCCGAAGCCATCGGGAAAAACGAAGTGTCTCAGCTGGCTCGAGATGTAAACCAGACCATAGAAAAACTGCGTGAAACTGTAAGCGCATTGGTTCGCATTAGTGAAGATGTGGCATCAGCATCAACCGAGTTAGCAACTGTTATGACTCAAAGCAGCGTCAACTCGGATCAAGAAAAGCAAGAAGTTGAGCAAGTAGCCTCGGCGATCAATCAGCTAGAGTCGACCGCAGCTGAAGTATCGACCAATGCACAAGAAGCCGATAGTGCATCAAATCAAGCACGTACGTTAACCTCACAAAGTATAAGCATGTTTGGGGAAAGTACTCGCGCAAGTGAAAAGATGGCGGAACAACTTAACGAAGCCGCTGCCGTCGTGACTTCGCTAAAAGAACAATCAGAACACATTGGTCGCGTGATCGAAGTGATTGAAGGTATTTCTGAGCAAACGAATCTACTTGCACTGAATGCAGCGATTGAAGCTGCACGAGCGGGCGAAAGTGGCCGAGGCTTTGCGGTAGTGGCCGATGAAGTACGTATGCTGGCAGCGCGAACTCAGGAGTCCACCAAAGAGATCCAAACCATTATAGAAGAGCTACAGCAACAATCTGGTCACGCAAATGAAAGTATGCATTCCAGCTTAGCCATGTTGTCAGACAACCAAGCTCTGACACAAGAAGTTAGCCAATCACTTGCTAATATCAGTAATGCTATCGCCGATCTGAACTCAATCAACACTCAAGTTGCAACCGCATCAGAAGAGCAGAAACAGGTCACGGCTGATATCAACAACAACTTAACGAACATCTATGAACTAGTGAGCCAGAACGTAACTGGCATTACGCAATCAGCCGCAGCAGCGCAAGAACTGTCTGGCTTAGCGGAAAACCAAAAACATCAGCTTAAGCAGTTCCAAGTTTAAATACTCTGCTCAACACGATAAGTTCCAAAGGTTAGAAAAGAAAAAGCTCCGCACTGGCGGAGCTTATTAACATCTGGATTCGTGAAAATCCAACGGGGTGATTACTCCTCGTCAGTAACCAGCAGAACAGAGGAAATGTTCGTTGACTCTAGTGGGTTCCAGTTGTAAACCTCACCATTAAATGAATCAAACACCATAACGTTTGAGCCATCACCGTTTGGTGTGTTACTCCAGATGTAACCAGCATAGTCACCCACCTCTAGCGTGTAACCACTTGCGAATGCAGTGCCGTTCATCGCAGGGCTATGGCAAGCACGTTCTGTCAACGCGACTAACTCCTTAATGTTTGGTATGCGCCAATTCTTTTTGCCAGCGAAGTCATATAAAGCATGATTACCTGATTCATTGCGGATTTGCTCAGCGGTTGATAGCGCTAACTGCCATGACATCTTAGTCGCAGCGCCATCACAAGCTTCGTTTGCCGTATTCCACGTTGAACCAACAGGGCAACGCATCCATGTTAGACCTGTTTTCAGGTCAGTTACGGTACCGCTCTCAGAATATGTATAACGCGTGTTAGGTGCCGTTTTAGCAAAGTCAGTAGAACACTCTTGTGCAGCCATTACAGTTTGAGAAGCCAAAGCAAGAGATAGTACAGTTATTAATTTCTTCATCTTATTGGCCCTTTACTGCTACTAGACGGATTGGGAATTGGAATGACGTGCCTGTGTCACGCTCTACTTTGTCAGAATAAATTTCAACAAAGCTTACGTGGCCACGGTCAGCGCCCTTCGCTGCAATCACTGCAAATTGAAGTGCACCTTCGTAGTTAGCAGGAGAGTAATTATTAAATGTGAAATCACTTAGCCAAATAGCACCTGAATTAGCGTCTGGGCTGCCTTTACCCTGTTGAGGGAAGTAAGCTGTCGTCATACCATAGACATTGCCGTCGGCGTCTTTCTCTGTCTCACCTAAGTCGAGAACATCGTAGAACTCTTGGTATGTTGGTAGGCGCCAGTCACTAATGCCACATAGTGATTGCTTGTTTATATGTTCAACATATTGGCTTGTTGAACAGATGCCATCAGCAGCATCCACACAACCAACGACTTCAAGATCTTCGTAATACGGCTTAAATGTTTCAGACTCAAACGCAAATAGGCGATCTTTAAATTGAACTGAGCTCGCATCCGCACTCTTATTTTCCCAAACAAGACCAGTACGTTCGTCCATAGTACAAGCCCACTTAGTCGCATCTGCTGCTAAAGCTGCACCTTGTGAATCTAGCTTAACGAACTTAAAGCCAGCGCCTGTCGACGTTTGCTTGTCCTCTTTGTCGAAGCCGTATTCCGCATCTTGACCAGGGTAAGACGCTTGAACCTCTGCTACGTCTGCTGCTCCTTCAGCAAAATAAAGAACGGCGCCCGTATCGTTACTACCAACCGTTTGTTCAGCAACCGCTACAATTTCTTCAGCAAATGCACTCACTTCCACTTCAGACAGAAGATCAGAGGCCAATGATTTACCCTGGAAGCTAAGGCTTTGAGCAAGCAGCGCTACGCCTTGGGTCATTTGTTGTGGCTGCATTGCAGCTAATAGTGCAACCGTGTTTTGCTCTAGCTTATCTAGCTCGCTGGCTTCTGCGTTAGACATTACCGTTCCAGACAGAGAAACACCGGCATCGGTGAGTTGTGCTTTCACAATCTCTTCAGCTTGAGCAACGGTTTTACCGTCAACCACAAGACCTGCGAGCAACGTTGTTACACCATTGACCGTGTTACCCGTTGCTAAGTTTTGGCCCGGAGCCGCAAGACGCAACGTTTGGTTCGAACCTTGATCAACTTGAGCAAGAATGGTGCTGGTTAGTACGTTTTTGTCGCTTGAAGTCAGGCTAAATTTACCGGCATTATCCGTTTTAGCACTCGGCTCGGTCGTATCACAAACGTAGTTTTGGTTTAAATCGATGCACACTGGCGTATCAAGAAGTGTACCTGCAGAAACGATGGTGCCAGCTACATCATAGGTCGGTGCCGACGTGTCACCACCAGAACCACCGCCACAGCCAGCTAGGGCTAGTGACATAGCAACGAAAGAATATTGAAACTTCATAGATTTTATCTTCTTTTGATTTTAATTAACGAGAGCGAATCACTCTCACCATTGAAAGCAGGACAAGTCCTAACAAGGTCCAAGGCGAACCACTGCCACCTGAATCACCGCCACTGCTTTCTTTAGTGGTATCAGCACTACACTGATACTGAGCAAAGTGACTCACACCCCACTCTTTCAACACCCCAGAATTCCCTGACACGCGGTCAGACACTTTGAGACGCCAAGTACCCCAACTCGGTTGACCGACAAGTGCTCGTAACTCCTCGTCATACTGAGCGGTGAAGTAACCTTTAAATCCTTTGGTATTGCTTGATTGATGGCTAAGTAGCACGACCGATTTGCCTTGTGGAGACACTAGCGTCACTTGCAGATCTTGCAGTGAGTCATGCTCGATGTTCAGGTAAACCGCAAACGAATCATCAATCGTGCGTGACTTGTCCGATAGCGTCTGAGAGAACAGTCTGTCGCCCTGTTCCGGCAAAGCGGAGTTCACTGGTTGAGGCTGGATATCGAGCTCTGGCGTACCATTAACCAGCATCACCTTATCACTCCACTGGTGAGTCTTTAGGCCTTCTGCAAATTGGTAATCCAATGAAATAGAAGAATCGAATTGCGTGCCACACCTCAGACCGCTTGGTAACGCCACCTTCATTGAGGTCGAATCAGAAAGCGTTTCATCAAAGTCGAAAACGGATGCGTTATTTAGCTGCCATTGCCCTTTGATGCTCGCTTCACGGCCAGTTTGGCTCAGGCTCAAACCAACGTCTTGACCTTGTGCGATGTATCGAGCGTCATAGCGAACACGAAGAGGCGCTTTAAGTAAGTTATGTCTGTTGAAGCTGTCCGTCAGGAATTGGGCGTAGTCTTTATTTGGGAACAAGGTGTTTGCGGCAAACACGGTCGATTCCGCCAGATCATGCATTTTCACGCCACGACCAATGCCGTACATACCTTCAAGTACAATGGCGTCAAACTCGCGGAACACCTTATCGGTATCATCACCGTATCGTTCAACCGATGCTTTAAGCGCTTGAAACAGCGGCGTTGACCATAGCTCGTCACCTAGTTCACCGCCCACACTGACATGCGCTGGATACTCTGAGCTCTCGAAGTAACGTGCTCTTTGGTTCCATAAGCTACGAGTTGTTTTGCGTGTTCCGAACACACCGTCCCAGTTGAACACCGTATCTAACTCGAATTCTTGACCACGACGCGAAGCATCCAAATATTGAGTTCGGTAGCTCGCGCTGCCCGCCCAGTAATCAGCAAAACCCTCTGCGATAGCACCAGTGTGACCGTACGCCCAATCCGGTACGATTTGGTAATGAATGCCATGCCCAAGCTCGTGTATCACTACATCAGCATCGACTGCATCCGGAGAAACACCACCAACACCCAGCATGAGTGCTTTTGGACCGTAATAGTAAGTAGAGTTATCTTTTGATAAACCGCGAGCATCAAAGCGAAGTGGTTCATCAAACAAGTCGTAAGTCAGGCTTGTCAGATATTGGATCGAGCTATCAAGATGATAAAAAGCCATCAACTGTGGGAACGCACTGTCACCAAACTCGGTGCTTTGCATCTCATCAACACTGTCAAATGCTTGAACCCCTTCTGCGCTGAGAAAGTCCAACGTATCGAGTACAGGCGCTTCACCAGGTGCTGGGGCTGCAAATAAGCCCGTCGCATCCACTTGCTTTAATCTTGGGTTAGAGAGATAGAACTTACCGCCGGACTTTAAAACCTCAATCGACTTGGTTACGTACTCGATCGGCTGAGGGTAATCGGACAGTGCTGGCCACGTCGATTCTGGTGCTGCTTGCTGTTGCATGGTGCGAAGATCTGGGTTGAATAAAGAAACCTCAACATCAACCAGACTTCCAGAGCTCAAAGCCGGTGGCTCTTGTGCTTGCAGTTGGCGAGGCGATTCCAATTCCATTGCAACCGTTGGTTTACCGTTGCGAATGATCGTATCGTCAAGGCTCTTAAACACTCGCACAACGTAATGATTTTTATCGGTTGTTACTACGAGGGCACGCTGTGCTTGATATTCACCGTTAACCCAAACATCAAAATTGTAATGCTTGCCAAGCTGAGACTGGGTTTTGTAACGGAACTTAAACTCGCCCGCTTCTGAGTAGTGGCTGTCTAGATAAGTTTTCGCTTGCGCTTCATTGGTCACCACAGAATCCGTTGAGGGATAATCCCACTCTGCAGCCAGCGCCGCAGGGGTACATGCAATAAGCAGTGAAAACGCCAATGGTTTTAGCTTCATGATTTCGTCCTAGAATTCGTATTTTGCAGTCAGCGTGAAGTAGCGCCCTGGCTCAGTTGAGTAACGCTTACTTTCCTCAACGATACCCGCTACGTCTTGGTATCGGATGTATTCTTTGTCGAATAGGTTGATGATGTTTGCGCTAACACGAAGGTCTTTGGAAACGTGGTAAGTTGCGCCGATATCAAACGTATTCCACGCACTTGTCTGCGCGCAATCTGTCGCTAGACCAAGCGTGGTCTGGCATTTAGGAACGCGATCCATTGCCGCGGCCCAGTTCCAAGCCACGTAAGCATTGAAGTCTTGGTCGGCGTATTTCAGTTGAGCGTTACCTTCGAATGGCGTAATGCTTCGAACGTATTCACCTTCCGCGTCTTTGCCATCTACGTAGCCAAACTTGGTGCTGATGTTCCATCGCTTAGTGATCGCGTAACCTGCAGAAAGCTCTGCACCATACGTCTCGACACCATCGAGGTTTTGGTATTGTTTAATGTAATTACCATTGCTTGAGTCAAAGCCCGTGGTCACAACGTCGATGAAGTTTTCAAACTTGTTGTAGAACAAAGACGCATAGACATACGCACGACCGTTATCGAACTTGTTACCGATTTCAAATGAGTCGGAAGTTTCAGCTTCTAGATCCATGTTTGGTGCAATGACAAACGGCGTGAGCGGCACAAAGTCGTGGCTTACGAAGCCATACGCTTTATCGTATTCCGGAGCACGGTAACCATGGTTATAAGATACATAAGCGATGTTGTTGGCAAACATTTCACGAGAAACCGAAAGACTTGGAGATACCTCTGAGCTATCCATGTCTTTTAATGGGAAGCCGCCCACTTCACCCGCACCGTCTGGCGTGAGACGGTGCGCATCAAAGCGTACGCCACCTGTGATGGTCCATTTATCCAGTTCCACCATGTCTCGGACATACAAGCCAATGTTATAAGCACGAGCAGGAGCGAAAGGTTGTTTGGTCGAAGGTGTTACTCCGTTCCAATCAATCTTGGAGTCGCTATCTGTGCGCTCGTAATAGTCTGTAGAAAGCTCAACACCGTAAGCCAATTGGTGCTCAGCATTTGCTGCATAAATCGTATTGGTGAAATCGCCACGGAAGCCAATTGTTTCGTCAATGAAGGTTTTGTGTTCCAGCTCGCGACGTTTGGTGATCAAACCATTGTGATCCACCTGGCGCATTAAACGATTGGTGTCTTCCACGACTTCGGTGTGACGCCAGTAAACTTTGGTATCCAACTCTTCGAACCAAGTTGGATTAATCGGTGTCACCTCTGCGCCAATGTAAGCGCTGTACTCTTCGGAGGTTTCATCTTCAGCAAAGTCTTCAATATGCCAGATGCCATCAGGTTGAATGGACGGTGAACCCTCCAAACGCTCTTGATTCTGGGTGTAGAGTTCCGCTTTGGCTTTCAACATCACCTCTTCATTGAAAAAGTGGTTGATCGTATAAGCACCGCTATAACCATCTAGATCGCGGTTATACAAATCTTCATCAAAGTTACGTGTCTCTTGCCCTTGCCAGTATGAAACGTTAAACAAACTCTCTGTATCACCGGAGCGGAAAGCTAGATTACTCGTGCCTTTGTACTTGTTACTGATGTCCGTGTAAGTACCGGATACATCGGTATAGAAGTCTTTGTCTTTTAAGAAATCACCCGGCTGACTGGATTCTAAAATCACCACACCGCCGATTGCGCCAGAGCCATGCACCGAAGAGCTTGCACCTTTAATGATTTGCAGCGATTCAAAATTGGATAAATCAAAAGTATCTCGCCCAACTGCATCATTAATGTCATTCGCACCGAAGCCATCCGCAGAACGAATGCCATCACGAACGATCATAATGCGGTTACCCGTCATACCACGGATGGTAATGTTTTGCGGACGTCCTGCACCGCCCGTCACGCTTACACCAGGTTCGTTACGCAGCACGTCATATAGCTCGGTCTCGCCTCTTTCTTCGATTTGCTCGTTTGTGATAACCGCGACACTACCTGCCACTTTTGACAATGGCTGATCGATTTTATTGGCGGTTACCACCACCTCTTCCATTGAGAAAACCTTAGATTCGGCGTGCACTTGACTGGCAGCAAGTACCAAAAGTACTGCCGCTGACACTGGGGTAAGCTTCATTTACTGCTCCGCTTTAGATGTTTTAATGAGTGATAGTAGAAATGCGTATTCTTTTGCTTGTTGTTCTTGCGCTTGTCGCGGGTCCATTTGGTGGCCCGAATTAAAATTAGTTTGCAACAAGTACGGCCCGTTGCGCTCACTTAACGCTGAAACTTTAGCGAGATACTTTGCGCCTTCCCAATATGGCACGCGCTGATCGATTAAACCGACTTGAACCAACATGGGTGGGTAAGCGTTTTTATGGATATTGAGAATCGGATCGTACGCCTTCATTAACGCCAATTGTTCAGGTTTGGTTGGGTTACCCCATTCGCCATACTGCTGTGTGGTAAGCGGAAGTGAGGTATCCGACATACTTGCAACCACATCAACAAAAGGCACTTTAAGTACGACACCTGAAAACAATTTAGGATCTTGATTAACCGCTCCGGCCACCAACGTACCACCAGCACTAGAACCGATGGCGAAAACCTCTCTATTGCCACGTTCGAATGTTTGCAGCGCCTTCGCGGCCGCGACAAAATCACCAATAGAATTGGCTTTTCGCACACCACGGCCTTGCTCGTGCCATTCATCGCCAAAGTACCCACCGCCACGGACATGGGCGATAGCGTAAATCACACCTTGGTCGAGTAAACTGATAACCTGAGGCATAAAGTACGGTTTCATCGTAAAACCATACGCGCCGTAACCGTAAATCAACACAGGAGATTGTGGGTGCAATTTGTCTTTGCGATACGCCAAAGAGACCGGGACAGAAACGCCGTCGTGCTTAATAAAAATACGTTGGGTTACATAACGCTGACTATCAAAGTCTTGGTAAGCATCTTGAGAGTACAAGGATTTATTCAGCGTTTTTACATCGAACTCTTCCCACTGAGGAGGCGTAGTCATCGACATGCTTCGGATACGAATTTTGTTTGATTCAAAATCGCCCAACGTGCTTAGCCAAGCGACATTACCATCGTGTTCCAATGGCAGTATCACTTTTTCCTGACCTTGGTAAGAATACACCGTCAAAGTCGACACATTGTTTGGCTTGCTAAGTGCCACAACTCCTGCATCATAAAGGTAGAACTGTTCAAGCGGCTCACGAGGATTGGTGAAGCGTTGCCATGTTGCGCCAAGCGGTGCGAGTTCGGCTTGGTAAAGGGCGAACTTTCCTTCAAAGTTGCTTTTCAGATAAATGTAACCTTTCGCCACATCCGCGTAATATTCCACACCCACTTCAGGCTTTCGCAATGAATCTGAGACAGTGCCCGTTTCTAGATCGACAAGCTTCTGCTCTGTTGTTGACTCGTTGTTGCTTTGCAGCACAGCATAACGGCTATCTGCCGCACGATAGAAAGATAGTAACCAATCTGACTTGGGTTCATTCCATAGGACTGTTTTTGCCAAAGATTCAGTGGAGATACGTAAGATCTGATGAGGTCGCTGAGTGCGCTTTTCTTTTGCAACGAGGAATGCCACTTTCCCGTTAGGTGACAACAATACGCCACTATCGACGTGCGTCGCCAGTTCCGTAGATTGGCCGGAGAGTAAATCAACAACCACAGCACGATATTGTTCGCTACCGTCGATATCTTCCGTGAAAAGGAGCGTGTCACCATTCACTTGCCATTGACCAAGTTGGTAGTACTGATGCGCAGATTGTCGTTCATCGAAATCGAACACCACGTTTTCTGGTGCATGTTGACTCGCACGGGATAATAGTAAGTAACGACCATCGCGACGCGTTAGCGTCCACTCTCTTCCACTCATGATCGACCATGGCTTATCACCTTTGTCTGCCACCATGGTATCCCACTGCGTGAGTAGGTTTTTTGTCAACGTCTGATAACTTTTTTGGTGCTGTTCAGTTTTGTGGTTTTGTTCTGTTAGGTAGGTAAGAACTCGCTCATCTTTACGAGCATCATCTCGAAGCCAGTTGAAATCATCAGCAGCAAAGCCAGAACTAGAGGTAATTATGAGCCCTAAAAAAACATGAGTAAGTTTCATATAGAGAGCGAATTCATTTATAGGATTAATACAATGGCGCGTATTCTGCCCTTAAATAAAAATGAGATCAATTATCATTTTCACAATCATGTGAGATTTTTATCTAGTGTGTGAGGAAAAACGTTTGCTTTGACCGAGGTAATAAAACTTAATAACTTCCTAAATTAGCGTTCTATGCTGTTTATATACAACCAGACAAATATAAAAGCTGACAAACGAGTGAGTATGGAAAGGCGCTATTTCACCTAGCGACAGACATAAAAAATCCGAGTGCGAACACTCGGATTTTTAAGAACTAAAATCAATGGGAAACTACAGCAGCTTTTACTCTTCAGAGCTCGGTGCCGCTGGTTTTTTCTTAGGGATGAAGACATCATCACCCACAGATACGTTTTTGTAGAAGCTCTTGTCACGCTTAGCTGGTTTTTTCGCCGACTTTTTCGCTTGAGGGCGAGCTTTCTTTGCGGTCGCTTTCTTATTGCGAAAATCTGGTTTAGGTGGCTTAAGGCCTTTAAACTTACCTTTCAAATCTTCGAACACTGAAAACTCAAGATCTTGTTGTAGGTATGCTTCTACACGTTTAAAGCTATCCCAGTCTTTTGGACCAACAAGAGAGATTGCATCCCCTTTGTTGCCAGCACGACCAGTACGACCAACTCGGTGTACGTATTCTTCGGTATGCTTTGGCATATCGAAGTTGATGACGTGTGTCACAGTTGCAATATCCAAACCGCGGGAAGCAACATCAGTCGTTACAAGGATCTTAAACACTGCGCGCTCAAACTGACTCATAATGGTGTTACGTTGAGTCTGGTTCAAGTTACCACTTAGTGCTACAGCCTTCAGTTTCTTTTCGTTCAGCTTTTCTGTTAGTCGCTCAGTATCATCACGCGTTGCCGTAAAGATAATAACTTGACGGTATTCAGCCTCAGAAAGAACACGATCTAAAATTGCCTCTTTATGATCCAGGTGATCACACAAGTAAAATTTTTGCGTAATATCTTTATGTTCTTCGTTAGAAACGCCGATAGCAATACGCTTTGGCGTATTGAGCATTTCAGCCGCGATTTCATTGACGTCTGCATGATCTAATGTCGCAGAGAACATCAACGTTTGACGACGACGATGCTTGGCTGCTTTATGAATGCGACGAAGCTCTGGTGCAAAGCCCAAATCCAACATACGGTCTGCTTCGTCAAGAATCAGCGTTTCCAAACCATCCAGATAAAGCGAACGATGATCTAAGTGATCAGCCAAACGTCCTGGTGTCGCCACGATAAATTTCGGGTAACGACGCAGAGCTTTTACCTGATCGTTAAAGTTCTCACCACCCAAAATCAGTGCTGCTTCATAAGATAGGCCAGCTAGCATAGAACGAAGCTCACCATATACTTGTTTCGCTAACTCACGAGTAGGAGCAAGGATAACCGCGCGAGGGTCTTTCGCAGAAAACGATTTTGTCTTTAAAGACTTATGAAGCATTGGCAATACAAACGCCAAAGTCTTGCCCGAACCCGTTTTCGAAGATGCCAATAGATCCTTGCCTGCAATCGCAACAGGAATCGCCTGCTGCTGAATGTCAGTCGCTTTTTTAAAATCGTAGTGTTTTAGGTTCTTCAACAATCGGTTGTCTAGGCCTAGATCTTTAAATTGCAAAGTATTCTCCAATAAATCAGTCAGCGTCTGAGCGCTCTGTAGTGTCGTTTCCGCTCTAACGCAGCAAAAAAATAAAGCTCGGTATAATACCGCAAATCATAGGAGTATAGATAGAGATCACACAAACTAATTCCCTGTGGTGACGGTAAAACATCATTTGTGGCTCAGTTCAGAGTAAACCCTAGCCTTTTTGATGTGCATCTGAACGTGAAGTTTAATGAAAGGCCTTTCAGATATGTCTTCTATTCTTCAACAAAACGACGTAAATAGCAGTTATTTGGGCCAATAAACTTTCATTTGTGTCAATATCGTCTAAATTATTGATATCAGGAACGTGGCAAATACACCTGCTATGAAAACTGTTGTGAGAGCGAGGGAGAAGATAGACTATTCACCTTTGTTAAGCTCAGGTAAAAGTTGACGTCAGGTACTCCATGAAATTCTTGGGTTTTTTTGACTTTTGCTACATCATGTACTGATAAAATGTAACCACATTTAACCTCGCTACTGTATAAAATAATAGTTGGTGGCGAGACTTTCACTATAAGCAAGGAGTTCTTATATGAACAAAACGTTGATCGCAGCTGCAGCAACTTCAGTACTTCTACTAGCCGGTTGTGCTTCTTCTGATGACGCAGCTACAGCAAATGCAGCAAAATTAGACGAACTAAGCAACCAAGTTAGCCAACTAAGCCAAGACGTACAAGCTCTTCAATCTGACGTTCAAAAATCAGGCGCAGCAGCAATGGCTGCTCAAGAAGAAGCTGAGCGTGCTAACGAGCGTATCGATAACATCGCTCAGTCTTACACGAAGTAAGATTTGATACCGCGTCTTAACGCCCGTTAAGGCGCGGTTATTTCGACAGGAACCCCATTCTGTGCAGCGATTGCTGCTTTAGCCTTCACGTTTTTCATACCGAATTCATCCAGCCACCACTTTAACTCTTTCGGCACTTTGAGTTCATCTTTCTCGCCATTACTACGAGTCAAAGGCTCATGTGCTTCTAAGAACACACTTCTGTCAGGTTCAAGTGTCATTTTGATAGGCTGGTTAATGATGTTAACGTCTTCGCCGTTACGAACCTTGTCAAATAACCACTCAATGTCACTTGGGTCCATACGAATACAACCCGCGCTGACTCGCATACCAATCCCAAAGTCCTTGTTGGTACCATGAATTAGGTATTCGCCGTTTCCGTAAGCTAAACGCAATGCAAACATACCAAGCGGATTATCAGGCCCCGCAGGAACAACGGCTGGTAGGTCAATGCCCTTTGCTTTGTACTCGGCACGAATAGAGGCTGGAGGAGTCCATGTAGGGTTCGGTCGTTTTTGGCTGATACGCGTTGTCATTACTGGGGTATCGCGCCCTATTCGGCCAATTCCGACAGGAAATACATGGACAATATCCTCTCCTTCCGGAAAGTAATATAAGCGCAGCTCGGCTAGATTAATAACGATACCTTTATAAGGTACGTCTGGGAGGATTAGCTGTGTCGGAATAGTAAGAACATGCCCCTCTTCTGGTAAGAAGGGATCCACGCCTTTGTTTGCGGCCATTAAACCTAGCATACCCACATCGTAGAGCTTAGCGATATTTGCCATGGTTTCGCCTTCTTGAACGACGTGGTTTTCAAGGCGACCAATTAAACGGCTTCCATCCTCTGGTAATTCGTACATCTTAGCGAATGATAGACCACTCACTAAAGATAACGACACAGATAGCAGGGTACGTTTTGCGAAACTCATTGATCGCTTTTTGCTAAGCATTTCACTCTATTCCTTGGCACTTTTAAAGAGCTGTAAGGTTATCTCTCTTTCTGTCTTGTGATCAACCATCGGCTTGTGATATTCCAGTAAAGAAAAGCCCTCCCAAGTCCAAGGTTTATGGATGTATTTGTTCGGTACACTTTTGATTTCTGGTACCCAGTGGCGCACAAATTCACCATTAGCATCGAACTTTTCGCCTTGGCTTATCGGGTTGAAAATACGAAAGTATGGCTGCCCGTCACAGCCCGTAGAAGCAGACCATTGCCAGCCACCATTGTTCGCTGCAAAATCGCCGTCCACCAGCTTACTCATGAAGTACGCTTCTCCCCATCGCCAATCAATATGTAAGTCCTTGGTAAGAAAGCTCGCGACAATCATACGTAATCGATTGTGCATCCAACCTGTTTGATTGAGCTGACGCATTGCTGCATCAACGATTGGGTATCCTGTTCTTCCTGTCTTCCATCGCTCAAAGGCTTTCTCATCATAGGACCACTGGATTTTATCCTCCCAATCGATAAATCCTTTGCCTTTGACGAGTTTTGGTTCGAAAACCAATAGGTGCTGATAAAACTCACGCCAAATGATCTCACTTAACCAAGTTGCTTTCCCTTCTGTAAGGTCATTTTGTTGATTTTCAGCATACAAACGAGCAATACACTGCCTTGGTGATAGCGCGCCAATCGCAAGGTATGGAGACAGTTGGCTAGTGCCATCAATAGCTGGAAAGTCTCGCTCGCTTTGATACGCGTCACTGCGCTCCCGTGCAAATTCCCTAAGCTGCTTCAAAATATCATTAGTCGAAGCCAGCCAGTCTTCACTGGATTCTCGAGGATAGCTAAATGTGAAGCTTGAATTAAATCGAGCCGACTCTAATTGTTCGAGTACCTTTTTATTGAGTGGCGCTTGCTTGTGAGGTTTTACTACCGTCGGCATAAGGAACTGCGTTAACCAAGCACGCTTGAATGGCGTAAACACCTTAAAATATTCGCCTTGCTTATTAAGAACCGTCGTTGGCGCGTGCACACATTTGTCATGAAACAGTTCAAATTCGATATCGTGAGAAGCTAACGCTTCACTTACTTGTGTATCGAGCTCTCGTTCGTTCACCTCATAGTGAATGTTTGCCATGACAGACGTAGCTTCAAGTGTTTCCGCCCACCCACTAATCACATCTGTACAATCGGAAAACGACGGTACCTCTTTGTACAAAAAGGGAATATTAAGGCTTTCAAGCTCCTCGTTAAGACAAGCTAAGCGACGAGCAATGAGGTCTGCCTGCATCGGCGCCATGTGATGCTCCCGCCACTGCTCTGGCGTCGCGATAAAGCAAGCGACGACAGGCTGACCTGAATCCAATGCCGCTTTGAGTGCCGTGTGGTCTAACGTACGTAAGTCACGTCGAAACCATACTAAAATCATGGTAGCTCCTATCTTTTGTCTACTAAGTTAGGTGTAATTTCTCTATCACTTCAGAGCACCCCATCCGATCACCTAGCTGTGCGTGAAGCATTTTGATGGACGCTACTTGTTTAGCAGCTAGTGCTTTATTGGAGAAAAGGTAGATAAACGAACCATTTTCAATGACCTCATGATCTAGTAGACCAGAAACATCATCAACCTTATCGATCAAAGTCGTGTGATACCCTTGTTCACAAAGCTTCGCTGCTTGAATCCAACTCTCAGATTCTCTGTTTTGTTCAAAGCTAATGAGCAGACACTTTCCTTTGGAAGCGGCTTTGTTTTCAGAATCGATTACAAGGGCAAGTCGAGTGATTAAACAAGTCTGAAATAACCCCACCTGCAAGGATCGCAACGATCCTTTTACCATATCTAGCGCATCAAATACTGGGCTAATAAACTGATCAATAACGAGTTTTAGTGGGTACTCTTTAAGAACAGAGGCAAGTAAACTCTCTGCTTTTCCTCGATTCAGGGTAGACAGCGCAAGCAGCATGTTTTCAACTTCTTCGAGTGTGCGAACCTCGTTTTTGACTTCGACATCGGCGCTTTTTCCTAGCAGCCCCTTCACTTTACCAATCGAAATCCCCTTCGCGAGCCAGCTCTGGACTTCGCGAATCGTATCGAGATCTTGCTGGCGATAAAGTCTGTGTCCTTTTTCAGTTCGCTGAGGTTGGATCAAGTTGTATCTTCGTTGCCAAGCTCTCAGCGTAACTGGTTTTACACCCGTGATTTCTGCGACATCTCGGATCGCGTATAGTTTTTCTTCTGAACTACAAACCATAGCGTAATCTCATCTCCTGCGGATACGGTTCTAAAAACTTCTGTTTTGATAAATACTCGTCTGGGTAAGTATTTAAGTAATGCTTAATCAACGTAAGTGGTGCTAGCAGAGGCAGCATTCCAATACGGTAGTCGTGAATCACTGTCGCTAACTCTTCTTTTTCTTCTTTAGTTAGTGAGCGTTTGAAGTACCCTTGTAAATGCATCAACACATTTGTGTTATTTTTGCGGCTAGCCCGATTCGTTAACGCCTTCATCAGTCCTAAACGATACTCTTGGTAAAAGTCTTCAATTTCATAATTAGCGACATCGGCAACTAAGCGGCCAAGGGATCGGTATGACTCTGGGTGGTGTGCCATTAACGTCAGTTTGTAGCGCGAATGAAAGTCGATGATTTTGCCACGAGTAGGCTCACCATCCATCGAGTCGTAAAAGTCATTTAGACAAAATACTCGAGTAATAAAATTTTCTTTCAATACAGGGTCGTTAAGTCTGCCATCCTCTTCAACAGGCAACCAAGGCATTTTTTGCATCAATGTTTGTGTATACAAGCCAACACCTTCTTTCGCAGCACTGTTCTTGCTGTAAACCTTGACTCGCTCCATGCCACAAGTTGGTGACTTGGCACAAACGATGTAACCACAAAGCTGCTCGCTTTGAAGTTCATCTACTTTATTGGCCGAGTAAGTGAGCATATTGTCGGTATGATCATTTTCTGGATTTTTGGTTTCAACCAATGCAACACGCTCTTCATTAGAAACAAGACGAATTGTTGGACGGGGTACTGGCATACCTACGCCGACTTCAGGGCATACCGAAACAAAGTCAAAATACGGGCTGAGCTCTTTAGTCACAAAGTTGCTCACCTTATGACCAGAGTCAAAACGCACTCGTTCACCCAAAACACACGAACTGATACCTACTTTGATTGAAGATTCCATGATGACGCATCCCTATACAAAAAGTTTTGTTGTATAACTTATAGCAAGCCTTTCCAGATTGTACAAGAAAATAAGTTGTACAATTTAATCGTTTTACTTCACTCGAAAGTATTTCGATCAACCAGCTTTCAGAAAAAAGTTTGGCCCAAAAACAAAGAATTTGTGCGCGCAATCGACAAACTGCTCAAAAGCAAATCGATTGCTCTTTTGGTTTCAACAGATTTAGTTATCAATAGGAGTTGCAGTTTCTAAATGCGTGGTTTTTGTGACTAAGCTCTCAAGGGGCTACTGTACGTCCCGATATTATTGCCTCAACGAAAACGAACAAGTTCAACAGAATTGGTAATAGCGTTCTATAATAGAGGCGTTTTATCAAAACAAAACTTTGGAGAGCACTTATGGCAACCCCACACATTAACGCACAACCAGGTGATTTCGCTGAAACAGTTCTGATGCCAGGCGACCCGTTGCGCGCTAAATACATCGCTGAAACGTTCCTAGAAGATGTGAAACAAGTTTGTGACGTTCGCAACATGTTCGGCTTTACTGGCACTTACAAAGGCAAAAAAGTTTCTGTAATGGGCCACGGCATGGGTATCCCGTCTTGCTGTATCTACGTACACGAGCTAATCGCTGAATACGGCGTGAAAAACGTTATCCGTGTGGGTAGCTGTGGTGCAGTACGTGACGACGTGAAACTAATGGACGTTGTTATCGGTATGGGTGCTTCTACAGACTCTAAAGTTAACCGTATCCGTTTCAACAACCACGATTTCGCAGCAATCGCTGATTACGGTCTTCTAGAAGAAGCAGTTAACCAAGCACGCGCTCAGGAAGTGCCTGTAAAAGTAGGTAACGTATTCTCTGCAGACCTGTTCTACACACCAGAAGCAGACATCTTCGAGAAGATGGAAAAACTAGGCATCCTAGGTGTAGACATGGAAGCGGCTGGTATCTACGGCGTAGCAGCTGACCTAGGCGCGAAAGCACTGACTATCCTGACAGTTTCTGACCACATCATCCGTGGTGAAAAACTAAGCTCAGAAGAGCGTCAGAAGTCGTTCAACGACATGATGAAAGTTGCACTAGAAACTGCAATCAACATCTAAGAACAAATAGTAAGTAATAATTTGCAGCCAGAGTTATGCTGGCTGCCCGAATTATCCCGAGGGGGCGATTGTGTCTAACGGCGAACTGCCAAAAGACGCAGATGGGTTACAACTCAACTTTTGTAAAACATTGGCGTGTGACAACTTTGGATTGAGTGATGCAAAGCGTTACGTTCTGCAACATGCGAACCCTAAGCGTCCGGCGATGGTATGCCGTGAATGTGGAGCTTTCCCCCCCTTACTTAATAATCGCGATGTCGTGAACGAACTTCATCGCCTGCGGCACGTCCACAGTGACGGGTTGCCTGCTTGCCGTAATGATGATTGCGACAACTTTGGACTTTCTGTCCACACTCACAAACACCTCTATCACGCTTTCGGTTACAGTGGCGATCGCCAACGTTACCGCTGTAAAGTGTGTCAAAGTACCTTTGTCGACAAGTGGTCTGGTGCCAACAAGAAGCTTCAGTTTCAAGAGAACTTGATGGGCTTGTTGTTTACGGGATATTCCGTACGAGAAATCTGCCGCAAGCTTAGTATTAACCCAAAAACCTTTTACGATCATGTTGACCATATAGCTAGCCGCTGCCGCCGTAAGCTGGCAACCATTGATGCGCGCTGGGTAAACCACGCAACGCATTATGAATTGGCCTCAAACTATATTGCATTGCAACCGAACAGCAATAACGGTGTGTATTGGATTGTTTCTGGCGAAGCGCATTCTGGCTATATTCTTTGCCAGCACGTCAATTATTCCGCTGATGAAGAGCCAATCGCAACGCTCGATCATAACCCTTACGATGAGGTGTCTCGTTTTGTTTCCCAGGAGTACGTAGCGGAAGCAAGTGAGCCGCTTGCGGAACCTTCTCATCACCTCAGAGAGCGAATTGACCAAAAATACCAAACAATTTTGGCTCGCGGTAACGTAGAAGACCCTCTTGGTAATCTATCTGTATTTCATTACCCTTCAAAAGGGGCATTAGTCCGTCCGCCATACACCTCGTATGCACACTATTTGCACGTACTTGATATGTGCTGCCCAAACAAACGTGTATCTCTATACATGCCTCAAGATCCCCTACTACGTTCAGCTGCACTGAGCGTTTGTTTACCTCGTATTAAAGAGAAAAGTGTCGACTTGATGTACGTAGAAGAGGACGCTAGTTGGAACATGAGCACTCCCTTTGGCAAAGTCGATATCGCCTATATGAGTTGGTGGCGCGATCGTTGGGCAATCTCTAGTCAAAACGAAAACCACAAAGGCATTTGCTACCTCGCTGGCGATCAAAATGAGCCTGAAAAATGGTTTAACGTTGCGACAACTCGTCATGTGAAGTTTTATCAAAACCGCTTTCAGATTCTTTTCGAAAGCTTCATTAACGAGCCACGTCGCAAATTACGACCTGCTGGTATTTTACCTCTTTTAGATATATTCAGAGCTTGGCATAATTTGTGCTATCAGGATAAACAAGGTCTTACCGCTGCACAAAGGTTGGAAGTCTCTGATGCACCTTTGACAATCAAACAGCTCCTATCGTAGCTATTCTATTGGTAATTTAGATGTAGTAATTAGGGGTTGTAACGGTATACATTACGGCCCCTGATCGTTTACCAAAACGTTATCCGCATCGCTTTGGTAAAGAAACATGCATCTAACCACTTAATATTAGGTGTGATTTCCAGTTCGATAGTCATGGATGTGAACGTTGGATAAAAACCAAATTCAGCTAGAAGATGATCTCACTAAGCTTAAAGGCCAAATAAAATCGGCCCCTAAACATACCTTTAATGTTGCGCAGCAATATCGTATCCGCGCGGAACAAATTTTATTTGTGGACGGAGAGATCAAAGCCTTACTCATCATGGCGCAATGCTGTTGGTGCCTAATGGATTACCGACAAGGCTTAAAACTCGTCAAAGACGCTTACAGCAAACAAACACAGCTTGAAACCGACGATCATCTCCCGGAAATTCTCCATCTTTTTGCACTCCAATATTGGGGCCAAGCAAAGTATTATTCCGCGCAACAATATTGGATTAATGCGCTCGAACAATCTGCTCTTGTTGATGATGTTGAAATTCAAATCGAATCTCTAATTGGGCTTGGTAATGTATGGCGCATCACTAATGAACACCAACTTGCCGCTTCAACTCATGAGTTAGCCGTTAAAGTGGCAAACAATGTTCGTATTGCTTGGCTAGAAGGCAAAGCGCGCATCCTATTAGCTTGGGACTATTACTTACTAAATAAGTTTGTCGAGATGCTTACGGTACTGGATGGAGCAACCGAAGTATTAAAAGATCATGATGACAGTACGTGGCAAGCCGAGATCTGGGACTTTAAAGGGTTAGCACTGCTTGGACTAGAACGCCTTGATGCGGCCGAAGAAGCCACCCAAAAAGCCCACCAGCTTGCCATTGAGCATGACCTCGTTTGGATGAAAGCACACTCTTTTATTAGCCGAGCAAGACTTGAGCTTTTGCGCCAAAATACAGACAGCGCTGCCAAGTTGCTACTTGCAGCAGAAGAGTCTGCACTCAGTTTCGACCACGGTGAGCTACTCAGCCAAATTTGCTTCCAACAATCACGAGTCGCTGAAGAACAAGGTGACTTTGAGTCTGCGTTTAACGCGTTCAAGAAATACCGTAAGCACGCACTCAAAATGCTCAAAGAACAAACTCATCGAATCAGCATGGATAAAGCAAGAGGCTCTAAACGCCAACTAGAGCAGCGAGCACGTAAGCTGATCAATCATATTCGCTCTCAACACGAATACGACCCTGAAAAACAGTTCTCTAATGTCGTTTCTGAGACCTACTGGTGGGAACAGTTAGTTTTGTTTAAAACGGAGCTCAAACGCTCTAACCACGCCATCATTATGATTCAGCATTCAAACCCTGAAGTTCTCGATGTTTGTACCGAGCTCGTTCATGCATTGACAACCTCCAGCGACCTCATCTCGAGAATTTCCAGTAACAGGCTAGCAATGTTAATTGCAGAAAAAGGTCAAGCAGCAGAAGAGGTCTACCGCACTGTCCAAGCGATGTTAGACATCTATCCATGGAAGCGACGCGGAATCAAAGGCCCTAAACCGATACTGTATTTGCAAGATATCCTGACCTTCCCATTCACGTTAGAACAGCTCGAAGAAAGTTATATTGAGGTAATGAAGAATGGAACAACTGCTTAGCAAGGTGACTGACGCAGGTATCGATCCTTCTTCCGTTTCAGGTGAAGAAGCGATTACGCTATGGGAACACATAGGGTTACATATTGCGTCAACAAACCGAGAGAAAGCGCATTGCTATATCATTAGCGCCGAGTATCGAAGAGAGATCAAACAGCTCAACGACAGCATTAGTGAATTGAAACAAGCGCTTGAGTTGCTTGTTTTACCAGAGGATGTAGAAGATATTCTTTCTGTGAAAGCAAGCTTGAGTGAGCGTTTAGTTGAAGTAGGTGACTACAATGCGGCATTAACCGAGTATGTTGCTTCAACCAATATCGCCGTCGAGTACGGCTATATTGATGAGTACGTATTGGCCATTATTGGAATGGGTAATTTGTGCGATGCCTATGGGGATCACCAACGTGCATTACGTTATTATCAAAAAATAGATGCTATCGATCACGCTATTGGCAGTCGATCCCTACGCCTTCGTTACAAGCTGTACATGCTTGCCTGTTATATCAGCTTGAACCGTACCGCAGACGCCAAAGAGCTATTGAGTGAATGTGAAGAACTGAGCATTCTCGTCAGTGATAAAAACCTCGCCGCACAAATTCACCTCTACCGAGCCAAATTACATCGTCTGCAAGAAGACTACCCCAATGCGTTGCTGGCTATTTCGAATGTTCAGTATACAACGGGTAGTGCCACGACATACTGGTTATCCACGATGGTCAAAATTGAGACTGCGTATTGTCTAAACGGTGTAGGGCACACTTCTTTAGCTAATTTAACGTTGGACTCCATCAGTAAAAGGATTCAAAAGCAGCTATCTCCTATCGTTACTCAGCATTTTTATAACGCGATGAGTCAAGTTTACGCCTCTCAAGGGTTGTATCAAGAAGCATTAAATTGTGAAAAAAAAGCGCATAGAATCGAATCTGATCTTGTAAAACATATTCCGATCGGTGAGTTAGGGTCTGCTCAACTACGCCGACTTTCACGCTTTGAGTTACAACTCAAACTCATTTTGTCAGAGCTAGAAAACAAAGAACTAAAAGAAACCACCAAGCAGCATAAAAATACTGTTGCTCAGCTACAGCAGGACGTCTTTACCGATCCACTTACGTCTTTACACAACCGACGCTGGTTAGAAGTTAAACTAAAAGATCTACTTCTGCACGATACTGCATTTGCATTGATGGTCATCGATATCGATCACTTCAAATCCATCAATGACGAACTAAGCCACTTGGTGGGCGACAAAGCGATCAAAAGTGTGTCACAGGAACTGGCGTCCTACTTCAGATTTAAAGGCGCATCGTGCGTACGATTTGGTGGTGAAGAGTTCCTCGTGATCCTTGAGAATACCCAACTGGAACACGCAGAAATGCATGCCGAGAATTATCGTGAACGGATTTATCAATATGGTTGGGACGATATTCTTGGTGAACGGGGGCTGACCGTATCCATAGGGATTACCTTGCATCGAGAAGGCGAGAATACTCAGCGAACTTTTTATCGTGCAGACAAAGCTCTTTATCGCGCCAAAGCCAATGGCAGAAACCAAGTCTGTACCGAACTTTAAACCATGCCCCCGGTTGATATCTGGGGCTTTAGTATACTTGTTACTTATCCTTCCTATATCACTTCACTGCTTGTTTAAATAAGTACTCAGCAACACCTTAACTGTCAATGAACATCAGTGGATACTTACATCGCATAAACATAATTCCTACATAAAAACCGCTTGATTCATCTGTAGTTAAGACAAATACTTAAATTGTTAATTTACGTAGATTTTCCATTTCGCAATACACACAGGTAGGTAAGATGTTTCTAGACTATTTTGCACTTGGGTTACTCATCTTCGTTGCTTTAGTGATCTTTTACGGAATCATTGTCATCCATGATATTCCATATGAAATCGCCAAAGAGAGAGAGCACCCGCACCAAGACGCAATTCACTACGCTGGCTGGGTCAGCCTTTTCACTTTGCATGCGCTGTGGCCATTTTTATGGATCTGGGCAACATTATGGCGCAAGGAACGCGGCTGGGGTTTTAAACAACTAGAACAAGAAACACACGACATTCATCACCGCCTTGAAGAACTCATCGATGAAGTCAACGAACTCAAAAACGAAGTATCGATGTTGAAACAACAAAAGATTCAGCAAAAGCCTTTGCCTGAACAAAGTAAAGAGGACGAATAATGGACTTATTGCTGATTCTGACTTACGCAGCTCTTTGTATTGCCATTTTTAAAATTTTCAATATTCCTCTAAACAAATGGACCGTTCCAACCGCCGTACTTGGCGGCGTAGTGTTAGTGGGCACACTCGTGCTGCTTATGAACTACAACCACCCATTTACTCAATTGGGTAACCAAGTGTTCCCGACTACGCCTATCGTCTCTGGCGTGCGTGGCCGCGTGGTGGAAGTGCCAGTCCAGGCCAACCAACCGCTCAAAACGGGCGATATTCTTTTCAAAATCGATCCTGTGCCTTTTGAAGCAGAAGTTGCTCGCCTGGAAGCGAAAGTCAAAGAAGCAAGCCAAGGTGCGTTGGGCTTAGAGTCTGATCTAAGAGAGGCAGAAGCTGCTGTATTGAAAGCGCAAGCGGACAGAGATAAAGCACAAAGGGAATTTAGCCGATATCAAAGGGGCTTTGATCGTGGCGCGTTTACTGAACAAGATTTGGATACTCGACGCCAAGCGTATAAAGCGGCAGAAGCCATGTTAGACGTTGCGATTTTGCAACAAGAACAAGCGCAAATCGCTCTGGACTCTGAAATCGGAGGCGAAAATACCCAAGTCGCGCAACTTCTTGCCGAGCTGCGTAAAGCAGAGTTTAACCTAGAGCAAACCGTCGTTCGTGCGCCAACCGATGGTTACGTTACGCAATTGGCTTTGCGTCCTGGTGTTATGGCTGTGCCGTTGCCACTTGCCCCGGCAATGACCTTCGTACATACCGAAGACATTACGTACACCGCGGCATTCAGACAGAACTCATTACAACGCTTGAAGCCAGGCTTTGAAGCAGAATTTATGTTCCGCGCAATTCCGGGCAAAGTGTTCCGTGGCGAAGTCATTGACGTGATTCCAGCCATTGGTGAAAGCCAAATTCAAGCGCGAGGCGCTCTGCTTGGGACTGATGCCTTGCGCACGAGCGGACGTGTTTTTGCGAAGCTGAAAATTACCGACGACTTGAGTGGATACCACCTACCAATGGGTACTGCGGTTGAAGTTGCAGTTTATTCAGACAGCTTTACTCACGTATCAGTGATGCGCAAAGTTCTTATTCGTATGAAGAGCTGGCAGAACTATTTATACCTCGACCATTAATGAACATATAGCGCATTCATTTATCGGTAAAAATAACATCAAACCGTGTAATCAGGGGCTGACGATCAGCCCCTGATTCATTCTAGCCATCCAGATAGATAGCATTCCCACTTTTATTAATATTCTGTATAATGCGCGCCTTATTTTTAATGCTTGCTAAAACCAAAGCCAGTCAAAGGGATGCGTGAATCAAATCACACATTTCCTGAAGAAAAATAGAGCAAACAATAAGCAGCTTGGTTGTTTTGAATATATGTTACACAATCAAATAACTAACGCTTTCCGACAAATCAATTAAACGTTCTTTAAAATCGACTATTGAACTGAGGTTATCTATGAATCTTTCCGCTAAAACTGTTGTGGTTATTGCAATCGGTGCTGCTCTTTACGGTATCGGCGGCTTACCTATGTTTGGCATCCCTGTGTTTGCAAACACAACGCTAAAACCAGCCATGGCAGTATTAGCATTGTTCTCAGTACTATTTGGACCACTTGTTGGCTTCTTGGTTGGTTTTATTGGTCACTGGGTTACTGACCTATTTGCTGGTTGGGGCGTATGGCTCACTTGGGTACTTGGTTCAGGTATTGTTGGTTTGATTATCGGTCTATTCCCTTCTCTAACGCGCTACCGTTTGGAGAAAGGTGATTTCAATATGAAAGACTTCGCGTTATTCGTAGTACTTGCGCTATTAGGCAACGTATTTGGTTACGGTTGCTCTGCATTCCTCGACACGATTTTATACGCAGAACCGTTCACTAAAGTGTTTACCCAGCTTTCTATTATCGCGATCGGTAACACCATTCTTATTGCTATTGTTGGCTTCTTCATTCTTAAGTCTGTCGCTAAACGTAACAAGCAAAGCCGTAACTTAACAGAGGCTTAATGTCGAATGACAATCGAATTTTCTAACTTCTCTTTTAGATATGAGTCGCTGGACAAACCGACGCTAAAAAATATCAATCTAAGGATAGAGAAAGGAGAGAAAATCGTCATTATCGGTCCAAGTGGTAGTGGTAAATCTACCCTTGGGCAATGTCTTAACGGACTGATCCCACACGCAATCAAAGGGGAAACCAGTGGAACATTGACCATCAATGGTCAAGACACCGCCCCTTTCGACATGCACCAATACACTGAGCAAGTTGGCACCGTACTGCAAGATACGGACAGCCAATTTGTCGGTTTGAGCATTGGCGAAGACATTGCATTTGCGCTGGAGAACCAGCTAACTTCAAATATCGACATGTACCCATTGGTCAAAGCCACGGCCAAAATGGTCGACTTGGAACAGATGCTAGAACGCTCACCCCACGATTTATCTGGCGGGCAGAAACAGCGTGTTTCTTTGGCGGGCATTCTCGTCGATGATGTCGATATCCTTTTGTTTGATGAACCACTAGCTGCGCTTGACCCTAAAACGGGTAAAAAAACCATCGAGATCATCGATGATCTACACCGCGAAACGGGCAAAACCATCGTAATCATTGAGCATCGTCTTGAAGACGTTCTGCATTGCTCAGTTGACCGTATTATCTTGATGGAAAGCGGCAAAATCATTGCCGATACAACGCCAGATGAAATTTTAGCGTCGCCTCTGCTAGAAGATTACGGCATCCGCGAACCGCTTTATATTTCAGCACTGAAAGAAGCAGGCTGCGCGATTGAGGGCGATGCAAAACCTTCTAGCTTAACTACCTTACCGTTGGAGCAATATAAACCGGCAGTACAAGCATGGTTTGATGGTTCAAAAGCACAACCGCCCAAAACGCCAGCCGAGACTTTGCTTGAAGTCCGTGGCCTCACCTATTCTTACGACGGTGAGAAAAACGCGTTAGAAGACGTGAGTTTTGACATCAAGCGTGGCGAGTTTGTCTCTGTACTTGGCAAAAATGGCTCGGGTAAATCGACCATCACCAAACTGATTATGGGCGTTATTGAAGCGGATAGCGGCTCAATGAGCATGAATGGTCAAGATCTTAACGAACTGACCATCTTCGAGCGCAGCCAGAAAGTGGGTGTGGTGATGCAAAACCCGAATCACATGATTTCCCATCACATGATTTTCGACGAAGTGGCCTTCGGCCTCCGTAATCGTGGCGTTGAAGAGAAACAAATCGAAGCTAAAGTACTTGAAGTCCTTGAGCTGTGCGGTTTGAGCAAATACCGTCACTGGCCAATCGAAGCATTGAGCTACGGCCAGAAAAAGCGCGTAACCATTGCGTCAATTTTGGTCTTGGAACCAGAGCTTCTGATCCTTGATGAACCGACGGCAGGTCAGGACTATCGAAACTACACGTCTATGCTGAGTTTCATCGAAAAGCTCAATCGCGAGTTGGGCGTAACCGTAATGATCATCTCTCATGACATGCATTTAGTGTTGGAATACACCTCGCGCTCTATCGTGATTGCAGACAGTAAATTAGTCGCGGATGCACCAATGACGCAGGTATTCAGCAGTCCAGAGCTACTAGACCAAGCAAACCTCACTACCACAAGTTTGTTTGAGTTGGCTACGAAAGTTGGTATCGAGGACACCAATGGCTTTATGCAGCACTTTATCAATGTAGAAAAAGCGCACCGCCAACAAAAAAGCGACGACGTAAACCAACTAGAGAAAGCGGTGGCATGAAAGACAATAAGATGAAGTTTGGTATCAACTACATCGATACCCAATCGCCACTTCATAAGTTGAATGGCATTACTAAGTTCTTGCTTTTCATTGCTTGGGTAACGGTGGTATTGACCACATTTGACTTGCGAATCATCGCGCTGTTGATCGTGCTGGGTTTGGGCTTATTGAAAATGACCAAAGTGCCCTTTCATGTCTACAAACCGCTGTTATTCGGTACAGGCACGGTATTACTGATCAATGCCCTGTTTATGTTCGCGTTAGCACCGCAACAAGGTACTGAATTCATGGGCTCATCAACGGTTTTACTCTCGTTACCCGGTAATTACTCGCTCACTCAAGAGACGTTGTTTTACCTAGTAACAGTGACGTTGAAATACTTCAGCATGTTTCCAATCGCGTTGGTGTTTGTATTTACCACTCACCCGACGGAGTTTTCAGCCAGCTTGAACCGCTTGGGTGTACCTTACAAAATCGCCTATGCCGTAAGCTTAACGCTGCGCTACTTGCCGGAAGTGAAAAAGGACTTTGTTAACATCATGCACGCGCAACAAGCACGCGGAGTAGAACTGAGCAAGAAGGCTCCGTTGTTCAATCGTATGAAGAACGTCGCGAAGATTCTTGGACCTCTGATTTTCTCTAGTTTAGACAGAGCCGATCAAATCTCAAACGCGATGACGCTACGTGGTTTTGGCCGCCACTCCTCTCGCACTTGGTACAGCTTAAAACCACTGACCAAAGCCGATATGATCTGCATGGCTGGGATTGCGGTGATAGTGATTGCTGCGATCAGCAAGCGTGTGATGGACACACAACTGTTCTGGTATCCGTTTTAAATTCTGAAGCTTCAAACTGAACATAACGTGGTTAGTGTTGTGACCACGTTATCTTCCGTCTTTCCCCTCGATAACTCGCCTGTTGGCTTCTTGCTTGCAAGTATTCAAAAGAAGCGGTAATTTCAGCGGCTCGCTGATGTGCCAGAAAGTTGCTTATTCAAACGACCAACATGAACTAAACTCATCAGTTTTATCAGGGGCTTAATGATCAACTGCGCACTGCCTACAATGAAAAGCCAAGTACCACTTTCAATCAACGAATCATTCAAAAAGAAAAAGCTACCAATTAAAAACCAAATAGCAATGAGTAGGTCGTTTGCAGCACCTAACGCCTCATAGCGGCGCTGAATAACGATGTGACGGCTTCCTAGATCTAAATCCAACTCTCTGCCATGTATCTGCACTGTATAGCTCCCCTCTTATTGTTTCGCGTCAGTTATGCCCAAGTTATTTCGAAATACTTAGTTCTAAACCCTAACGGACGTGGCATGCATTGACAACCATTGGAGGGATTATCTATTTGCAATAAAAAGAAAAGGGCGCATAAGCACCCTTTTTAGCGAGTCTAATTACAGGTATTCGCTTTAATGATTAGATAGTGAGTACCAACTTAACTCCACTTCAACAAGCGAGTTTCGTTGCCTTCTTCCGGCTTCGCTGGAATATTGAGTGACAACAGCAAGCTCACTGCTGCCATACCAGCGCCGATGTAAAATACGCTAGCAGGTGAAACCAGCCAAATCACACCAAACGTAACAGGTATTACAACCGCCGCAATATGGTTAATCGTAAACGCAACGCCCGCGGTCGGCGCCATATCTGCTGGGTCGGCAATTTTCTGGAAGTAGGTTTTAATCGCAAGCGCTAACGCGAAAAATAGATGATCGACAACATACAATGCTGCCGCCCACTCAGCCGTTTGCACCAAACCGTACCCGACAAACACGAAGATCAAACCGACGTATTCAAACATCAACGCTTTGCGCTCACCTACAACGCCGATAAAACGGCCTATTCGCTTCGCAAACAAGAAGTTAAAGACATAGTTAATCAGGAACAGCAACGTAATATCTGCGGCGGAGTAACCAAACTTTTCTACCATCAAGAAACCAGCGAACACCGTAAAAATTTGACGGCGTGCTCCACTCATAAACGTAAGCGCATAGTATAACCAGTAACGTTTACGCAGGATGAGCTTCTTGTTCTGAGGCACTTTTGTCTTAAATTGTGGGAAGGCAAATGCCATCACCAAAATGAGCACAAAACCTAAACCACCAGCCATTAAATAGACCGTTTTAAAATCAAGTTTGAGCTGTTCGAGCGAAACCCAAATGGCGCCGTAGGTAAACAGAGAAGCCAAAGCTCCAACAGAAATAAACTTACCCAGCATTTCTGGCGCTTCTTCTTTAGATAGCCATTGTAAAGACAAAGACTGCTTGAGTGTTTCAAAGTAATGGAAGCCGGTGGACATTAACAAGGTTGTAAAAAGTAGACCGTACAAAGTGGGAAAATAACCTGTTAATGCCGTACCAAGCGTAAGCATCGCCAAAGATACGAGCATAAAGCGTTGCTCTCGGATAAACAGCAATACAAACACGGCGGTAAAGGCCAAAAAACCCGGAATTTCGCGCACACTTTGCAATAGGCCTATGTCGGCACCATCAAAGTTTGCTTTCTCTATAACAAAGTTGTTCAACAACGCCATCCAGGTAGAAAAAGCAATGGGCACGATAATGGAAATTAACAGGAGGAAATTTTGCGGCGTTCTCCAGCCGTGCGATGAGGTAGTCATGATGTTTCCTTTAAATATGAAGGCATCATCATAGCTTTAAATGTAACAAATTCGCAATATCATTATTATTTTCAACCCAGAGCAAGCTGATATGGCTGAGGAATATTGTTATGAAGATAAACATCGCACTCAATTCCTTGGCTAAGCGCGATGTTCAAGTATCAAGAGAACTAAAGCATGAGTAAATGTGCTCAGTGGCTTAATCAATGACTTTTACTGATAGGCGATTTTTAAATTCAAACACATGTTCTGGACACACATCCAAACAACGGCCACAGCTAATGCAGTTTTGATCCATAACTCGACGATCTCCCTCTTTCAAAGGCTGCCGAAGCACTTCTGGTTCTGGGCAAACGTAAAAGCAATCCATGCATTTGGTGCAATCTTCGCGCCGAACAGCAGTAACGCGCAACAGGCTTTTTCGGCCTATCACGCCATAGGTAGCCCCCAGTGGACACAAGTGCCCACACCACCCATGCTCAACCAAGAGTAAATCCAACACAAACACTAGGGCGATTAGCACCCAACCTGCGCCCATACCAAACACCAACCCGCGATGCAGTGCCGCAACTGGATCTAACCATGTCCAAAGAATCGCGCCAGATAGCGCACTGCCCAACATCAAAACAGGGATCAGCCAATAACGAATCACGGGAGACCAACGATAGCTCGCTTTAATGTTGAACTTTCGACGCAACCACGCCGCCAAGTCTGTCACGATGTTCAACGGGCACACCCAAGCACAAAATGCGCGCGGCGCCAAAATCGCGTAAAACACCACGACAATCACTACGCCTAACAACGCATTAAACTCCGGAACATGCCCTGTCGCCAAAGCTTGAAGCACGATTAACGGGTCACTTAACGGCACGGTATCGAGCAACATACTTGATGACAGATTACCAGTTAGAATTCCCAGCGTCGGCCCAGCCATAAATAGCGCAATGATGGTGAACTGACATAGCCGACGTAAAATCAAAAACCGATGCGCGCGCCACCAACCAAGCTTTTCAAGCGCTTCTTTGCCAGCATTTTGAGCTAAATTCTTTGCCATTACTTACCTCCTTTTAGCGATTCAAGCGCACCTTCCGGCACAGGCGTCTCACTAGGGAGGATATTTTCGAGTGGTTTGTCGAGCTCTTTCCAACCAAAATTGTAGTGGCTGCCCACTTTGCCTTTCGCCAAATCCGTCGGGACGACTTTAATAGCAGCGACATCCAACACGCACGCTTGTTCACACTTACCACATCCGGTACACACTTCGGAATTCACTGTAGGGATAAGTTTGGCGTGATAGCCAGTTCGATCGTTGTGAACCATCTCTAACGTGATGGCTTCATCAATCAGCGGACAAACGCGATAACAAACGTCGCATCGTAACCCTTGCCAGTTAAGGCAAGTTTCATGGTCAATAAGAACCGCTGTACCCATTCGAGCATCATCAATATCGGTTAGTTTCGGATCCAGCGCCCCACTCGGACAAGCGACAACACAAGGAATGTCTTCGCACATTTCGCAGGGAATATCGCGTGCAGTAAAGTAAGGTGAGCCAGTCGCGACGGGTGAAAGTAATGTCGCAAGTTTCAAGGTATCGTAAGGACATGCCTGAACACACAAGCCACATCGAATACAAGCTGATTCGAAATCGCCTTCCGGCAGTGCACCAGGCGGACGAATAGGCACACCTTTGGTTTCTCGAGCTTGGCTTTGTAGCGATTGTAAGCCCAATACACACGCAGCTGCGCCAACACCAGCCGCAGTTCGAGCTGTATCACGCAAAAATCGGCGCCGACTTTGCGATATTTTAGACTGAGAGGATTTCATGCTATTTCCTCAACAAAACTCCCTTATCAAGTTAAGCATAAATAGCCCTAAACGTGTCGTTTCCCTATACCTCATAGGAGGTAACCCCATCCTCTATTGATTCAAGTCAACTGACGCACAGTGCCGTCATCACAGTTTGACTAAATGCGTTTATTTACTGCGACATGAAATTCACCACGATACTCTGCAGTACGCACCATTCTCAGTACAATAATTCAACACCTTTGCAATCTATTCGCTCAATTCGATGATAAATCACTACTGAAAATTAAAAAAAGACATCATAACAAGCTAATTTAAAAGGCATTTATCCATTAAACATAAAAAAATACTATCCAAATAAGAAAACTGTGGTTAGATTAAAAATTAAAACTAAAAAGCGAAGGAGAGAGGCATGGAAATTATCGTACGTCCAACGACCGTCGAAGACGCAGCGGCACTCGTAGAAATCTATTCACAACCAAAAGCACAGCGTGAAACCCTGCAACTCCCAAAGCCTTCGCTCGCGATGTGGGTGGAAAGATTGTCAAACATACCTGATGGTGTTTATAGCTATGTCGCTGAAATTGATGGTAAAGTCGTCGGTAATATTGGCTTTCACCACTCTCTACGTCCAAGAACGATGCACACGGCATCGTTTGGCATCGGAGTACATGATAGTTTCCACGGACTTGGTATTGGTAGCAAATTGATAGAAACAGTCACTGAACTAGCAGATAACTGGTTAAATGTGAGAAGAATTCAGATAGAGGTCAATGCCGATAACGACGCCGCCATTGGGCTTTATAAAAAGCATGGATTTCAAATTGAGGGTGAAGCGATTGACGGTTCCTTCCGTGATGGTGAATTCATCAATACCTATTACATGGCGCGCATCAGACCAGGCCAAAGATAAAACAAAGCCTCCTACTAATTGGAGGCTTTTCTTTTTAAACTTCGACTCACTTTCGTAAGTAAGCCAACGCTCTGCGAGTCAATGCTTCTGTGTAGGGATTGATCTTCCAGTGGTCGGAACTCCAACCTTTCACAAATCGCTGAAAGTCTGCCCAAGCCACAGCAAACAAAGGACGCCATTCACGCTCGACTTCATTAGGGTCAAGATTCGGTTGATAGACCATTAGCGCGTATTGCAACTGAGCAAAATACGTATCCAAAACCCAAACTTCCATCTCTGCACAACGTTCTGGCTTAACGGCGCTACTCATAAACAGTGCCACATCTTTCATTGCACACCCACATCCAACGTATTGAAAGTCAACCGCAGCAACGCTTGATTCTTCTTCATCAAAACAGAAGTTCGCCAATTTGGCATCACCATGTACTAGTGTTTTAAACTTAGCTTGCGAAAGCGTTTGATCAATCAATTGAGCCGCATTTTGTAGCTCAGTGTCTTGCAATGCTTCAAGCTCGTCGGGTCTGGTTGCTAAGTGCCAGTATGTACCGGTATGCCACAACTTATCCGAACGAACATCGATGTATCGCGCATGAAAGTTCGCCAACCAAGTGAGGCAGGCTTGTAAATGCTTTAGCTGTGCATCTGTGATGACTTTTGGAAAGCCCACCTCGGCGAGATCTTCCATCACAATGAGCCATTCATTCTCCGATTGGAACGTTTTTAGACCTTGTGGTACTCGGCAGCGAGTATCCACCCCTCCGGAAAAATACTCATACCAATTCACTTCCACCTGATAAGAGTGCAACTTTCTTTGATGAGAACGGTCCGTATTCCAGCCTCTAGGATGCTCTGAAGGCTTAGGGAGTTTTACATGCTTAATGATCACCGAACGAGTAGAATAAGTAACTTGGACTAACTCTCCATAGCCTCCCCATAGCGATTGTATGACTTCTACAGAGCGGTAATTACCTAGATTGAGTTCCTGGCCAATATTTTGGTAGCGTTGGTGGTTGTTACTCATCATGCGAGCAGATGTGACCACGTTTGGTTCTTCTCCATGTAGTGAATAACATATGGGCAAACTGGTTTGATTTGATAACCGAGTGACTCAATTTCTGGCAACACCGCTTCCATCATCACTTTTCCGTACCCCTTACCTCGCAGTGCTTCAGGAACAACCGTTGATGTAATGTGCATGACATTACCCTTAAGCTGATAAATCACCTTGGCTTTATAACCCTGCTCTAAATCAACCCAGAATGTACTATTCGTGGTCTCATGAGTTACTTTATGCATATCTTGCTCTCTAATTTTTGTTACAGATTGATTGAATCAAACTATATCACTGAATAAAATCGATACCATGCGAGAGTGCTGCTTCGCCTCACGCGATTACCTTCTTACATCAGGTACGACAATTATAATGAGAAATATGAGCCCAATTGCCAGAGACGGCAAGCTACCTCTGCAAAGCAAGAAGGCACCAGAACGTCAGGCAAGTACATTAAATAGCACCGATGCAATGGCAATGGTCGAACATGGCAGTGAAGTGAGCTTAAACGTCACCACCCCCGTTGGTACAAAGTTTATTACAACCAGCACATTTGTTGGCTGTCACTCAAATAATACTGCATTGATAGAGGTTCCGAACATCTCCGATGAAGACTTGAAGTTCTATTTTCAAGAAGGCTTTTGGATCAATGTAAAAGCCTACTCTCATCGAGGTGAAGGGGCCGTTATCCCATTTCGGGCCCAATTACAGCATCGACTAGGCGATCCGTACCCAATTTTGGTGCTAGACCTACCCAACACTATGCAGGTCTTTCAGCTTCGCAAAGAAGTGCGTTACGAAGTAAATTTGAGAGCGCGTGTTTGTTTAGAAGCCTATCGAACTGAATGCGAAATAAGAGATTTATCTCGTAGTGGCTGTCGTTTTGTAACATCACCAATGAGCCGACCACTTCAGGTTGGTGACCACGTTTCATTGGATCTAACGATGCCCGGAGAAAGTCGTATGCTAGCGCCGTTGCGAGGTCGTATTTGTAATTTACAAAAATCAACGCATTATGCTCGCTACGGAATGGAGTTTGATGAGGTTGGTAAAAACAACGCTAAAAACCTCCTCAGTCACCTCAAATTTGATGGGACTAAGCTCACACTAAAAAGATAGATTTGATAACCCCTATCGCTTATCAAGAAGCTTTGAAGTGCTAGAAAACAAGAAACCCCTTACTTTTCAGTAAGGGGTTTTTATTTACTAAGAATAAGGCAGTATCTTAGATAAGAGTCATGACTTAGAAGTCGTAACGTAGACCTAGCGCTAGCTCATCTTTTTCAGCCGCGCCTTCGTTATCCATTAGATCGAAGTTGTATGATGCGTAGCCACGGAAGTTAGGCTTGAAGTAGTAAGTTACATCAACAGCTAGGTTTTCTACAGTATCTGCGTCTTCTAGTTCACCTTTGTTGAACGTAGAAGTGAATACAGTTTGACCCATAGTGTAAGCAGCGGCTAGTTCGTAGCCTTTGTAATCAAAAGTCTTACCTGCAACATCCATATCCGCGCCAGTGTAGTTACCAGCGAAGTAGAAGTCACCTACAGAGTATGCAGCTACCAGCATGAACTCATCGTTGTCGTTTTGATCTGCGTAACCAGCACCTAGTTCAAAACCAGTGTTAGCAAACGCGTAAACACCAGATAGAGAGAAGCCATCTTCCTCGTTGTCTGTAAAGCCTTGTGCATCTGTTGTGCGATCAGCAAAACGGTAGCTTGCGCGTACAGCTAGTTGCTCGAATTGGCCTTTGTAAGACAGCATGTTATCTGTACGGTCAGAAACAGGCAGTTTAAGTGCTGCTGTGTTACCGTGGTAAGCCATAATGTCAGTAAAGTCAGTAAGAACCACTAGTGCGCCGTCGTTTTTACCGTAAGTTACTTCACCGTATTTGCCACCCAGACCCGCATAAGCGTAACGAGTTTCAAGGTCACTATTGTTATCTACGGCACCTTCTTCTTTTGTTTTGAACTCACCTTCCCAAAAACCAACGCCGTATAGGTTTTCATTGATTTCCTGTTTGCCTAGGAAGTTAAGACGGATGCGAGTACGGTCTTCTGCCTTACCATCCATCATAGAAAGACGCGCTTCAGCGCGGCCGCCCATCTCAAGAGAAGTGCCATCTTGGTTGTATAGTTCTGAAGCGACAACTTGAGATCCTGATGCCATTAGCGCCACTGCTACAGCTAAAGTTTTTAATTTCATTGTTATTTTCCATATCATTGTTTTATATGTGTTTTCTCACCAGAAAAACAGGACTTTTCTGTACCAACGAGAAAACTGGCGGCATAGTAGCAGCTGTTATTTTTCACGCAACGTGTTGAATAAACAGCGCTTATAGAAGAAAACACCACTTAAAATGACGATATGAATACCTCTCAACCATCAAGTTATCGGTTGAGTTAAAAAAAATGTTCGCGTCAAAAAAAAATTGACGAAAAAAATGTAAAAACAATATCACAAAACGTGATATTGCCCGCAAAAAATATTGTTAACTGACTGTTTTAGATAGACTTATTGATAATAAATCCGATTATTACAAACAAAAAAATCCCTGAGCATTCACTCAGGGATTTAGAGATTTGATAAGTAGATGATGAATTAAAGCTTAAAGAAACTTAATTGCTCTTTCTGCTTCTCTGCAAGTAATGAAAGCTCAGTACTCGCACTTGCACTCTGGCTGATGCCCGCTACGTTTTGGTTTACAAGCTCCGACATGTTAACCACGTTGCGATTGATATCTTGCGTAACTTGAGACTGCTCTTCGGCTGCGGTTGCTACTTGCGTGTTTGAATCGTTGATGTTGGCGACTGACTCGGTAATTCCAACCAACGCTTCATTAGCTTGTTGCGTCAGCTCGTTGTTGCGGCTAAGCATATCAAGGCTGACTTGCATACTGTCATTCGCAAGCCCAGACTGCGCTTGAAGCTCTTCAATGATCGTTTGGATCTCTTGTGTCGAGTCTTGAGTACGCGCTGCTAGCATTCGTACTTCATCAGCTACTACCGCAAAACCACGACCAGACTCACCAGCTCGCGCCGCTTCAATCGCAGCATTCAATGCTAGCAAGTTGGTCTGCTCAGATACGCCGCGAATCACTTCAATAACATCGTTGATCTGTACAGATTGCTCTTTTAGACGCAAAACAACTTGCGCTGCATCGTTCAATGCTTGAGACATTTGCGCACTTGCTTCCGCACTTTCTTGGAAGATAGCCAAACCTGATTGAGCAAGTCCATCAGCTTCACGCGCGGTTGCGTCAGCAGAGGTCGCGTTATCACTCACATTATTCGCAGTGCTTGCAAGCTCGTTAACCGCAGATGCAACTTGCTCGATCTCCGCCAACTCTTGTTGAGCGTTCGCTTCCGCTTGCGTCATTACCGCAGCTAATTCGGTCGATGCAGATGCAACTTCCTCACTAATACGGGTTAACTGGTCCACAGTGTTGTATAACTGCTCTGCGGTTTGGTTTACATCTTTGCTCAGCTTAGAGATCTCATTGTCCCCATCGACATCTGCACGTACTGATAGATTACCCATTGCTAACTGACGCATCACTTCTTGCAGCTTTTGGATTGGTGTAACAATCATGCCAGATAGGAACCAAGCGCCTATCAATGAGAAAGCAAATACCGCTAAAACCGTCAACATAGCGTTATTTTGCACACGTTCATTTTGCTGATGACTTCTGATAGTAGATTGTTCAGCTTGCTCGTTTACATGCTTTGATAGTGTGTTAATTTGTTGGACCATTTCTCGGCCAACATTGCGATACTCTTTGACAAATGCACGGTACTCGCTATCCGATTTCAAACCTTGATCGTATTGGTTGAAGAAAGCAACTGAGCGCTCTGAATATCGCACATAGGATTCAATTGCTTGGCGAACTTTAACGGCATCGTCACGGAATAGGTTTCGGGCTTCAATTGCGCTTAAATCGGCATCAACTTGCTTTAAGCCTTCTTTCAATTCGGTTAGAAAATTCTCACGACGAGAAGCATCGTAAATAGCGTAAACCGCGCTTATGCGCAGAGGGTAAATTTGGTCGTCAATACTCGCCAATGTGTCTTTGTGAAAAACCAAAGATTCTTGGTTGGAAGCAATAACATCTTGCTCTGCTTGAAGATTGTTTTTAGTAATCCAAAGAGCAATAAACAAAACAATCGCGGTAAATAATACCGGAACCAAAATTTGCGTTCGTACTGACAAATTTTTCAGTGATAACTGCATGACAGGGCCTCAGTTGTATGCGTGATGTCTATATCCAAACAAACTCGAGCAGTGCTTATAACAACGTTACTTTTCGGCAGTTTGAATATCTATGCTTCCTTGCGACGGGATAAATCCCAGACGAATAAACAAGTGGCGAATATTAGAGGTCGATCACACTTTTGTCTAGTACAAAAACTCTCCATTTTCAATCTGTTATTGACAATATCCCGACAGTAGCGTCGGGATATTGTCGTTATGATAACTTATGATCACTTATGATGAGATACATTCACATTTAGGACGGTTTCAGCCTATTTTCTCAACGAATTGAGCTTAGCTTGAGCAAGGCCAAAAATGGTATCGATTGGATAAGAACCTTCATCGGTTGGCTCACCAGCAACTTTCCCCGTAAACAATTCGATAGCTTCAGTAACATGGTCAATCGCCCAAATATTAAACTCGCCTTTTTCGACTGCTTTCACGATGTCGGAACGAAGCATTAGATTGTGAACATTAGAGCGCGGAATAATGACCCCCTGCCCGTCATGACGACCTTTAATTACACACACATCATAAAATCCTTCGATCTTTTCGTTTACGCCACCAATAGGCTGAGCTTGACCAAATTGATTCATCGACCCTGTTATCGCAATGTCTTGTCGATTTGGTTGCTTTGAAAAAGCAGACACAACCGCACATAACTCAGCCATGCTGGCACTATCACCATCAACACCACCGTAAGATTGCTCAAAGGTAATGGTTGTCGTTAATGGCACTCGTGCCGTTTTACCAAATACGGAAGATAAGTAGGCAGACAAAATCATCACGCCCTTAGAGTGAATACTGCCCCCCAAATCCACGCTGCGCTCGATATCGATAACATCCCCATCACCGTAACACGTCGTCGCTGTGATGCGATTCGGTGCACCAAACATGTAGTCACTAGTGCTCAATACCGAAAGTGCGTTCACTTGGCCTACGGCTTCTCCTTCGGTGCGAATCAGCGTTGTGCCGTTAATAAAGGTTTCCATTACGTTATCGCGTAATCGGCTTACTCGCATTTCTTGGTTATTGAGCGCCTCTTCAACATGACCAATACGGATCATGTTAGAGTTGGCTTGACGAGCCACGTAGTTCGACTCTCGAAGCAAGTTGGCGATATTAGCCGAATGCAGAGATAGCTTGGATTGGTCGCCAGACAAACGTGAGCTGTATTCGATGATTCGAGCAATGGCTTTGCGATCGCAATGCAGCATATTGTTGTCATGCACCACGCTAGAGATAAAGCGCGCGTAATGCAGCTCAGACTCCGGCGTACGTTTCATTTCGTCTTCGAAATCTGCCGTCACACGGAACAACTCGCTGAACTCAGGATCGTAATGTTGGAGTAATTGGTAAGTTCGGTAATCACCAAATAAGATAATTTTGATATCAAGCGGAATCGGTTCAGGATCGAGTGATACCGCTCCCGTCAATGTGACTTCTTTTTCTAGAGACGTAAAACTCAATTGACGAGCACGCAATGCGCGCTTCAAACCATCCCAAACGTAAGGCTGTTCAAGTACTTTCTGAGCATCCATTAATAGAACGCCGCCATTCGCCTTATGCAAGCTCCCTGCACGAATCAGCGAGAAGTCGGTAAACACCGTTCCTTTGAAAGTGGCAGTCTCAATCGACCCGAAGAGTGAATGATAATTGGGATTTTCTTCAACAACGATAGGAAATTCGCTGCTTTTACGGCTTACCAAGACGTTCACTTTATAACGACGTGGCAATTTTTTATCCAAGGATGCCGTCGCAATTTCGCCTTGCTCGCCACTTTGGTCAAGGAAAATATCTGCGTTTTCAACAATATCTTTTTGCAGCTCAGTTAAGTAGGTTTTGATTTCGGAATATTGCGCGTAATCCACTTTGAGTTTTTTGATGAAGTGAGTAATCACATCAAGCGTCACTTCATCATTGAGCTTTTTGATTTTATCGCTGTATGTCTCTTCCCACTCCGTAAGCTCACGAACCATCGAGCGCAATCGCACTTCGAGTTCATCAATAGCATCGCTGAATTGCTCTTGTTCTTTTTTGCTTAGTACATCAAAAGACTCTTCCGTATGAAGCTCATCACCGTTCATGGCGACAAACTGATAATCCCCCTGCGTAGTCAGTGTTAGGCTGATGCCCTTTTCTTTTGCCTCTCGACTAATACGATCCAGCTCGTTTTGTTGCTTAGCTGCCAATTGATTTTTTAATCGCTCAGCGCGGCTAAAGTACATTTCATTGTCGAATGCTAGGGGTAAAGCATTCAATAATTTGCCCATTAAAGCTTCAATATCAACACGTAGCTTATTTCCGATACCACAAGGCAACTTTAATACCTTTGGTGTACGGGTATCCTCAAAGTTCGCAACGTAACACCAATCAAACAGGGCTGCTGCATCGTGCTGGTGACGATTCAGATAGCGCAAGATCATGGTGCGTTTACCTAGCCCATTCTGACCAATGGCGTAGATGTTATACCCTTTCTCTTTGATGGACATCGCAAACTCGACCGCTTTTTGCGCGCGCTCTTGGCCCACGATTTCATCAATTGGAGGTAACTCCTTGGTCGACTTACATGGCATATTCTCTAGATCTGCTACAGAATATAGCTGCTTAGCTTCCAATCTTAGTATTGCCATATCCACTTCCTTTTTTCTTATTTTCGTTATTTGAGTGTAGAGATTATTTGCTTAATTTTAAGTGATTTACCTTCCACCCTAGATTGATTGGACATTTTATGAACACATAAGTGATATTAACACGCACTTGCAATTGATAATCAATTTCATTTAATATCTAAACAAATCAAATGTTGTGGAGATGGATATGAATATTGAGCAATGCTGGATGCGCTACTTAAAAGCGGAGCAACTGATGGAACAAGGCCATTGGCCAGAAGCTCATCGTTTATATGACGACGTGCTCAACAATCTACCCAACCACATTCATCTAGCGCTAGAAAATGCACAAACTAAACCTTGCCAGTTTGTATGTCTCATTACGGGGCTTAGAGATGCCAGCGTGACGCAATCAGAGATTCTCAACAAACTCGGCTTACAGCATGATGCGTTCTCAATACTCAATCAAACTTACGCGCTATTTCAATTTTTGCAGCTAGAGAGCCATGAACTGATTGAGCGCGTAGGTCACCTACTTGGTCAACAGAGCGAAGACTTGTTAGCTCACATGGCGGCATTTTGCTCTGCCCAACGTAATGCTCAATGGATGATAGAACTCGAGCACGTAACGCGCGCGCATGAGCAGTTCTTACATTTGCAAGCAATGAGTTCGGCAAAATCTTCGCCTTCTCACCTGTATAATTAATCTAAAGCTCAAGCATTGAGGCCAGCTAGGTTTGTGCTGTCCATTGCTTGAGTATCATTTGCTTTATCAACCACAAGGATCTGTGATGTCTTCTAAAACCATTCTTTCGGTGAACAACCTATCAGTCAGCTTTACGACAAACGATGGGATCGTCGATGCAGTAAAGAATGTTAGCTTCGATTTAAAAGCAGGCGAGACGCTGTCCATCGTTGGCGAATCTGGCTCTGGCAAGTCAGTATCAACCAATGCACTGATGAAACTACTGCCAGACAACGCTATTGTGCATGAAAGCTCATCCATCATGTTTGAGGGTAGCTCCATCTTGGATAAAACAGAGCGTGAAATGCAAAGTATTCGCGGTGATCGCATTGGCATGATTTTTCAAGAGCCGATGACCTCACTAAACCCGTACATGCGGGTGGGTATCCAAGTCGCTGAGGCCATCATGTGTCACCGCCCGGTCGACAGACGAACAGCAAAAGCAAAGGTGTTAGAGCTGTTTGAATTGGTTCATATGCCAAACCCAGAAAAAGCGTACAACAAGTACCCACACGAATTTTCTGGTGGTCAATTGCAACGTATCATGATTGCGATGGCACTGATTAACGAGCCCGATATTTTGATCGCCGACGAACCAACAACGGCGTTGGATGTCACGGTTCAAGCAGAAGTGTTGCACCTGATTAAAGAAATTCAGGCTCAGATGGGCATGGCAATCCTATTTATTACTCATGACTTAGGCGTCGTAAAACACTTTGCAGACCGTGTCATTGTGATGTGTAAAGGAGAAGTCGTCGAAGAAGGCGAAACGCAAATACTCTTCGAGGACCCAAAGCACGAATATACACGTATGCTAATCAACTCGATTCCTAAAGGCAGTAAGGAGCCTATTAGCGAAAGTGCTACACAGCTCTTAAAGGCCGACGATATACGAGTCAAATTCTTGGTAAAGTCGCATTTTATTGCGAGCAAGAATGAGTACTTCGAAGCGGTAAAAGGCATTTCTCTTGAGCTTAAACAAGGAGAGACCCTCGGGATCGTTGGGGAGTCCGGTTCAGGTAAGTCTACACTCGGCCGAGCTTTGATAGGTCTACTGCCCTCAACTGGCAAAATAGAATACAAAGGCCAAGATATGGCCTTGCTGACAAACAAAGAACGTTTTGAGCTGAAAAAAGACGTTCAGATGGTATTCCAAGACCCTTATGGTTCGCTTTCTCCTCGTATGACTATCGGCGAGATCATCACAGAAGGATTAACTGTCCACCAACCAATGTTGAGTAAAAAAGAACGTATGCAGAAAGCGCGCGACGTGCTCCGTGAGGTCCGCTTAGATCCCGCGTCCATCAACCGTTATCCGCACGAGTTTTCAGGAGGCCAGCGTCAGCGTATTGCTATCGCGCGAGCACTGATTCTTGAACCTTCGTTTATTTTGCTTGATGAGCCGACCTCTGCATTAGACCGCTCGGTGCAACTGACAGTGATTGACCTTCTGAAAGATTTGCAGAAAAAACACAATATTGGCTACTTGTTTATTAGCCACGATCTATCAGTAGTTAAAGCACTCTCTGATCGTGTTCTAGTCATGCAAAAGGGCGAGGTCATGGAACAAGGTACGGCCGAAAAGATTTTCCAAAACCCTAAAAATGACTACACGAAAAAACTGATAGATGCCTCATTTGATCTTGAAAACAGTGAAAATCAGCACAATGCGGCTTAGGTTCATCACAGTTTCATATTCATAAACTAGGATTAAGAAAAGGTGATAAATTCATCTTGTCTTAAGAATGGCGTAGCTGCCTTTCGGTTTGGCCGCCGAGACTGGTTGGTTCAAGGGTCAGGCTTAGTCAACCTGGCTCAAATACTGGCAAACAGTATGAATTGAGTTCCCCCAACCATGAAAAATGCCGCGACACTGTCGCGGCATTTTTTTATTCTCAGAAGCTTCGAACAACTAGGGCATTAAATCGACTCAATACCCATATTATGTAACGTAAATGCATACACGTCTGTGGTGAGGTCAATTTGCTTACTCAGCGGCATTCCTGCACCATGACCTGCATTGACATCAATGCGTATTAATACTGGATTAGCGCCTTGCTGCTTGTCTTGCAGCTCCGCAATAAATTTGTACGAATGTGCTGGCACAACTCGGTCGTCGTGATCAGCAGTTGTCACCAAGGTAGCAGGATATTGCACGCCTTCTTTTACATTGTGAACAGGAGAGTAACCAAGCAAGTATTGGAACATCGCTTCACTTTGCTCCGACGTGCCATAGTCATACTTCCAGCCTTCTCCAGAAGTAAACGTGTGATAACGCAGCATATCAAGCACGCCAACCGCAGGCAGCGCGACTTTGAATAGTTCAGGGCGTTGCGTCATACACGCTCCAACTAACAAACCACCATTAGAACCACCGCGAATCGCTAGGCGATCCGAGCTAGTGTAGTCGTTTTCAATCAGGTATTCCGCCGCCGCAATAAAGTCATCAAACACGTTTTGCTTTTGCTGCTGAGTACCTGCGTTGTGCCAGGCTTTACCGTATTCACCGCCGCCTCGCATGTTGGCGACAGCGTAAATACCACCCAACTCTAACCAGTTGGCTACATTGCCAGAAAACATTGGAGTGAGGCTGATGTTAAAACCGCCGTAACCATACAACATGGTTGGTGCTCTACCATCAAGTGCAATGCCCTTCTTGTATGAGATGATCATCGGAACTTGCGTGCCGTCTTTTGAGGTGTAAAACACCTGTTTTGATTCATACTCATTACGATCGAACGGTGCCTTTGATTCTTGAAACAGCGTCGAACCACCAGATTCGACATCAAATGAGAAGATCGTCGGAGGCGTCACGTAGTTAGTGAATGTGTAATAAAGTGTGGTTTCTTCTTTTTTACCCGCCAGACCATAAGCCGTGCCTTCTCCCGGCAATTGTACATCTCGAATCCACTCACCTTGGTAGTTAAACTGCTGCACTTTAGAAAGCACATCTACCATATAAGTCGCAAACAGATAACCGCCACCTTTGCTGATTTCTAACGGCTGTTCTTGTTCAGCAATCACGTCAGCCCATTGTTCTGTCTGAGTGTTGTAGCTGACAACTTTGCCATTCGGCGCGTCTAGGTTGGTGTAAAGCAGCAAGGTTGCGTCTTGGCTATCAATTAAGTAGGTGTCGCCTTGCGTTGTATCGCGCAGCGTCACAATTGCTTGGGAGTCAGACTGTAAATCTATATAAAACAGACGATTACCCGATGTAGATTCTGCGCCAGAGATAATGAGGAAGCGATCATCTGTCGTCGTCGTACCAGACACATAACGATGAACTTGCGTATCCAACTCACCAAAAATCACTTTATCTTCAGATTGAGGGGTACCAAGTTCATGATAATAAAGCTTGTGATGCTCAGTTCGAGCAGACAACTCACTGCCTTGCGGCTTATCGTAGCTTGAGTAATAGAAGCCTTTGCTGCCCAGCCAAGAAATCGACGTAAACTTCGCATCAACAATCTCAGGCTCTAACTGTTCTTTGGTTTCCGTATCAATGACAAAGATCTTACGCCAATCACTGCCCCCTTCCGAGATGGAATACGCGACCAAACGGTAGTCTTTAGAGAAGCTGACTTCGCCAAGAGAGGTCGTGCCCTCTTCGGAGAAAGTATTTGGATCAAGGAAAACCTCGGCTTCTCCCTCGCCTTTACGTCGATACAATACGCTTTGGTTTTGCAAACCGTCGTTTTTGTAGAAGTAGGTGTAGTCACCACGTACAAATGGCTGGGAATATTTTTCGTAGTTTTGACTCTTCGCCACTAAGTCACGGATTTGTTGGCGGTACGGTATCTGACCAAGGAAATCGAAGGTGACCGAATTTTGACCCGAAACCCATTGAGCGGTTTCTTCACTGCGATCATCTTCTAACCAGCGATAAGGGTCGGTAATGTCGTGACCAAAATAAGTGTCCACGACAGAATCTTTACGTGTTTTTGGGTAATGCATAACGTCCGTGTTACTCCGTTGTTTTTATTAAGTTGTTTATCTTCAATCGTTTTATAGCGGTGATTACCTTAGAGCACCCAATTTTGATTTCAATGACATTGTTTTAAATCTATGAAGGAACTAGAAATAATGAGATATCGTTAAGTAACGATCACGAATGTGCTCAATAAGCAGTTTCACTTTATTCGGTGGTTGACGAGTAAACGGGTACACCGCATAGATACCCAACTTTTTACCCACTAGTTCAGGAAAAATATCCACCAGTTGGCCATTGCGAATATCATGATACACCAAGCATCGCGGGACGTAAGCTATACCATGGCCGCCCAGAGCGGCTTTACGTAATGCGGTCGCGTTATCAGTAGAAAAGCAGCCCGATACTTTGACGATGTAATTGCCATCTTCTCCTTTAAACTCCCAATCCGTTGCACCTGTGGTTTGGTAAGCGTATTGCAGACAATTGTGCGTGGTGAGATCAATCGGCTCGATCGGTTTCCCATTTTTAGCGATATATGAAGGGGACGCGCATACCACCCATTGGGAATCGAGAATATGTCGTGCGATCAAACTGGAGTCGGCTAGGTAGCCAGTTCGAATGACTAAGTCGTAACCATCAGCCACTAAATCGACAAAGCGGTTATCCAATGACATGTCCACGGTCAGACCCGGATGAAGGTTACAAAACTCGGCAACAGCATCAGCAAGTATCAAATCTCCAGAGATACACGGCACGGACATTTTTATATGACCGCTCACATTCTCTCCAAAGCCTGCAACAGCATCCATAGCCTCCTGAGTGGCCTGCTTCACATTTTTAGCACTGTGGAGTAACACCTTACCTGCCTCGGTCAAGGTTAATTTGCGCGTTGTTCGATATAATAGCTGAGCCCCTATTTCTTCCTCCAACCTCGCCATTCTTTTGCTAACTACCGAATTTGTAAGGTTATTTGCCTCTGCAACCTTACTAAAGCTGCCAAGTTCGATTACTTGAGAAAATAGGATTAAGTCGTCTGCTCTCATACCATTATGTCACTTTTGGAATTAATTATTTTCATTATTTCCCTATATCAACAAAAAATAAAGGAGTAAATTCACGCCAAATTAACAAAACCATTACAACAAAAAGTCACCTCTACAGCGGATTGACACCGTTCGAGAAGTCAGCGTACGAAGGATGTACAAATGAGTGAAACCCTACTTGCCCTAGTGGCATTTTCGCCAATTGTTGTTGCCGCCATCTTATTGGTTGGTCTCAACTGGCCTGCTAAAAAAGCCATGCCTGTTGCGTTCGGTCTAACCGTCGCTATCGCACTAATGTTTTGGGATATGTCAGCCAATCGCGTACTGGCCTCCGTATTCCAAGGACTGGGCATTACTGTCTCTGTTCTATGGATCGTGTTTGGTGCCATCTTCTTGCTCAACACTTTAAAACACACTGGAGCGATCACCACAATCCGTAATGGATTTACCGATATTTCGGCTGACCGCCGTGTACAAGCCATCATCATTGCTTGGTGCTTTGGCTCGTTCATTGAAGGCGCATCTGGGTTCGGTACCCCGGCAGCAATCGCTGCACCACTACTGGTTGCAATCGGCTTTCCTGCGCTAGCCGCTGTCCTTATGGGCATGATGATTCAGTCAACGCCTGTTTCATTCGGCGCGGTAGGCACGCCTATCATCGTAGGTGTAAACAAAGGTTTAGACACCCATAACATCAGTGAGTCGTTGGCCGCACAAGGTGCAACGTGGGAAATGTACCTGCAAGATATCACAGCGCACGTTGCTGTCATTCACGCAGTCGTAGGTACGATGATCCCAGTATTAATGGCGATGATGTTAACACGTTTCTTCGGCAAGAACAGAAGCTGGAGTGAAGGTCTGGATATTCTACCATTTGCACTATTCGCTGGTGTCTCTTTCACCGTTCCATACGCGTTAACCGGTGTTTTCTTAGGTGCAGAGTTCCCTTCACTTATCGGTGGTTTGGTTGGTCTGTCTATCGTTGTTACCGCAGCGAAAAAAGGCTTCTTAGTACCAAAGACTAAGTGGGATTTCGAAAGCGAAGACAAGTGGCCTGCAGAGTGGTTAGGCTCACTAAAAGTCGATCTAAACGATAATCCGGGCAAGCCAATGAGCATCGTAAAAGCTTGGGTTCCATATGTAATGCTGGCAGTTATTCTCGTCGCAAGCCGCGTAAGCCCAGAACTGAAAGGCTTTGTACAAAGCGTAAGTTTGTCGTTCAGCAACATTCTTGGTGAGACTGGCGTTAGCGCTGCGATTCAGCCGTTATACCTTCCTGGTGGCATTCTGGTGTTTGTCGCACTACTTGCTGCAATGTTACAAAGCGGTAGTGTAAAGCCATTGCGTGAAGCGTTTGGCGAGTCAAGCAAAACACTGATTGGGGCGGGTTTTGTCTTGGTATTTACCATTCCGATGGTTCGTATCTTTATCAACTCAGGCATCAACGGTGCTGACCTAGCAAGTATGCCCGTCACAACCGCAAACTTCGCCTCTGACCTTGTTGGTTCTGCGTTCCCAGCGCTGAGTGCCACCGTTGGTGCACTGGGTGCGTTCATCGCTGGCTCAAACACGGTATCAAATATGATGTTCAGCCAGTTCCAATTCGAAGTGGCACAAACGTTGTCTATTTCGAGTGTGATTGTTGTATCACTCCAGGCCGTCGGTGCTGCCGCAGGTAACATGATTGCGATTCACAACGTTGTTGCCGCATCAGCCACGGTAGGTTTGCTTGGTCGAGAAGGCGCAACATTGCGTAAGACGATTATCCCTACGTTCTACTACATTGTAATGACGGGCATTATTGGATTGGTGCTGATTTATGGCTTCCAAATGACAGATGTCTTAATGAAGTAACGCGAAATGCAGGGTTTACAGCCCTGCCTAATTTGACACAGCTGTCTGCACTACTACCCCGACATGTTGATTTAGCTTGCTACATCAATTCCCCCGACAGCTGTGTCACCCTTTCCAGTTTGCATAACTGATTGAGTGATTTGATAAAATTTTTCAACCAATTATGTAAATGGGTTACCAACATCACCGATTCAAACGTAAGTGAACCATAGGTAACTATACTCATTTTGATGTCTTCACTGCTTTGCGATGAAGGCTCAACGAAAGAGCAAATTGCTCCACAACTTTGCTTAGAATAACCGCTAGGACACCATTATGATTATCTCAGCTTCTACTGACTACCGCGCTGCCGCGAAAGCCAAGCTTCCCCCGTTTCTATTCCATTATATTGATGGCGGCTCTTACGACGAACGCACGCTGAAGCGTAATACTGACGATTTAGGTGATGTCGCTCTTCGCCAACGCGTCCTACGCGATATGACAGATTTGAGCCTCGAAACCGAGATCTTCGGTGAGAAACTGGCAATGCCAATCGCGCTAGCTCCTGTTGGTCTAACTGGTATGTACGCGCGCCGAGGCGAGGTGCAAGCAGCAAAAGCAGCCGAGAAAAAAGGCATCCCATTTACTATGTCGACTGTTTCGGTTTGTCCGATTGAAGAAGTCGCACCTGCAATTGAACGTCCAATGTGGTTCCAGCTTTACGTGCTTAAAGACCGTGGCTTTATGAAAAACGTACTTGAGCGTGCAAAAGCAGCAGGCGTAACAACGCTGGTGTTTACCGTTGATATGCCAGTTCCTGGCGCACGTTACCGTGACATGCACTCAGGTATGAGTGGTCCTAACGCAGCCATGCGTCGTGTATTCCAGGCGATGCGCCACCCAAGCTGGGCGCTGGATGTGGGTCTACTTGGTAAACCGCACGACTTAGGTAACATCTCAACTTATCGTGGCGAACCAACAAAGCTAGAAGATTACATCGGCTGGTTAGGCGCAAACTTCGACCCTTCTATCTCCTGGAAAGATCTTGAGTGGATTCGTGATTTTTGGGATGGCCCAATGGTTATCAAAGGCATTCTAGATGAAGAAGACGCGAAAGATGCGGTACGTTTCGGCGCAGATGGCATTGTGGTATCTAACCATGGTGGCCGTCAGTTAGATGGCGTACTTTCAAGTGCTAAAGCACTACCAAGCATTGCGGATGCGGTAAAAGGTGATCTTAAGATCTTCGTAGACTCTGGTATTCGTACTGGTCTTGATGTCGTTCGTATGCTCGCACTTGGTGCAGACTGTACGCTTCTTGGCCGTTCATTTGTGTACGCATTGGCTGCACAAGGCGGAGCAGGCGTTGAAAACCTACTGGATCTGTACGATAAAGAAATGCGTGTAGCAATGACGCTGACTGGCGCTAAGTCTATCGCGGATCTTTCACGCGATTCGCTAGTGAAAATCCCATAATCTTTGCAATCGAGCAAAACAGAAACGAAAAAACGAGCCAACAGTGGCTCGTTTTTTGTTGCTCTTCAACCCGATAATTTGACGAGCAAGCTAGCTAACTTGGTGAACGTACTCGATCACGACTTGGTTTCCGTCGATAAACACGTTACTGATATCGCCATCCACCGTCACACGATTTTGTAAATAAACGGTACCAGATGCAGATAGATCACGCTCCGTCAAAGACGGAATCACCTGACCAGGACGTACATGTAGCTGCTCGCATAGCTGTTTTACAAAACCTAGCGTCAGTGGAGAATTACCACGTAACAAGCCAGAAAACTCGTGTAGACTCAAACCAAGGCGCTTCGCCATTTCCATTTGAGTGATGTGCATTTTGGCTTTTTGTGACATCCAGATGTCGTAGAGCGCGTTTCGATCCAGCTCTGTAAATTCCATATCTGCCTCCGCTAATTCAAGAGCCAATACACTCTCACACTTACTTAAGATAAATGTTAGCGATAAGTCAGAGAAGTTATAATTGATCGTCCAAATATCAACCCTCAATCATTGGTAGCGTACCTCTGAACATGCATGAGGCGGTCGCTCAACAGAACATTGAGGTGACTCTCTTGTCATCGGAAGGAAAAGTCCATCTCGGACGGTTTAGACATAAGTAAATGATTTAAAGGAAATCACTGGGGTGAAGGAGTAATATCTGCTACCTTTCCTTCCATGGTTCACTAGAAATAAGTTACATATGCCACAGTGGTTTACCGAATTACAAAGCTACATTGAAACGTCTCATCAAAATTGGAGTGGGAGCGTCCTTTTCATTACGCTCGCTAGCTTTATAGCTTGGATAGCTTGGCGGCTGATCCGCTCTCGCCTCGCTGCGCTCGTAGAGAAAACGCCCTTCCACTGGGATGACATGTTGCTTGATGCGCTAAAAGCGCCCGTCAGCACACTCATTTGGTGTTGGCCAGCAACCGTCTCTATTGGCATCATATTGGAGAGCGAGCTCAACGATAAAATAAACTGGTTAAGTACGCTGAAACTGATTTTAATCATCAGCATCTTCGTATGGACCGTTATGCGGCTCATTACCAATGTTGAAGAGCATGTTCTCGAACAAAAGAACCGAGATGAAACAACAGTACAAGCGATAGCTAAGGTCGCGCGCCTGTTCTTTATTACCGTCGGAATTCTAACCGTAATGCAGGCATTTGGTCTGTCACTATCGGGCCTACTTACCTTCGGTGGTGTTGGTGGTTTGATCGTCGGTTTAGCGGCGAAGGATTTGCTGTCTAACTTTTTTGGAGGTCTTATGATCTACTTCGATCGTCCATTTAAAGTTGGCGATTGGATCCGTTCTCCAGACCGACAAATAGAGGGGACGGTAGAACGCATTGGCTGGCGTATGACCATTATCCGAACTTTCGATAAGCGTCCACTGTATGTGCCAAACTCAGTGTTTAGCAGCATTGTCGTAGAAAACCCATCTCGCATGCTGAACCGACGTATCTACGAAAAAATTGGACTTCGTTACGACGATGCTGAAAAAATGCCGCAAATTATCACCGCGGTAAAAGAAATGCTGAAAAATCACAAAGACATTGATGCACGCCAAACACTTATCGTCAACTTCGATACATTCGGTCCATCATCATTGCACTTCTTTATCTATACCTTTACTAAAACCGTGAATTGGGTGAGATACCATGAGGTTAAGCAGGACATACTGCTTAAGGTAATCAACATCATTAAAGAACACGATGCAGATATCGCGTTCCCTACTCAGACGCTTAAGCTTGATCCTATACAAATGGTAAAAGCGGAAGAGCAAGAAGATCACGGCTTCTAGTTCTCACCAATACCCAAATAATCAAGCCCGCTGTGTTTAAGCGGGCTTTTTATTTTTCTTCGCATGAAGTGGTTATTGTTGCGTTAACACTATACGTGCATTCAGCGGTTGGATTGGGCGATTGTTTTTCCCCATTACTTCCGAAAAAGATTTTATCTGCTCAGGAGAAATAGTTTGTGCTTCTTTCATCACCAACCAACGCACACCTTCAGAGCATGGTGGTGTCGTTAGTGAGCCGTTAAAGCGGTAGTAGTCTTTATCACTTGGGATAAGGGCATCCGCATCAAATGGAACCTTGATGGTAACATCTTGATCTTTAGTTGGAGTGTTAGCTAGCATCTTAGCTAGATCTGGGTTCGCGTCACCCAGTTTAAAGAACACCGCGACAACAGCTAGATGACCTACTTTGTCGGCATGCACAAAGTGTACTTCTAGTGGGTATTCTTTACCATCCACATGGTTTTCAGATGGCGTATGGAAGTGGAACTGTTTCAACATAAACTCTTTACCATCAATGGTGAGTGTGTTTTTACCTTCTAAACCAGTCTGTAAAGTGTGACCGTTGTTCAGCAGTGAAATTGCCTTACCTTCGTAGTCGAAATTCAATTTTTCTAGCTTCGCTTCGGTCGCCGATTCAATGTTGATTGGGCTCTGGTTTTGACCTTTCGCGCACTCAGATGCAAACTCACCCCAATGAGCTGGCCCATGGTTTCCCTCGTAGCCCCAGCTTGCTGCATAAGCTGTTCCTGTAAATACCAGTGCCAAACCTAATGTTGTTAGTGACTTCTTCATCATTTTCCTTATTTCTGAAAGTTAAATTCCGTGAGAATAAAGCCATACTAATCTCACAAAATTAAGCAGTGACAGAGTGAAAACTATGATTACAAAAGATTTTTGGAATAGAAGCCTCTAATGATGTAATTGACATGATGCTCAAAATTGAACGTCAACGATTATTGAGTCGGTGTAAGTACCTGCAGGAGGGGTCGTTTGGCTGGTTAGTATCTGCGCGCGATAATTATAATTCTGTGGAGTGATACCATCAGGAATGGAGCCGCCAGTATCGACGTCACTGTGTTCACGACGTTCAGAACTGGTTCCTCCCCAGCGCTCCATCGTTGATGACTTATAGATTTCATACTCCAAATAGTGACCACTAGAAATCATTCGCCGCTGACCGCCGGACGCATTTAGGCCGTCATTCAAGCCAATGGAGAAGGAACTATTCTTGGTACAAGTTAACGATATAACCTGACTGACTGGTTCAAAACCGGCCACTAATGGGGACGAACCAAAATCAATATCTGGCGCTGTGATCATACAATCAGGGGTCACTTCCAACTCAACCGTAATCACGCTTTGAGCGCTGCCATTGGCGCGGCCAATGCATACCCCTAGAACCCCGATACCCTTACAGTAATCCCAAATCCAGGATACGGTGATTTGGTCTTTATAAGTCCCAGCGGAAAGATTACTACCCACTCCCGTCCGAGCATAGAGCGGAAACTCGGCTTGAGTGCCAAACAACCCGAGTAAATCGATTAACCCGATTTCAAAAAAATTGTAAGTTTGGCCGAATACATACTCTTGTGAAAGACCTGGATCGCCAAAAATCTGATAGCTGAGCTCCGAACTCGGATCATCCTCATTTAATAGCAAACCATTATTTATACTGTTAAACGTTGCTGATACGTAGTCGCCACTTAACAAAGACACAAGTGTAGAAAAGTCACACGTAATCCCCGCATGAGGCTGAGCTGAGCTTTGCTGCTGAGAGCTTGAAACAGTAAACGAAGAAACATTGCCAAACAAGATTAAAGGTGTTGCCGCCGTGAGCTGACAAGCCATTGTCGAGAACGAGAAAAAGAGAAGTAGGCTAGCAAGCCAGCGGCGCAAAATCATAGTGCGGTCTCTTCTTCGGCTTTGATACAAACCTGCTCAGGCAATGTTTGTATTTTTTGACTCTCACGCTGATACAACCCCTCAATAAACACTTTACATGGCGGCTGTCCTTGAGGATAAAACTGAATGTAGCGGCCTGGGTCAACGCCTTCAAAGTAGGTAAAACCATCCCAACCAATTTGGCTTGTTAAGCCCGTTTCTGAGCGGCCATATGTACCAATCGGAAGGAACAAATGATTTTCGTCTACCACCGTCATGCTCAGTGCAATTTGTAGCTCTATTGGGAACTCTAACAGGTAGCCGTAGCCCGAATGTATCGAAGCAAACTGCTCTGTCGCAGAAAACGCAGCATTGGCAGGTAAATTAAGTGGATCGATTTCATATTTGGCGGTGTAATACGCCGTAGCCCAAGGAACAAGTAAGTAACCTTCATCGTCTGTCACTCCGACAATTTGATTTTCATATTTAACCGGAATACCTTCAAAACCACTGGTGCTCACTACCGCAAAGCTGTCATACACTTCATTCGCCGGGAATATTTCTCCATCCAATGTAGAGACCGAACCTGCCATTTCCGCAAAATAATCATAGTCGCCACTGGTGCCATTTAACCCCGCTCTGAACTGCGCCCATGACGCACGGTAGGTCAAATCGGCCTGTTTACGGTTTTCTGGGTGTTCGTTAATATCATGCGCTAAATTGACGCCCCACCCACCTCGTATTGGCGCGAGGCGGCTGTAACCCACTCGACCTCGCACATCGCCATCGTCCTCTCTTTTCAGCGTTAGCCCCGAACTTCCCCCCAAAGAACTGAAAGGTAGAGAGAATTGCGCCAACGTAACACTCTGACCACCAATACTATGGTTGTAAGAAAGGGACATATTGATATTAAAAGGCAGAGCGTAGCTATAAGTAAGGTTTAGGGTACGTGAATCTGAGTCGGATTGTTGAATATCAAAGTACCCACCAGAAAGTGAGCCCCAATCTCCCAAACGGACTCCCATATTGATTTGTGATAGATGACGCGACGCGAGTGAAGCGTCCTTGCCTTCATCGAGCATTTCGTAATTTGGTAAATGAGATAAGGTATAAAAGTCGGCTTGTTCTACTTGAGTTCGAGCAGCGAAGCTAAACAGCCGAGACTGATAACTATAACCTAGCGCATATGAGGTAGATTGATCCTGAAAATTACTCACACGAAACGAGGCATCCACCGTACCCAAGTTGAAAGCATTGGTGACAAAGCCCAGCCCCGCAACGATCAGGTCATCTTTTGCTTCAGCTTGAGCTTCTAGTGTTAACCAATCAGTCATGCCATGACGCAGAGCGGTAACCACGCCACCGTCTCCATAGTCGTTAGATGCATTACCGAAATTTTCTCTGATCGCACCAATACTCGCACTGTAAGATGTAAATCCGGTCTTGAGTAGATCGGAAGAGAGAAAAAATGGGCTGGTCATGACCGTTTGCTTACCTTGAGCATCCGTTGCAATTACCGTTGCTTCCCCAGCACCAGAGAGCATTGGAATATCGTTAATAATGAAAGGACCGGGCCCAACATTCATTGAGTCAGTTTTAAAGCCATTGATAAACAAATCTAACGTAGTGGGCGCTGTGACCTCACCATAAAATGCAGGTAACGGCGTCGTCACGACATCCGGACGCATAGAGAAATCATGTGACAACTGAATACCCGCCAGTCTTACTGGTTGGCTCCAAGATAAAGGGCGAACAATATAGTCCCCTACCTCCATACGAATTCGCTTCTCTTGATTGACGTACTCGTAACTCGTATCAAAACGAGTGTACTGGCTGCTTTGCTGGGACTGAACATCGCGATGAAAGTTAGATTTAAATATCCCGGTAGTAGAAAAAACGCCAAACTCAGAAAAGGCTCTGACTTCATGATTGATAGAAACCTCCTTTTGTCGGCTTTCGTTCTCGTACACACCAAATACGTTGTAGTTAAGCAGGCCACCACGCCCAAACTGAGCCGGGGAAAATCGCCCCATATCCTGCGCTGATAAATTCTGCATCGGTAACCAATTAGGCGGTACGTCAATTGCGAGTTGCAATGACGATTGCAAGTAACGCACGTTAACACCTGGGATAGACGTAACCTCAAGTCTCTCTTCGGTTCCAGGCAACGACTTGGCGGTAACCCCAACTGAAATGAGGTCCTCCCGGAGCAAAAAGAACTGATCGCCAACTCGCTCAACTTTCGCAACAAGCCCTGTTGCTCTTTGATTGATCACCAACTCCAGATTGAGGCTAATATTCTCAAACTTTTCTAATGAGAAATTTTCAGGACTCGGTAGCTCAGAGAAGTGGTTTGCTGAATTTGCACAAAGACCAATACTGCTCCACGTTACGCTAAGTAATACCAACCAAAAGAAAGCATTCATTGTATTAAATCTATTCATTATTGCTTCAATGGTATTTGGTAACGTTTACCTCCAATATTCGCGCTCAAACTCAAGGGTCTGACATTACTATGGGGAATAGACCAAACCTTATACTGTTCAGGAAGAATATAGCCAGCTAGTCCATCGGAAATAACGACAGGATCTTTATTTGGTAGATTCAACTGTAAATTCACTAAGCGAACATGGTGTTTTCCTGAATTTTTAATGTGAACAAAACGCTGATTATTTTTCTTAATAAACTGTGCCTGTAAATCATCCCATAATTCACTGTCACGGTTTGGTTTTTGAGTATCAGTCAGCCCTTTCCCGTAAATAAACAAAGGTATCGAGTAACGCATTCGGACTTTTACAGCGAGTTCATTTTCCGTCAATTCTGTTTGAGGGTTTTGAGTTGGCGGTAATTCATCTATGATCACTCGGTATGCATACTCCTTACCCGCAGAGGCCTCATCTTGGTTGATGATGCGGATTAACTGCTTTTCACCTGGTTCAATTTTGACAAACGGAGGGGTTGCAATTAACTGGCTTTGACTTGAATAACTATCTTCTCCTTCGTTTTGTTCCCACTTAAAAATTCTCACCTGTAAATAAGAATCAACACTGCCTTTATTTACCATCCAAAGTGATGTTGCATTACTCTCCTCTGATATTTTGGGGTAAATCGGCCAAATTAATAATGAGTTAGCATTGGCATTTGAGAAAAAAACAAAAAGGAAGGTTATTAATAATAGTTTTTTGAGTATGAATTCCATTTCACCCCTCCAAAGTTCACTTACCACTCTAATGTCAGCGTAAGCGTATCCATATAAATTCCAGCCATTTCATTCCCATTTATTGTTGCCTTTGCCCAGATAGGAAACTGAATATTATCTGGGTCTTGGTCGGTATCGACGGAATATTGCGTGTCAATATCAAGCACCTGCGTATAATTTAGATCCTGAAACAAAAAGTAATCTACCGTTGTCGCTTCTTCACTGTGCTTTAGCTTACGTACACCGTCCGATGCATTCATCCCGCCATTTACGGAAACATTCATCGTAATACCCGGAGTACAACTTAATGTGAGTGATGAACTGTAAGTGATGCTGCCTTGTACTTCCGTCGCGTAAACTGAAGAATGCTCACCAAAATCTAACGTGCCTATTTGCCCGGCTTGGGTTGCGCTTTCTTCTTGTACTGCGCCGTTAATCAAACAACCTGTATCTACGGTGGCAGACACCTGAAAAGTTTGTGTCGCATCAGCCAGCACAGTTAAAGAGCACAAACTCATCGCGACAAGTGAAAAGCCCCTAACAACCAGCGTCACGTTTTACCAGCTTAGCGTCACACTGATGGTATCGGAGTATGTACCGGCAATGCTGCTCGTACCGTAAGCTTTCGCAAAAAGCTCAATAGTTTGCGATGTTGCACTAGTAAATTCAGACAGAGCTACCGTCCCGCCTTGTATAATTTGTGTGCTTCGGTCTGAGTCGGTAAACAACGTATAATCAATAAATTGCGCGCCATTTGACATCGCATAGGTACCAACGGTCGCACTTGCATCATACAATCCGGTGCCCAATGTAAACGTCGGTGTCACACCGTTACTACAAAGCACTTCAATACCCGTCGCACTACCACCATTTACCACACCATCTTGTTCACTGAAGATTGCAGGCACGTCTCCAAAGGCGAGTGAGCCAAAGCCAACGCCAGAAGCTGCATCTACCGCATTATTTCCATTAATCACACAACCTTGTACAAGGTTAATTGAAACATCAATCGTACCGCTCACTGACGCTCCACTCGCTTGCCAACTAAATGAGGTTAAGAGCAGAGGCATCATCAGATAAAATCTTTTCATATAAAGCTCCATTTTTACATTCCACTGTATATCGGTAACCTTTTTATTAGTTATAGCTCAATTATGACAAACTAAATGCATATAAAATGTAAAACAATAAAAAGAAGCAGGATAAGGATAAAGACGAACAGCAAATAAAAATATTAAACTTAAAAGTGACGATTTTTAAGCATGTAATGCTAAAAAATGACCACTAAAAACAAGTGGTTATTATCTTGTTCCAAATATAGAATCGACAATGAGTTAGAAGGTAGGGTGAAGTTGAGTGGAAAAAATCTAAAAAAGTAGCAGAACGATACGAGAAGTTTAGAAAAGATTGGCGACCATTTCTTCCCGAAACAAAAATCTTCATGAAACAAAAATGCGCCCCAAAAAGGAGCGCATTTCTTACTTGAATAAGTTATTCCCAATCAAGAATAACCTTGCCTGACATGCCGCTGCGCATTACGTCGAAGCCTTCTTGGAAATCATCAATCTTGTAGTGGTGCGTGATGATTGGCGATAGATCCAGACCAGATTGGATCAGTGAAGCCATCTTGTACCAAGTTTCGAACATTTCGCGACCGTAGATACCTTTGATCACCAAGCCTTTGAAGATAACTTGGTTCCAGTCGATACCCATGTCTGATGGTGGAATACCTAGTAGTGCAATACGACCACCGTGGTTCATTGTGGTTAGCATTGAGTTGAATGCTGCTGGGTTACCAGACATTTCTAGACCAACGTCGAAGCCTTCTGTCATGCCTAGCTCAGCCATTACGTCTTCTAGCTTCTCTTCAGCCACGTTTACTGCGCGTGTTACACCCATCTTACGAGCAAGTTCTAGACGGTATTCGTTCACATCCGTGATCACTACGTGACGAGCACCAACGTGTTTCGCGACTGCCGCTGCCATGATACCGATTGGGCCAGCACCTGTGATAAGCACGTCTTCGCCTACTAGGTCGAAAGAAAGTGCTGTGTGTACTGCGTTACCAAACGGGTCAAAGATAGACGCTAGATCGTCAGAGATGCCTTCAGGGATCTTGAACGCGTTGAACGCTGGGATCACTAGGTATTCTGCGAATGCACCTTCGCGGTTAACGCCCACACCAATCGTGTTACGACATAGGTGAGTACGGCCGCCACGACAGTTACGACAATGACCACACGTGATGTGACCTTCGCCAGATACGCGGTCACCGATTTCAAAGCCACGAACTTCCTGACCAATCGCAACCACTTCACCCACGTATTCGTGACCGACAACCATAGGCACTGGAATGGTTTTTTGTGACCATTCGTCCCAGTTATAGATGTGTACGTCTGTACCACAGATAGCGGTTTTCTTAATTTTGATCAGAATATCGTTATGGCCGACTTCAGGTTTATCAACCTCAGTCATCCAGATGCCTTCTTCAGGCTTTAGCTTTGATAATGCTTTAATTTTCATAATGTAACCTTAATTAAAGGCCCTATTGTCTAAGGCCTAGAATCTTAAATAAGACCCATGTCCTTACCAACTTGGATGAACGCGTCGATTGCACGGTCTAGTTGCTCGCGAGAGTGCGCCGCAGACATTTGAGTACGGATACGTGCTTGACCTTTTGGTACTACAGGGAATGAGAAGCCGATTACGTAGATGCCTTTCTCCAGCGCACGCTCTGCAAATTCTGCTGCTACTTTTGCGTCACCAAGCATGATCGGAATGATTGCGTGGTCAGCACCACCCATTGTGAAGCCTGCGTCTTCCATACGAGTACGGAAGTGTGCTGCGTTTTCCCATAGACGGTCACGTAGGTCACCGCTCTCTTCTAGTAGGTCTAGAACGCGGATAGAAGCGCTTACGATTGCTGGTGCAACAGAGTTAGAGAATAGGTATGGACGAGAACGCTGACGTAGCCAGTCAATCACTTCCGCTTTACCAGATGTGTAACCGCCTGAAGCGCCGCCCATTGCTTTGCCTAGCGTACCAGTGATGATGTCGATACGGTCAACTACGTTGTGGTGCTCGTGCGTACCTGCACCTGTTTTGCCCATGAAGCCAACAGCGTGAGAGTCGTCAACCATAGTCAACGCGCCGTACTTCTCTGCTAGGTCACAGATAGCCGGAAGGTTTGCTACTACGCCATCCATTGAGAACACACCGTCCGTTACGATAAGAATGTGGCGAGCACCTGCTTCTTTCGCAGCGATCAGTTGTTGCTCTAGCTCTTCCATGTTGTTGTTTGAGTAGCGGAAACGCATTGCTTTACATAGACGAACACCATCGATGATTGACGCGTGGTTTAAAGCGTCAGAGATGATTGCGTCTTCTTTGCCTAGAATAGTTTCAAATAGGCCCGCGTTTGCGTCGAAACATGATGTGTAAAGAATCGTATCTTCTTTACCTAGGAACTTAGAAAGCTTCTGCTCAAGCTCTTTGTGGATGTCTTGCGTACCACAGATAAAACGTACTGAAGCCATACCAAAGCCGTGCTCGTCCATGCCTGCTTTACCCGCTTCGATAAGTGCCGGATGGTTAGCAAGACCAAGGTAGTTGTTCGCACAGAAGTTTAGTACTTCTTCACCAGTAGAGATTTTAACAGCCGCTTGCTGTTGAGACGTGATGACACGCTCTGATTTGTAAAGGCCTTCCGCCTTTACTTCTTCGATTTGCTGCTGAATCTGTTGGTAGAATGCAGAAGACATTTGAAATTCCTTCCTAGTTATTTTGGCGAGTATTTACTCGTTTAGAATTAGGCTTAGCCTTTATGTGACGGGCGTCACGGGCTATCACTCATCAATTAATTGTAGTGTAATTCAAGGAAGGAGGAAGGATTATACCTTAAGGTGGAAAAGCATTAATGAATCCTAGGCACAAATTCAATTAATGCTTTTCTATGAGGTTGTTATAAAAGGAATTATAGCCAGGTAGGCTTAGCCAAAAGTGCTTCAAAGTCCTTAGCAGGTAATGGTCGGCTATAGTGGAAACCTTGTCCGAACTCACAGTTTAGGTTTTTCAGGTAATCCACATGACGCTGTTCTTCGATGCCTTCTGCGACGATCTTAAGATCCAGCGCTTTCGCCATTGCTATGATTACGTTGACAAGCTCGCGGTCTGAGTCGTTCTCGAACATATTTTGCATAAAGCTACGATCAATCTTTAAGCGGTCGAACGGAAACTTCTGCAAGTAACTCAGCGCAGAATAACCAGTACCAAAATCATCAATAGTAAGTTTGGTGCCTAACGCTCGTAAGTTATTAAGCATGTCTAATAGCTCAGAATCGTGATTGAAGAGGAGACTTTCTGTCACTTCAATATCGAACTTATCTGACGGAAGACCAGACTCCTCAAGGCTGTGTTTAATAAACGTAAGTAAGCGCTCGCAGTACCTAAATTGAACACTAGAAAAGTTTACAGAAACAAACAACGGAGTCAGACTCTGCCATTGTGCCGCTTGTCGACACGCTTGTTGAATAGCAAACTCACCAATTTGATGAATTAAACCATTTTTCTCTGCAATAGAGATAAACTCTTCAGGGTTTACGAATCCGTACTTGTCATCATTCCAACGCATTAGCGCTTCTGCCCCTACGATTTTACCACTACTCAGCTCAATAATTGGCTGATAATACAGCTCTAACAACTGATTGGAGATCGCACTTCTCAGACGATTTTCCAGATCTAAGTAGCGTTGCAAGTCTTGGTTCATATTATGGTTATAAAAACAAAAGCCATCACGCCCATCTTGTTTCGCCCGATACATTGCCATATCAGCACATGCAAGGAGCTGCTCAGCGTTGTCTCCGTCATCCGGGAACACAGACATTCCAACGCTGCTACTCAAGAAGAATTCATGGTTGTTCCAAACAAACGGATCGTTAAACGCCGAAAGTACACTTGAAGCAACTCGCTTTGCAGTATCATTATCAGGCAAATCAGGGATGACGAGTAAAAACTCATCTCCACCAATTCTCGCCAATAAGTCTGTTTTTCTTGCGACTTGATACAGTCGCTGAGCACTGAGTTTAAGGATTTCATCCCCAACAAAGTGTCCCATTGAATCGTTAATCTGCTTAAAGTGGTCTAAGTCGATGAACATCACCAAAACTTTAGACCCACTACGCGATGCCCTAATTAACTCCAAAGCCAATCGCTCGGAACCATAACTACGATTAGGTAAATTGGTTAATGTGTCATATTTAGCTTGGAAGGCGAGTTCTTTTTCAGACGCTTTTCGACGTTCAATTTCGTTCGTTAATTTTTTATTCTGTTTAGAAAGAATATCTTTACGCTTTTTTTCTTCCTCAAGCTTAATTTTCAATTCAATCCTATTATTGTTCGTGATGAATGCATAACATAAAGCAATGACGATCATAACGGCGAGAATACTCAAACCAATAATAAAGAGCCGTGATGTAAATATATCTCGTTCACTCAAAGGCTCGAACCACGCCATCAATTTGAAGTGATGTTTATCCACAGGCACTTCAAAGTAAATTTTTCCGTCTATAGCCTCAGAAACGAAATAGTTCTCATCCTTATTGTGAGAAGGTGTTTTATTTATGGTATCCCATACAACCATTTCCACGTCTTTTATTTTTAGCACCATTCGGCTATAACTATCTTCGTGTTCTTGGTTAGTAAGTTGGTCAATAACAATATTCTTATTAAGATCGGCAATTAAAAAGGCAACAGGCTTTCCGGAGAACTTAACTTGCTTAATGACTTGAATGCGAACGTCATCATTGTATCGCGTCGCACAAACCTCTTCGGGATGCCCGTGTTGAGTCATTAAGGTTTGTATGTCCATTTTGTGCTCGGCAAGGTTTTCAGATCCAGTGGTGACAATGGTGACTCCATCACTGCCTACCAGCGTGAGCTTCTTATAGATTTGGCTGCTATTAATTAGCTTACTGTCTATCTTCTCATCGAAGCGACGCTTTAAATTAATTAGACTGGCACCTAATCCATACTCCATTGACATTCCAGAAGCTAAATTACCAAAGAATGTTTGTATTGTTTTATCTGTAGCTAGATTATCAACATCTTCACTCGCTATGGTAAATAAATTATCGAGTGTGCTTGCATAACTTTTAACTTTTAAATCTAGTTCTCTGTATTGAGATTCTTTTAATTTATTTTGACCTACGCTAGTCACAGTAATAAGCATAGCTAGGTAAATTGAAACTAATATTGCGCTTATTGTAATAAATCTTTTACTGGAAAATTTTTTAACGGCCTTATTCATCGGACTTTCTTTTTATCTTCTATAAAGTAATCGTTATAAAAGTAGTAAATAGATGGATAGTATTTTTTTACTAATTTTTCGTATGAACCGTCTTTTTTTATCGAGTCTAAATAACGATCAAATGCTTTGCGTAATTCAGGGGAATTTTTACGGAATGCAACAGCCATTTTTTGATTTTCAGATATAGGGCCAATGACTTTTATTTCGCCCGGCCATTTTTCGAGGGCAATTAGCGTATCCGCAACATCTAATAATGTGCTTTCCGCATCATTTTTCATTATCGCTGGAACCATCTCATTAAGGAGACGCGCCCCATCAGGTAATATAACTTTTGCACCTGTGTCATATAAGTCATAAAGGTTAGGATCCAAGCAAGAATGTTCTAAAGCTAACACTTCGCGACCATCGATCAGCTGCTTGACGTTTTTAACATCTTCATCGACCGACCCACTTGGTTTAATCGGGCTCAGACTAGAGTCGGATCTGGAAACCAACCATACACCTGAAGGAAAATAATCTTGTGAAAAATCGACAACCTCAGAGCGCCAATCAAGAATAGTAACGCCATTTGCGATCAAGTCGCCTTCAATTGGAACACTTTCTCCGACAACAGCCTGCTTGTTGTGATATTGCACATTTTGCCCTGTCAACTTACCAACCACGTCGCTCCACTGTGCTGGAACATACTGGTACTGAACACCTAACGACTTGGCAAAACCTTTTATTATCTCTACATCCAAGCCAGTCAAAGTTTCCACTTCACCTTGTTCAATATAGGAGACAAAGTTAGCGTACGGGACACCAATGTGACGCAGTACACCGCGTTCACGGATTTGTTGTAAATCGTCTGACCAAGCGGCAGACGACGCAACAGAGGTAACCATGAGCGCCACCGTCGCTAAAGTTCTTTTGAATGTTATGACTGACATAATAATATCCTTACCTTTCACAAAGCGCCCAATAATGGGCGCTTGAGTGATAAACAACGATGTTAGAACGACGAGTAATACAAATTCGTCATCGCCACTACGAGCCCTTCCACATCTTGTTCGTCATGGAACAAATGCGTAGAGATACGCAGCGCGTAAGTATCAAAGTCATCATCCTTATGCAGCTTAAAGCTAGTCGTACGGATGATGTAACCATACTCTTCACGTAAACGATCTCGGAATTCCGTCAGTATCTCTTCATTAGTTACATCGGAGAACGGGTTAACCGTCGTTAAGCCACTGGTTAAGCCTTCCACGTTTGGTGAATACATTTTGGCTTGTGGTAAGTACTCTTGAAGCAAGGTTTTACATAAACTACCAAGGCTTACAACTCGCTCTTCGATACGGTCTCGACCAATCTCATCCCACATTTTGCAACTATCAACTAGTGCTTGTTTCGCAGGATAGTTATCGTTACCAATGTATTGCATTTGCAGCTGTTTACCCAGGTAATCAGCATGAGAAAGTGAGGAGTTGATCAACCATAACGGGTTCTCTCGGTCACTCCAATACTCATTCAAACGGTTACCGTTATCACGAACATACAGAATACCCGTCGCGCCCGGACCACACTGCCACTTATGACCAGATCCTGCATAGAAATCACAATCCATATCGTGGAAATCAAGGTCAAACATACCGACCGTATGCGCGCCATCAACAAGAGTAGGTACACCATACTCTTTTGCTAAAGCACAAATGGCTTTTGCTGGTAGCGCGGTTCCTGTTTTGTATGTGATATGAGAGAAAACAATTAGGCGAACGTTTTGATTCGCATCAAGCGCGTCTCGGAACGCTTGAATGTAATCTTGCTCAGAAACGTTTTCGGTACCAGTAAATACTGGTAGTTGAATTTCTACCACATCCACACCAAAACGATGTTTCGCTACGTTCATAGGTGATGTTGCAGCAATATGTTCATGGTGTGTCGTTAGAATCACATCACCTGGTTCAAAGTGTAAGCCATTAATGATCGAGCATAAGCCATCAGTAGTGTTGCGGCTGAGAATGATCTCTTCTGGGTTAGCACCAAAACCTGGTGCGACGTCTTTAACCATCTCAGAAACATACGGCCAAGAGCCAAATTTGCCTTTCATATCCCAAGGGTATTTAGCCACCAGCTTGTTGTTATGCTCGTAATCTTCAAGAACATGTTTTGGCATTGAACCTGTTGTACCAATGTTCATGTAAGTGGTTCGTTTATCCAAAACGAACTGTCTTTGCACTTTACGCCAGAAGCGCTTATCGTGTTTTCTACCTAGCCCGCGGCTGCTCCAATCAATTTTCTGTTCTCGTGCTTGAGCTACGCCTGAGAAAGCGGAAGCACTCACACCAGCAACAACAGCTCCTGTTGCGCCTTTCAGAAAATTACGGCGGCTGCTATTAGTCTGAATAGATTCCTTGTCTTTCATCTTTTTCAATCCTTGTCGGAAATTAGCCATATTATTAATTTTAAGTGCGTAACTATCTGTTACTAAAACATTATTACCCATTACAATCAGAGTTTAATTTTTTCCTCTGCCATTAAGTGACTTTAGTTCCAATTTTTTATCTTATTTGATGATATAAGCAACAGTTTGACCACAAATCTATAAACAACAATGTTCACATTAATATATTCGTTAATTTGATTATTCTTTATTGCGGACAATTCCACCAAATTCTTTATAAAACAATTATGAGCTTTGTTATAAAGTCATTAAAAATTTAACTTTGCGTTAATTTAAAAATATTCAGGCTATTTTAAGATTGGCGTCTATTCTTTTTATATCTTAACGATCTCAACATGTTAAGACTAAATAAAAGAAAGCTGATTTCGGATCGAGATATCAGTTTAAGACCATAAAGTGATACACATCACTCTATGACATAAACTCACCGCTCAACAGACATAAGTAAAACAGGTTTTCACTAATATGTGCTTGAGCGTACACCCTAAAAGAAGGAGGTCCCATGTTAAAAGGATTGCTATGCATTTCAGTTGCATCCGCTCTTGTCGCCGCCCCTAACGCGCTAGCAAAAACGGTAGAAATGACTGCTCTCAACACCAATGAGAGCGCTGGTACCATTGAGATTTCACAAAGTGATTATGGCGTTGTTTTTACGCCTCAATTATCAGGTTTGTCAGCAGGTGTGCACGGTTTCCATGTTCACACTAATCCATCTTGCGATAGCATAGAAAAGGATGACAAAACCGTATTAGGCGGCGCAGCAGGTGGCCATTATGATCCTAACAACACAGGGAAGCATGGCTATCCTTGGACCGATGACAATCATTTAGGCGACTTGCCTCCACTCTATGTGGACATGGACGGCAATGCCAATCAGCCCGTTGTCGCGCCTCGCCTAAAATTATCGGATTTAAAAGGTCGAGCGTTAATGATCCATGCAGGTGGTGACAATCACTCCGATCACCCAAGTAAGCTAGGTGGTGGCGGCGCTCGCGTCGTATGTGGTGTTATTGAATAAACATTAACTTATGTCTCACACTTCTCTTTAGATTGCGAGAAGTGTGAACTTCTGTTGATATTGAGAGGATGTTGCATTGGTCTCAAGATAGCTGTGGTGAAGCATTAAGATCGATTGAACAATCTTCGTCCCGATCCCCAAAGAACCGCCCTCCGCTTCTTCCTCGATGTGATTGACGAAGGCAAAGTGGATACGCGACTTATCTTCACTCAAATGCGCTTGGCAATGCACTTCCGAGCCGATTGGGCTGTGACGCAATGCATTTTCAAGCAGGTTCAACACCAACCGTTCCAATAGCCCCTTATCACCCACAGTTTGGATTTCGCTATCGATATCCACTTTCAACACCACTTCTTTACGAGAAAACTGGCTCTGCATCGTTTCAGCACATTCTGCCATCAACGCGCCAAGATCTACGGGGCGGTACTCGTAGTTTGGCATTGGAGCTTCTTTGCGTGCGGCGTCTAATAAAGAATGCAGTTGAGTTGAGAGCTTCTCACAATTTCGGAAAGCGACGTCAATTAATGGATCGGATTCCGGATGTTGCAAACGCCACGTTTCCAAATAGCCCAGCACGCTCGATAACGGCGTTTTTAAATCATGACTAAGCTGCAGCAAGCTTTGACGACGATGAGACGATTGATACTCCAACTGCAAAAATTGCTGCTGAATATGCTTCGCCATCATCTGATAAGAGTGCGCAATCGGCACGAGCTCCGGCACTTGGTGAGTAAAATCAGGTTGCAGGCGAAAATCATGTTCAGCTTGCTGTTGAAGTTGCTTGGTCACACGTTCAATCGGATTCAATAGGCTACGTTTGACCAGCACATAAGCCCCGAGGGCAAAGCCTAAAATGGACACTAAGACCAATCCTGCCAGCGCGATGTAAGGGGTATCGACTTGAGCATTGGCAATGGCGTCATGTCGGGTACTGCCAATCACCACGTAGAGATAACCGACCGTAGAGCCTAATTCTTCTATCGCCGCGACAGAAAAGACTTTGTGCTCACCACGATTACGTGGGTCTTCACCCAAAATAGGAAAAGGCTGGTCATTTAAGAATTGCTTAATGGGGTTGAGATCCAACTTCCCCATGATCTCCGCCCCTTCTGGTGCTGCATGGGTGGTGATATTGCCTTGGCTATCGAGGAAGTAGATTTCAAAATCAGGGCCAATCAGCATGAGCGTGTGAAAGATCGACTTAAGTGCTTTAGGGTTGTAATCCGTCCCGATCATCAGCGGATTATCGTCACGCATATGGCTTGCCAGCTCTTTATGCAGGCTTTGCTTAGTGCGTAACTCAATGGTTTCTTTTTGCCAATTGTAAGTCAGTGCAATCACCACCGCCGCGAGGCAGAACCACAAGCTAGTAAATGCTACCAAGCGAGATTTGAAGCTCATCCTATCGCCTCCTTAAACAGCGGTGTTTTTGAAACACCCGTGATGATTGAAAAATGACGGTGAAAACAACCGCCGACTTACTGTCTTGGCTTGATGTTTTGACTTATTTTCTTGCGTTAGTGTCTTGGTTGAAACTTATATCCAACACCCCAAACAGTTTGAATGAAGTGATGATCAGAGTCGGACAACGACAACTTGCTGCGTAAACGGTTAATGGTGCTACACACAGTGTGGTGATAACCAGAATGACTGGTGTTCCAAACGTGATCGAGCAATTCATCTTTACTGTAGACTCTGCCCGGACGAGTCGCGAGAAACTGCAGCAAAGTAAACTCTGTCGCGGTGAGAGTGACATCTTTATCGTTTAGGGATACTTGGTGCAACTCCGGAATGATTCTCAGCGGACCAAAATCCATCGCATCGTCGAGGACTTCATTTGCTACTTTGACTTCTACGGTTTGGCTGACTCTGCGTAGCACATTTCGCACTCGTGCTTGAAATTCTAATACGCTAAATGGCTTAGTGATGTAGTCATCAACGCCTGCTTCTAAACCGTCAACCTTATCCATTTCACCGTCTCTGGCTGTCAGCATGAGCACTGGGCTCCAATCTTGTTGCTGACGCAAATAATGGCAGATGTCTAGACCATCACCATCTGGCAAACCTCGGTCAAGGATCAATAAATCAAAGGGTTGTTGCTGATATTGCGCTTTAGCATCGGCGACATTTGTGGCTCGCGACACTTGGTGTCCTTGAAACTTGAGATGCATCTGAACCAGTTCTGCCAAATCATCGTCATCTTCCACCAACAAGATGTTCGCGACTAAATTGATTGCCTGTTGTTCCATGGTCCTTTCCTTGCCTTCGAGTATCCTCACTTTGCACATGACCGGAACAAATTAGAAATTCTTTCAAAAAAGGTTCCGATGACGCCATGAGGGATAAAGCGCTCGGCTACAAGCGCTTTGGAAAGGAGACGTCATCGGAGCCTGTGTTACTCGACTCGAGTGATGGTGACTTTCGCACCTGGGTTCAAGAAACGATGGTTCGCAGAAAGTGCTGAGTTTGCTAATCCGTCATCTTGGCTAACAACACCCGCATGGAATGCAACAACGTCATTGCTGTCATTACGCGCGGCATTGAAACCCTCACCGCCACCTGCTGGGCCCGGAATGGTTGCAGCAAGTTCATCGTTCAGTTCTGTGCCAGAGTCCCAAACGTTCATGCTCATTTCATAGCTTTCACCCACTGCGAGCGATTTGAGCGATAGCCCCGTTTCGCCAACAAAAGCATCGTTGGTATTCACGAACATAGACGCCACAGACAAGTAACCGTAACGACTAGGGTCAACCGTGATGGTGACTTCGTCCGATGCACCCGGCAACACCAATCCATTACCCGAAATGCCTTGGTAAACACTGTCATTGCTGTTCATCAATTCAATCAGCTCTGCGTTACTACCGCCTTCGGCAAGGTGCTCAAGTTCAACGGATGCGGCTTGTCCAATTTCAAACAGTTGGTAGTCACCATTGTGAGTGAGTACAGCAAGCGGAGACATAGGTTGATTCGCAGTCAAGTTCGAAACGTTGACGGTGTAGCGGTACGATTTCACTACGTCATTATCATCATCGCTTGGGCAACCGGCGAGCAAGCCGACTGAAGCTGCTACTAGTAAGATTCTGTATTTCATACATCCCCCTTACTTCACAACGATTGTGATGGTTGCAACTGGGTTTAACCAACGATGGCTGCTGCTGTCTAGGTCACTGATGCCGCCAGATGGGTCGCTATCACCAAGGTTACCCGGATGCACGTGAACTTTGTCGTTAGTTACCGTTGCTTCAACGCCTGTGCCGCCAGTACCAAAGGTAATGAAAGGTGGGTTTGGCATGCTAGACGCAAGCTCATCGTTCGCTTCTGTACCAGCATCGTAACTTCTTAGCGTTGCTCGGTATGTACCCGCTTCCGTTGGAATCTTCCAGCTATCTAGACCGACAAAACCGTCATTGGTTGGCAGCAACATCGCGCTCAGAGAAAGATAACCGTGGTCGCCACTATCCAAGGTGAAGGTGGTTGCCACACCTGGGTTCAAAATGCCACCAGCAGGGTTCTCTACCACCGCACCACCAGCGTTACCAATCACACTAGCAAGCCCAGAGATATCACCGCCTTCTGCCATTGCTTCTAGTTCAGGCGTTGCTGCTTGGCCCGTTCTGAACATTTGAAGATCAGAACCATGTGCAGCGACAATAAGTGGCGTAAAGTAGATGCCTTTGGCTGCGTTTGTCACGGTGATTTCCAATTCCGCCGCATTCACTGATGCAGAGCCTAGTGCCATAGCGACTGAAGTCATGACGAGTCCGAGTTGGGTACGTTTTTTCATTGTGATTCCATCCTTAAATGAGGGTTGAACTACCCAAGCCCATGTGTACGGCTTTACTTCATTGTTCGTGACTTGAGTAGGTTAAGCATTACGTTTCGAACGTTTTGCGTTCTTGCCTCTAAGAATGACGAGCAAATCTATCAGCAACTTCATCGAATTCTCATAAAATTCTCACAAGTTCTGTTCGAATTCTGTCAGCAGCACTTTTTTACTCTTAATCAGCTATTTACACGTCGCGCTTTCCCCTCCTACAATGCGGTATTCTCTGTTTAAATCACGATTCTCACCATGATTCATAACGTTCTGTCTGCCTACTATGGCGAAATCTACGGCATCGCTTTTTTCAACCACTACTTGAGCCATTACACCCAAAGTGAACAACAAACGCTGTGGAAAACCTTGATTGAAGTGGAAGAACTCACCGCAGAAAAGCTCAAATCGGTACTGCTGACAAATGGCATGGATATCGAAAGTCGACACCAAGAGATGCTAGATAAAGGCTTGGCAGACGCAACCAAGTGGATTGGTTTACCATCGCAAGAGTTGGTAGCGACTCTTTTGAAGTGGGTAGAACCTTATGAGGTTAAGTATCGAGAGTGGCATGAAGAAGTGAAAGCTTCACAGCAGTATTCAATCGCTGAGCGAGAAGCTATCGAGTTAATTGCAGACCACGAAACGGCCATTTATCACTGTTGGCAGCAATACCATACTGGTGAATCTGGCTTGCCTGCACTCAATGCATTTTTGGCAAAATATCGTTAAAGCGAGACGGTGACACTTGAACCTCGTGAAACCGTACCAGACAATGTCGTTATTCCGCTCCGCAGAACTGAACAATTATGGTTAATCCAAAACTCATTGCCCTACTTCCTGATCTTGCTTCGTTTATCTTAGTGGTAAACGAAGGCAGTTTTACCGCTGCAGCCAAACAACTCGGCGTGACGCCATCGGCTTTAAGTAAGTTGATCACACGATTAGAGCAAGCCCTCTCGGTCAAACTGTTTGAGCGCACGACTCGTAAGTTGATCATCACTCAAGCAGGGCAAAAGGTTTACGACCAAAGCATCGCAATGGTGAATGCCGCACAGCAAGCCGTTGAGCTATCTGCGGAAGATCATGCCGAGCCAACAGGCGCACTCACAGTAGCAGCCCCTGAAGCATTTCTTAATTCGGTGCTTCAACCGTTTGTGTTGCCATTCCTAGAACGTTATCCAAATATACAGCTTAAGCTGCGTGCAGCAGATGGTGAGATCGATCTGTTCCGCCAAGGAATTGATGTCGCATTTAAGCTCACCGACAAACCCGATGAGAACCTGGTCCTCAAAGAGATCAGCAAGACCAACCTTGTTTTGTGTGCCTCTCCAGATTACCTAGCCAAACACGGTATGCCTGAGCACCCAACCGAGCTTGAGCAGCACGACTGTATTTACCTTGCCGAGAACGACAAAGACAACATCTGGTCGTTCTTTAAAGAGGAAGCGTTCCACTCGATTGCAGTAAGTGGACGCTACGCCGTCAACCATTCTCAAATGCGCTTGAACGGGGTTAAGTCTGGCTTGGGAATTGGGATCTTCCATGACTTCGTGATCAAAGACGCTTTAGAGCAAGGAGAAGTGGTGGAGGTTCTGCCGGATTGGATGATCAAGAGTAACTATCATGGCGCTATCGCGATGCAGTATGCGCAAACCAAATACATGCCCGCTCGTCTGCGTGTGTTTATCGACTTCGTTAAGGAGCATTTAGTCTCCGAGGATACTAACCATGCTTGAAGAGGCTAACCATGTTTAATGCCATTCATCACGTCGCGATCATTTGCAGCGATTACCCAAAGTCAAAACGCTTTTACACTGAAGTGTTAGGACTGAAAGTCATTGCCGAGAACTATCGTGAAGCCAGAGACTCCTACAAGCTTGACCTCGCTTTACCTGACGGCAGTCAAGTTGAACTGTTTAGCTTTCCGGGCGCCCCTGAGAGACCGAGCTTTCCCGAAGCGCAAGGCCTGCGACATCTCGCTTTTTTGGTTGATGATGTTGAGCAAGTGAAAGTCTACCTAGAATCGAATGACGTTGAAGTTGAGCCAATTCGTATTGACGAATTTACAGGCAAAGCCTTTACCTTCTTCCAAGACCCAGATGGCTTGCCGCTGGAGATTTACCAGAAATAAAAAGAGCCAGCACTTCGCTGGCTCTTTTACTATTTCATTCTTTGTCTGTTACTAATTCAACGCCGTTTTCAGCTTCTCAACGCGGTTGAACAACAGCCAATCCAGTGCGAGAACCGTAACAATTGCCAAACCACCCATCGGAAACGCCAGACACAATATCACCAACGTTACTAAGCCTAGCTTCCAAATACCGTCTTGCTGAAACTTAGGTGGTGCGCCCAATGCGGCACTGCGACTTGGTCTACGAATCCACCACATCACCACGCCTGTGATTGAGATTAAGATGAACGCCAAACAGAACACTACGTTGAGTACTTTGTTAAGCACACTGACATCACCTTGATGCAATGACACACCTGCCGCCATGAACTTGGCAAACAAACTGTAATCTTGCCATGTGACATCCACCAACAAGCGACCGGAATATTGGTCAAAGTGGCTGGTGCGATCTTGTCTTGGGTCGGAGATATCGCCACCCATAGAGTTAGCGGCAACGGTATAAACGCCCGTCTCAGAGCGTGGCAAAAACAACTTATAGCCCGTGAAGCCCATCATTTCAGCCTTGAGGATGATATCATCAATAGAGAGCGCATCATGGCTGCCTGCGTATGCCATCTCTTCCTTCATATTGGCATGATCATGAGCGGGCTTATCTTTCGATTCTGGCACAGCAGCAAGCTCTAAGTTCCATGGCATCTCTTCTGAAGCGCCATGGTTAAGATCTTTGTGTGTCAGTGTGGATTCCGGTTTCTCACCCCATGTGTAATAGGTTGGGAAGGTATTCCAAGCTTGCACCATTTTCGCCCCCCAGATCCCTGCCCACGACAAACCTGAAATCAAAAAGAACAACAGAACAATCGACAGCACGCCACCTAAATTCGCATGCAGGTCACGCATCAAAATTCGAGGGCCATTGTTAAGGCGAATTTTCAAAAAGCCGGCGCGGCTGGCGTTGTCTCTAGGTAACCAAAGGTACAAACCAGACACCAACAGTAAAATCCCGAGACTTGCGGCGATTTCAATTAAACGGTCGCCTAGGTCGCCGATGAGCAAGGTGCCGTGAATGCTGTTCATCAGTTCATAGATGCTGTCACCACGATTAATGGTGCCCTGTACGTCTCCTGTATAAGGATTTACTGCAACAATCAACGAGCTGCCTTCTTGGTTTTGAATCGAGAATCGGTTGGCAATATCGGCCGTTTTAGCAGGTACAAATTGAGTGACATTAAAATCGGGATACGCCTGCTTTACGGTTTCCAATTGTGCAGAGACGGGAACCATTTGCTCTTGTGGTGAAACTTGTAATGTCGCTTCGTATCGAGCCAGTTCGATTTCATCATCAAACAACATCACTAACCCCGTGAGGGAAAGTATCAGCATAAATGGAATGACGAACAAACCTGCGTAGAAGTGCCATCGCCACGTCATAAAGTAGATGGATTTTGCGCGTGAGGCTTCCTTGAGTTGAGGCTTTGCCGAGTTTCTCAACATGTGTATTTTCCTTTTTTCATTGTTGAACACCCAAATTGAGCCAAACGCATCCTGCACATACGCATTCGTATGCGGCGCTAATTGACTTAGATTTGGGAGTACCACTGCTCGAAGTGGCAGTGTTGTTGGCTTTATTTACTTGTAATTGTTTTCGTTATGAGAAAAGGGAAACTGGCGGCGCTCTAGGAACTGGTGTTTCAAATCGCACACTTAGAGCCAAATAAGCGTAGCTGTCAGAAGTCACCAAGCTCTGTCTTGAAAGTATCGGTGTCGTTGGAAGTGTATCGTGATGAAAAGTCGAGAAGTGGCTAAACGGACAAGGCTTGCCTTTGTGGCTGACCGAATTGTCGCCCTCTTCTATTTGGACCAACTCAAATCCGTTAAGCGTACATAGCGTCGCCCACACACCCATGCTGTTACCATGAGCATTGATAACAGGCATCAGCGTCACTAGCACCCAACTGAGAGCACTAGCAAATAACATCGAGCGGTAAAAAGGAATTAATCTACGCATAACGGTGACTTAACAAATTTCACACAGCGTAACCAATTCTGAGTGGTAGCTCAAAAACAGGATCAATAAGTGGTTGCTACCTCACAAGTTTTCTTGAATGCATCGATTGACAGGCGCAAAAAAGCCCGCCGAAATGGCAGGCTGATAATGTGTTCATTCATTACTTAGAGATAACGCGTAATCCACTGCCACGAGCAAATGCTCCGCTCAGTAGATAATTAGCCGAACAACTTGCTCCAAATGCTTGGATTGCGCTTGTCGTGGTACTCTTCACGAAGACTATCGATTTCACGCAGTTGAGCTTTTGCTTCTTGTAGCTTGCCTGCATCAAGATCCGCTTCAATCTTATCTAGCGTTACCGTCAGCTTGTTAAAGCCTTCTAAGTAAGTATCAAACTTCTCTGGTGGGTAATTACCACGCTTAGATTGTTCAACAATCGCTTGCAAGCTATCAATCGCAGATTTCATGGTTTCAACATCAGACGCTTCCGCCGCCTGTTTGAATTCCATCTTCATCTGTTTCATGTTTTGTTTTAAATCAACCGCTTCTGCCATTGCGTATGTTGAGCCAAACGCAATCGCACACCCTAGGACTAAAGGACGTAACATTTTTCACTTCTCCATTTATAGTGCCGAATTCTGTGTCGGCTTTATTCACCCAAATAACCTACGCCATAAGAGGCGAAAAACTAGCTTAGTTGAGTATTTCCGGGTCGCAGTGTAAAGCAATCTGGCGTCGGGTGCATACCTTAAATGTAATCAAGTTTATGCGTTGAGAATGCTGTCATATTCTGCAATTGGTTTACGGCCTCTCAAAGCTAAGAAAGACAAAAACTGCTGAGCGGTGTGAGTAATCACTTTCTTGCTATCAATACCCACTTTGTCCATTAACTCTCCAACCAAATCCAGATTACCAACATCGTGACAGAAATGCGCGTCACTGCCCGTGGTGAAGAAAACACCGAGATCTTTCCCGATTTGTGCAATCTCGTGGCAACGGTCTACGCTGCCTACTCGGCTGTTGCCTTTCAGCGTGGTGTTATTAATTTCAATCGCGACATTGTGCTCTTTCGCGCACGCTAAAACGGTCTGAAAATCAAAGTCGAAATTTGGATTACCAAGATGACCGAGCGCATCAATACGACCACTCTGAATGACATTAACAAGTGCTTCCGTGTGAGTTTGCTTGTTTGCAGGACGAAAAACGGGTTCATGAAAACTCGCGATCACCCAATCTAAGTTGCGGTCCACACTCAGTGGAATATCAATGTCGCCTTCGGTATTCATAATGTTAGATTCAACGCCACGAATAATCGCAACGCCTTCAAGAAAGCGAGGCAGAATTTTCTGGTTCGAGAAGAACCAGTAATGAGGAGCACCCGGCATTGATTCTGCGTGATCGGTCGTGCAGAACATATCCAGCCCGTTCTCTTTTGCCAACTTTGCATTTTCAATCAAGGTACTGTACGCGTGACCACTGGCGTACGTATGTGTATGGGTATCAACTTTAAATTCCATCATCCACTCTCTTAGGTGCGCTATCTTGCGTGCTATTGTATACCTTCAGGCAACGCATCGTCAGCCCAAGATAAGCAAGAACCCTAAGCTTGCTCTTCACTAATGGCTTTTATCAAGGGTAAAGCTTTTTCCCATCCGTGATTAAACATGGAAACAAAGTCGTTGTGAGTATGAATGGTAACATTGAGTAGTAAACGATCGTTGTTGGTATCGATCTGGTAGATCTCTCGCGATCCGATCCACCTAGATGCTAGGTCAGCATCGAGTTGTTGACGATTATCCGGATTAAAAATGGCAACATGATGAAATTCAAGTTTTTGAAGCGGTAGCACCGTATCTATGATCGCCCTTGTCCCGCCCATATCTGGATCAAAAAAAGTGATGCCACCTCCTTCTTCCCAAGCTCCTTCAAATTGAGACTGCGGTGAAAAGGCTTGTGCCCAACGTTTATACAACTCAACATCGGTTAGCACTTCCCACACTCGTTGCGGTGTCGCCGAAATTTCGACGTAATAATTTAGCGTAAGCATGATTTCTCTCCCTGAACCTTTCTTGACGCTAGCCCATACTCAGGAAAAATCAAACCACACGACCAATTTATCTACCTGCCCCCTTCATTTTCCGACAGACTAAGAAGTTCTCGCTTGTAAACCGCCACTGCGATGCGCCGTAAAACGAACCCAACATGTGTTCAGTATGATTGCGAGCACTATTAAACTCATCCCAACAATTTGACTTTGACTCATTCGGTCTTCAAAAAACAGGCTCTGCCAAACCGCAGTGAACAATAAGTTAGTAAAAATGAGTGGCGCAAGTTGAGAGCCACTGCTTGCCAGTTTATATGCTTTGGAGCGAAAAACTTGGGTGTTAATGATCATCAGAGACATCATACCGATCCACAGCGTATTTGAAGAAATCTCAGGCGCCATAACACTCATATTAAGTAACGCGTCGAAGTCATTAAACAAAGTTAGCGGCAACAGAAATACGGCAGCGAAACCAAACGCCCAAAAGTTGATTTCTAGCGGCGACATATTTGTTTTACTCACTTTATATAACGTAAGCTGAGAACCAGAATTGAAGAGTCCACCAGCCAAGCCGAGCAATAAATCCGCTCGCCATGTAATCTCACTTCCACCGCCCGCCAACATAACCACACCAGTGAACGCCATTGCTAAAGCCGCCAATGTTGAAACACGAATGCGCCCCCTCATGAACAGCTTTTCAACCAAGGGAATAAATAATGGGCCAGTAGCAAACAAAACGACCCCCTCAACGAGCGTTAACGTTTGTAATGACGCGATAAAGCAAAGTTGTGACAAACCGATACAAAGAGCACGCAATAAAATAGGCTTTAGCGTGCCCGCTTTAGGAAAGGTAAGGTTTTTCACACGAAGTAAGATAAGTAAGATAAGCGCAGGCACCAAAAAACGTAAGAAGCTAAATAGTGTGACGGAAAGTTCGCCTGACAACTGCTTTGCTAACAGTCCAGTAACAGATAAGCTTAACGTAGACATCAACATGAAAAGGATAGATTTATTTACAGCATTCATTCAATACTCCTTAATATATGGAGCATTTTAAAAGACATCACTTATCGTAAATAGCGAGTAATATTAACCATTGATGTAAGAAAAACTTACAGTTTAACTTATCTATCACCAGCTACGGTTTTTAAATTATGCGGAAACTAGTCCCCTTAAAGTCCATCTACGCATTTGTTGCAGTAGCTGAGTCTGGCAGCATGACAGAAGCAGCACAGATATTAAGTGTGAGCCACTCAGCCGTAAGTCAGGCAATTAAATCGCTGGAGAGTCAAGTCAACAAGCCTCTGTTTGATCGCATAGGCAGACAAGTTCAACTCAATGCGGACGGTAAAAAGTATTACAGAAAGGTGGCACCCGCTTTAGAGCAAATTGTCGATGCAACGGAAGCACTCATCCAAGATCAGAATTTGCAACGTGTTACGCTCAATATGGTGAATTCATTGGCTCTTCACTGGTGGATTCCTCGAATGTCAGATTTACAAGGGTTTGCTCCTCAATTAGACGTTCGTTTATCAAACCTGTCTGGCAGATTCAATTTAGAACAAGAAGGTATCGACGCGGCTTTGGTGCATGGAAATCCCGAAGAATGGCAGGATTACTACTGCGAAAAGCTCAGTGAAGATGAACTGGTTTTGGTGTGCAGTCCTGAATTGATAGCGAAGACAAAGGACTCAAACATCACTCAACTCTTAAAGCAGTATCCCATCATTGAAGTTACTAACGAACGAAGAAAAAATGACTGGAACGTGTGGCTGGACGCGACGGGTATCCAGCGACCTAAAAATAAAAAACCAATCACTTTTAACATGTCGATACAAGCCGTCCAGGCCACAACTCGTCGTTTGGGGTTATTGGTCACTCATCGCTTGTTTGTGAAGGATGACATCAAATATGGTCAGCTAATCGAGCTGGGTGAACCCGTCATTAATCCTCATCAACAGCTTTACTTTGTATGTCCGCCACACAAGCTAAAGCTTGAATCGTTTCATCTGTTGCGATCTTGGCTACAACAATCATTCAACTATTAGAAACTTTTGTTAAGCACATTCACTGAAAAACTAGTATAAAGTTAGAAGAGCACTTTCATCCAAGGATGGTTTATGAAGCAGTATCAAATATGGCTAAGCGCACTCTGTTTTGCAGTATCTTTGAGTGCGACCGCAGAAGCAGAAAATGATAACCGCCTTTCAGAACAAGGGATCTCCACGGCAATTATTGGGGGGCAGCAGGCGACCCAAAACCAACTTCCTTTTTTTGCACGTCTTATTCTACATAAAACTGGCGCTAATCAGTTTGCCAATATTTGTGGGGGAACCATTGTAAACGACCGCTTCATTTTAACTGCGGCTCACTGCGTAGAACCAAGCGTTTTCACTGACGGTTGGACAATCAACGATCTACGAGTGCTAGTCAAAAACCCTACGATGAATGACGTGTTTGTTGAAGAATTCAAAGATGTTCGCTCTATCACGATTCATCCTGATTATGTGCCTAGCGATTTATGGATTAATGACATCGCTGTCCTTGAATTGACTCGCCCTATTACCGATAACGTTCAATCCATCACTTTACCGCAAGACTTTGGAGACTACAGCAGCAAGACGGTTTATCAGATATTCGGTTTAGGTCAGACCTCGACTAGTGATGAAAACGGGCCAAACTATTTGCGCTGGGCAGAAGTGAAACCCCTTACCGACACCCAATGCGCTTCGCTGGTAACAGGGTTTAATGCTCAGGAAAGTTTGTGTGCGAATGGATTTCCTGAGCGAAGCTACACTGGTATCTGCCGCGGTGACTCAGGCGGTCCCCTCACTTATCAAGACAATAATGGCATGTATCAGCAAATCGGTATTGTTAGCTATGGTTCTTCTGTTTGTGAATCTGCTGCGATTCCGAGTGTGTTTACTGAGGTTCTAAATTATACAACGTGGATTGAAGCCCAAACCAGTTCGGGAGTGAAAACTCGTTATAACGCCCTCTTAGCAAGTACAGAAGATTATCATAGTGAAGGCGATTCCGGCTTTGAACCAGAAGATACTAACACGTCGGGCTTTGACGATAACGGCAGCGGCGGCGGCGGTGCTCTCGGATCAGGGTTGATCATGCTTGGAGGCTGGTTTGGTTGGCTAAGACACCGCAGAAATGATTCGCGCTCCTAGTTGCGTCAACAAGACATCATAATATCTTGCGCTTAACGCGAGAGTTAATGATGTCTTCAATCATCTTTTGCTCTTTTTTCGCTTTTTCATAGTTCTGCTTAGTACGCCAACGTTCAAGCACTTTTTCTAACCCTTGAACGCGTGCGTGCTTGTGTTCTAGTGTTTTCTGTACAGATGCACATTCCGCTTGCATAACGGCTTGCTCTTGCTCGTGGTGACGAAGCATTCTTTGTAGCATTTGGTCAACACGATTAAAGTTCATCAAAGCCGCGCTCGTCAGCGTCGGGTCGGTTCGGGTTGATTGTCCAGCGTGGCCTTTCAACGCCGATAACTGTTCCAATTGCATTGAAAGATGGGAGTGACGCTGACGCATGGCATCAAGTTGTTGACCCACACGATCACGCTGTTTTTCTTCCATTTGCTGTAACTTGCCTACGGCTTTTAACTTGGATTTCATTTCAGCCTTGTCACTCCCATTTGATTAAGCACTTTGAAAAAGCTGCGCGAGCTCGGTCAAACTGGTTGTGTAATCTACAGACTCATTGGCAGCTTGTTGTAGATATGCACGCAAGTTTGGATACATAGCAACAGATTGATCTAACTCAGGATCTTGTCCTGGTTGATAACCCCCTAATGGCAGTAACTCTTTAACCTGAAGGTAGTTGGAGTACATTTGACGGAAGTTATTCGCAATCGTGCTGTGTGCGTCCTGCGTACAAGTATTCATACAACGGCTAATAGACGCGTTGATATCTATCGCGGGATAATGCCCTTGTTCAGCCAGTTGACGCGATAAAACGACATGCCCATCTAAGATGGCGCGCGCGGAATCCACAACAGGATCTTGTTGGTCGTCTCCTTCTGCCAATACGGTGTAAATTGCCGTTAAGCTACCATGTTGATTTTCACTGTTACCCGCTCGCTCTAGGAGTTGAGGTAACACGCTGAAGACTGAGGGCGGATAACCACGAGAAGCTGGAGGCTCTCCGAGCGAAAGAGCGATTTCGCGCTGTGCCATGGCGTATCGGGTTAGAGAGTCCATCAGAAGTAGAACGTCTTTGCCTTGGTCTCGGAAATACTCTGAAACGCGATGACAAAGTAGTGTCGCTCTTAACCTCATTAGCGGGGATTCATCAGCAGGAGCCGCGATAATAATCGCTTTCTTGCGCGCTTCTGGGGTTAAGTTTCTCTCGATGAACTCACGTACTTCTCTGCCTCGCTCACCGATAAGCCCGACCACAATTACATCGGCCTCCGTGTTTTTGGTGATCATCCCCATTAACACACTTTTACCGACGCCACTGCCAGCCATCAAACCAATACGTTGGCCTTTGCCTACCGTCAATAGTCCATTAATCGCTCGCACGCCTACGTTGAGTGGTGTATCAACTGGGCGTCGCTTCAGTGGGTTAATCGGTTTTGGTTCAAGTGAAACTCGCTCTCCCCCCTTAAGCGGAGCCCCGTCATCTAGCGGCTCACCTAAACCATTCAGTACGCGTCCTAACCACTGAGAGCTTAGCTGCACGGTACTGTCACCATCAAGAGGGATGACTTTTGCACCTGCAAACAGACCACCTAAACGGCGGATAGGCATGAGGTAAGCAATAGTGTGTTCAAAGCCCACAACTTGCGCTTCGATCATATCGCCTTCCGCGGTTTCTACGAGACAACGCTGCTCAAGCTTAAACCGACACCCTACGGCTTGTAACATTAAGCCGTTTACTTTTATCAATCGCCCTGTTACGCGAGCAACAGGGATTGAATCGAGCGAAGCCAAGGCTTCGCTCAAACGCTCACTTAATAGTTCATGGCTTAGGGTATTACTCATGCTCAGACTCTACCTGTGGAATACTGACTTCATCCAAAAGGTGTTGCTTTACATTGTCCATACAGGCTTCCAGGCGAGAGTCGCAGCTCGCATCCGCTTCTGCGTCATCAGTCACTAGCTGGCAACCACCAATAGGAAGCTCTGTATTAGGGACCAGTTTCCAAGATTGCGGCAGATCAGCATTGATGTGAGTAATGCGCTCTAAATCTTGCGGATTTAAATGCACAGTTACTGTTTCCGCTTTACCAGGCATGGCAGACAATGTCTCGTCCACCAAAGCTAGGATCTGCTGAGGCATTAAAGTGAGCTCGGCACGAATCACTTGCTGAGCTACCTTTTGTACCAGTTCACAAATCATATGGCGTTGTTGCTGCTCTTTTTCATCCTGCCAACGAGAAAGGGCGTGAAAAAGTTCATTGACAGGCTTCGCCGCCTCCAAAAAGCCTTGCTTTCCAGACTGCTCACCGGAAACAAAGCCTTTTTGGAAACCTTCTTTTTGGCCTTCCAACAGACCTTGTTGCTTGCCCTGTTCGATACCTTGGCGTAAGCCTTCTTCATGTCCTTGTTGCAAACCTTGTTGAAAACCTTCTTCAAGTTGCTGTTGGATATCTATTTGAGGTTCTTGCCAGCCTTGGTTATCTAGCCCGAATTCGTCTTCGATAGTCTTAGGTTGCGCTAAAGGCGGAAAACGGTGTAAACGATACCCGCTCGGAGGCAATCGCATAGTACTTGATTTTGTCTCTAGCATGACCTTACTCCACCGTTGGCTCTTCATAGAGAAGCAGCTGAACTTCACCAGATTCATCCAGCTCACGTACCATTTGCATGATGTCTTGACGTGCTTTTTGAACTCGACTTAACGCAACAGCGCCGCGTGCGTCCATGTCATCTTCTAGCGCTTTTACCATACGTTGCGGCATTGAACGCTTAATAGCTTGTTGTAAGGTAATATCGGAACCTTTTAGCGCAACTGCCCACAACTCTAGCGGGATTTGCTGCACCAACATGTCCATAGTTTCTTCGCGTTGTCGGCCAAGAACCATAAAGTCGAACATGTTTTCTTCGATTGCATTAACAACATCTTCATCATGCAACTTCAGCATTTCCATCAATGAACCACGGTCACCTTCAAAGCGGTTAATGATATCTGCTGCTTGCTTAACACCTGATAACGGCGTGCTTTGACTTGCGGATACTTTTTCGATGCAACGCTCAACGAGTTCATGCAAATCAACAGCAACTTGATGATCGATATCTTGCAATTGAGCAATACGGAACAAGATTTCGTCATGGTAATCTTGTGGCAAGTGCTTCAATACCGCTGAAGAGCTGTCCGCTGGCAAATACGCTAGAAAAATTGCTTGCATTTGTGGGTGCTCGTTCACAATGAAACGAGCGAGAGTTTCTGCTTCCACCCACTGTAAGCGCTGCATATTGTTGCGAATTTCATCGCCATATAAGGTATTTAATAACCCTTTTGCCAAATCGTTACCCAATGCTTTACGCAATGTATTAGATAGGTATTCCTTAGAGGCTCCTCGAATACCGCTGTGCTCACGGAAATCTTCAAAGAAAGTTTGAATAACACCACGAGCAGAATCGCTCTTAATGCCATTTAACTTCGCCATTGCACGAGTCACACGCTGGGTTTCATCACGGCTAAAGTGTTGCAAAACCTTCGCTGCGGCATCCTCGCCCATGCCTAATAGCACGAGCGCGGTTTGTTCAACATAACTAAGCGTCTGCTTTGATAGAACTGTGTTCATTGATGTTTACCCATTGTTTCAGTATTTCGGCTACGCGCTCTGGCTCTTCATTAGCAATAAGCTGTAGGTGTTTCAATTGAATTTCTAATGGCGAACCTGCTGGTGGTAGCATGTCGCTGTTTACATCTAAACCTGAAGAGGCTGAGATGCCTTTTTCAGATAGGCGGCGATCAAGTACTTCTTCATGCTCGCGCTCTTCACGCGTTTGCAAGTTTTCGTAGTCAGGTTCTTCCTGAGGCTCAGCAAAATTTAGCTCAGGCACAGGTTTATCAACGCCAGTTAGGTGCATGATTAATGGACGCAGTACGAAGAAGATCATCGCCAAGCCTAACAAGCCACCAATAACGTAGCGTATTGGCTGCTGTACTGTAGGGTCTTGCCACCACGGCAGTGCAGGAGGAGCATCAATTTCGATTGGGGTGAAGTTGAAACTCATTAAACTTAAGCTGTCACCTCGTGTGGCAGAGATACCAACAGCATCCATGATCATGTTTGAGATTTGCTCTTTATCGGCTTCACTCCACGCCACACCATCTGGCGAAGCTTTGGAGTTCAACAGAACCGAGACACTAAGCTTTTCTATTTGGCCTTGTTGGTATTGAGTACGACGAACACTACTACCTACAGCATATTGACGATTCACTTCAGATCGCGCATTCGTGTTTTGGCTATCGTTCGTTTCCACTTCACCAGATCCTGTCACTGGCGGTTGGTTACTTAGAGAACCAGGAACACCCAATGCAATTTGATCAACCGAGTTGTTATGAATGGTGTGCTCATTACGCACAACCGGCGCGTTATCCAAAATTTCTTGTGTTTCTTCAACTTGGCTAAAGTCCAGATCGGCAGCGACTTGTACGCGGAAGTTACTCGGCCCCACAATCGGCGTAAGCATATCTGCTGCGCGTTGGATGATCTGTTTTTCAACACTCTTCTGGTATTCAAGATATTTCGCGTTTACTTTGCCGGCTTCCGCAGAAGCGACATCCGCACTAAGAAGACGGCCATACTGGTCAATGACAGAAACAAATTCTGGCTTCATTGCCGTGACACTGCCAACCACTAGGTTAATGATCGCTTCAACTTGTTCAGGCTTTAAGTCTTCACCAGGTTTGAGCTCAAGCATGACAGATGCTGAAGGATTCTCACTGTTTTGGCGGACGAATAGAGTTTGACGAGGTATTGCTAAATGAACACGCGCGTTCGCTACTGAGTTCAAAGACATGATAGTACGTACTAACTCACCTTCTAAACCATGACGATAACGCGCCGTTTCCATAAATTGGCTCGTACCAAGAGAGCTATCTTCCTTGAGCGAATCCAAACCTGTCGGCAGCTTAGCTTTAACACCTTTTGATGCAAGCAACATGCGCACCTTCGCAACCTCACCTTCAGGTACAAGAACTTGTCCATTTTGCTCTTGCATGCGGTAGCTTACGCCTTCGCTTTCTAATACCGACACAATTTCGCCGATATCAAAACGCTCTTGTTGGCTATATAGCGGACGAAAGCTCTGCGAGGAACTCCATAGTGCAACCACAATAATCGCTGCAACAATCGCAGCTAACACCGCAGATAGCACTAAGTTTCTCTGACTGCTAGACCAGATTTGCTTCAGCTTCGTTGTCACATCGTCCATGCCGTTGGCAGTAGAAAATGTCTGTGCTGTGCCGGTAGCCATAGCTGTGTTTCCGGCGACTTGGGGGGTTAGTTCTGACATGAATTACACCGGCATCTTCATAATATCTTCAAATGAGGTCACGACTTTGTTGCGCACTTGCATCAAAGCATTAAAGGACAAGCTGGCTTTTTGGCTCGCGACCATTGCACCAACTAGGTCATCACTTTTTCCTGTTTCTACGGCCGTCATTTTTTGACTAGCCACTGATTGATGTTGATTCACTGTATCCAACACATTTGTCATCGCTTGTGAGAACGATAAAGGTGCGTTTAGTGATTGTTGATCTAAAGGATTTGCACTCACGATAAACTCTGGCGGCTGCACTTGTGCCTGCATCGCCTGCATTTTTGACAACATAAGTTGCTCTGCCGAGACCGCATGAGTAGGTTGACTTGCCATCTATTTTTTCTCCTATTAGGCAGCCGAGCCTAGTGCCGACTGTAAATCAATACCATGTTCTCGCATTGCTGCGAGCTTGTAGCGTAGCGCTCGAGTAGAGACTCCAAGCGCGTTTGCGGTTTTCGTTCGGTTTCCACCAAACTGACGTAACTTTTCCAAAATAAACTGATATTCAGCTTGCTTCTTCGCTTCTACATGACCAAAACTTGAAGTTGGCTCTGCTGTAGGAACTGACGCGACAAGCTCAATAGGCAGCATCAGGTCATGGGCTGTAATGTAATCACCATGACGCATGACCAAAGCGCGTTGAATGACATTTTCCAACTCACGAATATTGCCCGGCCAGTGATACTGACTCAGCGCACTAATCGCATCTTGGGATAGGTGACAGCGGCTGCTATCTTGATACTTTTCAATAAAGAATTGGCTAATCGGTAGAATGTCCTCTTTTCTTTCACGCAAAGGCGGCCAGTGCAGAGGCAGCACATCTAATCGATAATAAAGATCTTCACGGAACGTGCCTTTTTGAACTTCCTCACGTAAGTCTTTGTTGGTTGCCGCAATAACACGAATATCGAGCTGAACGGCTTTATGGCTACCAACACGTTCTACTTCACGCTCTTGAAGGACGCGTAACAATTTAGCTTGAACCGCAGGTGACATTTCACCAATCTCGTCAAGCAGAATCGTCCCGCCATTTGCTTCTTCAAACTTACCGCTTTGAGAATTTGTCGCTCCGGTGAACGCGCCTTTTACATGACCGAATAGCACAGCCTCTAACATTGACTCTGGAATGGCGGCACAGTTAACCGCCACAAATGGACCATTGATACGCGGAGAGTGCTCATGCACATATCGCGCCAGCACTTCTTTACCCGTTCCCGATTCACCTGTAATAAGCACACTCGCGTTAGTACATGCTGCACGATGCGCTAATTGCAGAACTTGTTTGCTTCTCCAAGACTCCGCAACAATGTTGGCCATTGGCTTACCTAACGCTTCAACACGTTTAAGCAGATTAACCAACTGATTAGATTCAAATGGGCGTAATAGATAATCAGTAGCGCCCGCTTTCATCGTCTCAGCAGCCAAGATGCCTTGTTCTTGGTCGACAATCGCAATAACAACACCCGAATTTCGCTGCTTTTGGTGACACGCGACAAACTCACGAACACACATATCCGGCAGCGTAGAGCTCACTAAAGTGATTTCTGCTCGCTCTTCAAGCAAAGCGCCTCGACCAGTACGAGTGTGTTTCGCGGTGTAACCTGCATTTTGCAACACATCCAATACTGGTTGAGCAAGAGCTTCATTTGGCTCAACCAACAAAATTTTCGTTTTCGTCATCATTGAACCTTAACTTTCGTTTGTTGATTTTGTGATTGTAGATCTGGGTGGTGTTTCGTAGCCGTATACTCGTTGTCCCTCACTAAACGCAGGGTGACACGTCGGTTTTTTGCTTGGCCATTAACCGAGTTATTGCTGGCAATTGGGTAACGCGAACCATGAGCTCGTGTTTCGATCATCGACTCGTCGACCCCAAGCTCAATCAAAGCGTTGGTGACTTGCTCTGCTCGAGTACGTGACACAGAAAGGTTCGTTAAACTTGAACCAACGTTATCGGTGTGACCGTCGATGAGGATTTTGGTCACTCGATCATCCACAGATACATAGCTATACAGCGCTTCTAGTGTTGCTTTCTGTCCACGACTTAACGTCTTCTGACCAAACTCAAATGAGAGCGCCATATCCCTTGCCTCTGAAAAAGACAATTTAGGCAATCGCGCGCGACACACATTAAATGATTTCAATGCGTTTTGAATTTGAAGAGTAGGAATCACAATCTCTGAAACAGAGGAAGCATTACTTCCTTTAAGTGACAGCGTCACCCAACTACCCGAAGCAATTGAATCCATGAATTCTTCAGCGCCTTTATTAAAGATGAAACGCTGAGACGGCTTAGTAAATTCAAGGGAACCAAATTCTTTTCTATAAAGCTCATCACTCCAAGGAGCATTTTGAGTTGTTAAAGCAATCGTTTTCCATTTATTGTTTTCATATTCTATATCGGAAATAAAATAGAATTTATTATTAGGTTCCGCTAGGAAATAAAACTTCCCATAGTCATTATTTGATTGCAACAAGTTGCATTTGAATTTATTTCCCTCATATGTCCATTTAGAGAGGTCCATAGGGATTGTTAAGACTTCTTCTGAATATGACACTTTTGAAAAAATAAAACTGATAACAATAATTGTGTTACAAATTATCAAACGGACATGATTCATGTATATCTTACATTCCCATGACTTAAACCGTTTAATTAAATATGCCACCAAGCCGAGAGAACTGGCATAGCTAATCATTTTAATTACCTATTCTGAATATTAAAATTGGTTACAAAACGCTCAAGAGAGCACGCTTAGCCTCCAACGGAAGCTTTAAGCATAAAAAACAGTATCTTATAATTTATTTATTTGAAGTTGTTGTTACGCCATAAAGGCAATTTAAAAAAGCTATAACAACTAAAACGCTCAACATTGTTATTTTATTTATTAAGCGATTTATAAAGAAAACTAACTCTTTTTAAATTTCATTAAAAGATTATGACTATATGAACAAAGCAACATGTGAACTAAAGTCACAATCTTAGAGTTTGGAGCTAAAAGATCATTAAAATTTCTGTGTAGACTACACGCCATTAAGTTAAAACACTTTCGATTGTTAACGCACGGTAAAATATAAATGGAAAATAGAGTTAGCGAGCCTATTTCTGATAGTCAACTACTTGATGTAGAATTATTAGGCAAACCTATTCATATCATTCGTGAGAAGCTCGATAATTTAATTTCAGAATCTTGCTCAAACCTTACGACTGAATTACAAAATTGGCTCAGCACAGGAAAAGTGGAAGCTAGCTTAACCTCAGTAGACTTGCACCGCTTTACATCGGTTGAGATGGACAAAGAGCAAACGTCGACCTATCAACATCAGGAAGGCGGCATGGTATTCATCCATGGTAACCCTCACACGCTAATAAAGTTGGCTGATAGATTTTATGGTGCAAGTGCAGAGCGCTCAGCCGCTACTCTGACGGCCAGTGACTTACGTTTACAAGAGCGCATCAGTCGAATCATCATCGGTTGGCTTGCTCCTGGTGAAATGTGGGACACGGGTGAGTATGAGACCCCTAGAGGAATTGGCATTAACGTTCAATTAAACATTGCGTTTGACGATCATCAAGGCTCAATTCATCTCAAGCTAGATAGTCATCTTATTCAAACGCTGATCGAGCAGCTTGAACTGCAACCTGATACCGATTTGTTTCAACCTTTCTGTCGTTCTTTAGAGACGACCCCCGTTCGACTGAACGTTGTTCTAAGTAAAAAGAAGATGCCTTTAAGTGATGTGGTTGGCTTACAACCCAACGATATTTTACCTATTGAGCTTCTTAACACGGTTCCAGTAAGCATTGGCAACCAATCTCTATTTACAGGTCGTATTGCCGAGCAAGACGGCCAACTTGTTTTGATCTTTAACCCTGATAAGGAACCGCAGCGATGAGCGAAGCGCTAGAAACTAATGCATTCGACGCAGAAGAACTGAACTTTGATGATTTTCAATTAGAAGACTTTGAAGCCGAAGATACGCTCCAACAAGAACCAGCCACTGCGGAACGTGACCTTAGCTTTTTCAAAAGCATTCCTGTCACAGTCACGCTGGAAGTTGCGAGTAAGGAGATCCCACTTGGGGACTTAATGAAAGCGGGTGAAGGCACGGTTATCGAGTTGGAAAAGCTCAATGGCGAGCCTTTAGACGTGAAAGTAAACGGTTCTCTTATGGGCCACGCTGAAGTTGTCGTTGTCAATGATAAGTATGGACTTCGTCTGATCGATGTACATGACTCTGCATTGAGTGGCGTTGGTCAATAATCTTAGGTAGGCATCACAATGAAAAATCTGAGCGCTTGGCACCGTTGGTTACCTCTTTTGGTATTGGTGTCACTTTTGTTTGCTTTCCCAACAATGGCGGCTGACAACGGCTTAACTATCTTGTCCGTTTCTGATGGCGACACACAACAAGAATACAGCGTTAAACTGCAAATTCTGTTGTTGATGACGGCGCTCAGTTTTCTTCCAGCATTTATTTTGATGGCGACGAGCTTTACTCGAATTGTCGTTGTCCTTGCGATTTTGCGCCAAGCTCTTGGTCTTCAACAAAGCCCACCTAACAGAGTGTTGGTCGGGATCGCTCTCGCATTGACGTTACTGATTATGCGCCCTGTCTGGAGCGATATTTATGAAAATGCGTTTCAGCCATACGACAACGGCGAAATCACGCTAATACAGGCTTTTTCTGTTGCAGAGAAACCAGTGAGAGAGTTCATGTTGGCACAGACGCACCAAAGCTCTCTTGAACAAATGTTACGTATTGCCAATGAGCCTCTCGACCAAAACGTTGAGGATATTTCATTTGCCGTTGTCTTGCCTGCATTTGTCATTAGTGAACTGAAAACCGCCTTCCAAATTGGTTTTATGCTTTTCATCCCGTTTTTGGTCATCGACTTGGTTGTCGCCAGTGTCCTGATGGCAATGGGTATGATGATGCTATCACCTTTGATTGTCTCACTTCCCTTTAAGTTGGTGGTATTTGTACTCGTGGATGGTTGGGCAATGACAGTTGGCACCTTATCTGCCAGCTTCGGTTAACTAGGAGCAGTTATGACCCCAGAACTAACCGTAACGTTATTTTCCGATGCAGTATGGCTGATCATTTTGATGGTTGCCGTATTGGTTGTTCCAGGCTTAATTGTCGGTTTGTGTATCGCCGTATTTCAGGCTGCCACACAAATCAACGAGCAAACACTCAGCTTTTTGCCACGTTTGCTCGTTACCTTATTAATGGTGATTTTTGCAGGTCACTGGATGCTCCGTAAGATCATGGAACTGTTTGATTTCTTGTTCCACAACATACCAGGGATGATTGGCTAATGGCCATCACATTTGCAGAGCTCTCGGCGATACTCGGTCAACTCTGGTGGCCGTTTTTTCGTGTGGGAGCCGTATTTATTTCAATGCCTTTCTTTGGTGATGCGATTATTCCTGTTTGGGTTCGTACTTTACTGGCCCTCTCGATCGTTGTCATTACTGGACCGTTAATGCCACCCATGCCACAAGTCGAGTTATTCTCTATGACTTCTCTGTTCCTTGCTTTTGAGCAAGCTATTTGGGGGGTAATGTTTGGGTTAATTTTGCACATGCTCTTTAACGTTTTCACCATGCTTGGTCAGGTGATTTCTCTGCAAATGGGCTTAGGTATGGCGATGATGAATGATCCTATTAACGGGCTTTCTGTCGCCATTTTGGGACGCATATTTCTGATTTTCTCAACCTTGTTGTTTCTTGCGCTAGAAGGACACTTACTCGTCATAGATATCGTGATTCAAAGCTTTGTTGTTTGGCCAGTCGGATCTGGTATCACATCGCTTTCTCTGCAAGGTGTTGTCAATATTTTCGGTTGGATGTTTGCCTCTTCACTAGCTTTGGCTTTGCCCGCTATTGTTTCCATGCTTCTAGCCAACATCAGTTTTGGTGTAATGAACCGAGCCGCACCATCACTTAATGTCTATGCGTTAGGTTTTCCTATGACGATGCTGCTGGGTCTATTCAGCGTATTAATCTCAGTTTCTGGTGTTCCTGGTCGCTACACGGCGCTCGTTCACGACACCATTAGACACTTGAGTAACTTTATGTTGGGGGGAGCATGAGCGATCAATCTTCTCAAGACAAAACTGAAAAAGCCTCACCGCAGAAGGTAAAGAAAGCCCGCCAGGAAGGACAAATTCCTCGCGCGAAAGAGTTTACTACTGCGGTGATATTTCTAGCGGTGGCGCTCTACTTTTACTCTCAGCTTAATAGTATTTGGGAAAGCATGTCGGGGATCTTTCGCTACAACATGATGCTGACGCGAGCCGACCTAGAAAATCCTAAACAACTTGTCGAGCAATTGGGACAAAGTTTAGCGGTCATCATCGACATGCTATTACCATTGTTTACCGTCATTATTATCGTGACCTGTGGTAGTAGCCTTGTGCTAGGCGGCTGGATGTTCCGTCCCGCGAACGTGATGCCAAAGCTGAGCAAAATTAATCCTTTGAGCGGGATAAAGCGCATTTTTTCGACCCGCTCAGTGGTTGAGCTCTTAAAGTCGACGTTCAAAGTAGCCGTCATCTTCGGCATCTTATATGGCTACTTAGACAACCACTTACAGCCATTACTTGGCATGCAAAATCTCCCGCTCAGCCAAGGTTTTTCTCTAGTAATGTCAATTCTGTTTGAAGGCTTACTCTTAATGGGCTTTGCATTGTTGTTATTTGGGGTTATCGACATTCCTTATCAGCGTTGGGAACACCTAAAAGAACTCCGCATGACGAAACAAGAATTGAAAGAGGAATTTAAAAATAATGAAGGTCGTCCGGAAGTAAAACAACGTATTCGTCAAATACAGCAACAGTTTGCGCGCCGTAAGATCGATAAAATGGTGCCGACGGCTGACGTGATCATCACAAACCCAACGCACTACGCAGTCGCACTGAAATACGAGCCTTCGCTTTCTGACGCGCCCTTTGTCGTCGCAAAAGGCGTAGACGAAACTGCTATGCACATTCAACGTATCGCCCGAGAAAACAAAGTGGAAATCATTAACTCCCCGCCACTTACCCGTTCGATTTATCACACGACGGCGATTGAACAAGCAATCCCAAGCCAACTGTACATCGCAGTGGCACATATTCTTACTTACGTTTTGCAATTGAAAGCCTTTCGTAAAGGTGAGGGAAAAGAGCCAATTCCTTTACCTCATTTTTCGATTCCAAAACATTTGCAGCACTGATTAACCCGCGTTTATCCAAGGACACGAAAGTATGCTTAACCGGTTAAAACAACTTCAAACATCAACCAAAGGCTACGTTGGCATTCCAATCGTCTTGCTAATGATATTAGCAATGGTGATTCTTCCTTTGCCTCCTCTGCTACTGGATGCGCTGTTTACCTTTAATATCGTCTTAGCAATCCTAGTATTACTGGTCAGCACAACCGCAAAGCGACCATTAGATTTCTCTGTTTTTCCAACTATTTTGCTGGTCGCAACATTATTACGTCTCACATTGAACGTGGCTTCTACGCGAATTGTACTCCTAGAAGGACATAATGGTGGTGACGCAGCGGGTAAGGTCATTCAAGCATTCGGTGAAGTCGTCATTGGCGGTAACTACGTCGTTGGTATGGTGGTGTTCGTCATCTTGATGATCATCAACTTCGTCGTAATCACCAAAGGTGGTGAACGTATTTCTGAGGTTTCAGCCCGCTTTACGTTGGATGCTTTACCAGGCAAACAAATGGCAATTGATGCCGACTTAAACGCTGGCCTTATCGATCAGGAAACGGCTCGCTTACGCCGTAAAGAAGTCGCCAACGAAGCCGATTTTCATGGTTCGATGGATGGTGCATCAAAGTTTGTGCGTGGCGATGCCATCGCAGGTTTGTTGATTCTGTTTATCAATATCATTGGTGGTATCAGTATTGGTGTCTTCGAGCATGGACTCGCTGCGTCTGACGCCTTTAAAACTTATGCCCTACTCACAATCGGTGATGGTCTAGTTGCTCAAATTCCTTCACTACTGTTGGCAACGGCTGCCGCGATTATCGTTACGCGAATTAATGATAGCGATAATGGCATGTCGGAAACCATGCAAAAGCAATTACTGGCAACTCCTGCAACGCTATTTACTGTCGCAGGTATTATGGCGGTAATCGGTATGGTACCGGGTATGCCACACCTAGCCTTTTTTGCGTTTGCTGGCGCATTAGCGTTCGCAGGGTGGCGTCAAACCAAGAAGCCAGTGCAAGACTCCCAGATTGAAGAGGTCGAAGCACTTTCACAAGCAATGCAAGACGATGATACACCGCTGACATGGGATGATATTCCTCACGTCCAAACATTATCACTTGCGCTTGGTTACCGGCTCGTCCATCTAGTCAACAAAGAACAAGGGGCACCTTTATCACAACGAATTCGCGGTGTGCGTCGAAACCTTTCTGAACAAGTTGGCTTTTTATTACCTGAAGTTCGTATTCGTGACAACCTGAGCCTCAAGCCAAACCAATACACAATTTCTCTAAATGGCGAAGTCATTGAGCAAGGCTTTATTGAACCAGAGCGTTTAATGGCGATAGCGGTTGGCGAAACTTACGGTGAGGTAGATGGCATTTTGGGTAGCGATCCTGCTTATCAGTTGCCAGCTGTATGGATTGAGCATCAAGATAAAGCAAAAGCACTTAATATGGGTTACCAAGTTGTCGATGATGGCACTGTTATTGCCACTCATATTAGTAAAATCATGAAGACAAACCTTGCAGAATTGTTTACGCACGACGATGTGGAAGCAATAACCCAGCGTTTGACACAACAAGCCCCGAAACTAGCAGAAGCATTAGCAGCAGCACTTAATCCAGCGCAGCAGCTGAAAGTATATCGTCAGCTTTTATTGGACCAAGTGCCACTAAAAGATATTCGCACGATTGCCAACACAATGTTGGAATCCGCGGAAAATACAAAGGACCCGATCCTACTTGCATCTGATGTGCGCTGTGCACTAAAGCGTACGCTTGTTAACTTAATTGCAGGACAAAAGAACGAGTTAAATGTCTACGCACTGTCTGATGAGCTAGAACAAATGCTACTAACTTCACTGCAACAAGCACAATCTTCTGGTACGGTAACACTAGATAGCTTCCCAATTGAGCCAAACATTCTTGGTCAGTTCCAACAAAACTTGCCATTAATCAGACAACAGCTTAAGCAACAGGGGCTACCTCCGATCCTTCTCGTTATGCCACAGCTGCGCCCTCTTCTAGCGCGTTACGCTCGTACATTTACACAAGGGCTGGCAGTATTGTCTTACAACGAAATCCCAGAAAACAAACAAATCAATGTGGTAGGAAACCTTGGTTAATCTTATTTCAACACATGCGATGTACGAACATTTGGTTGGTCTCGCAGTACAACACATCGTCACGGATGACGATCAATTAGTCTTTGATGCTTTAAAACACAATGATGTCCAACACGCATGCCAAGCAATTAGGGAAGCTCAATCAGGGGAAGTAGAATTCCAACACCTGACGTTGAGATTTGGTATGCGTGGAGAACAAAGTGTCTATCAATTCAAACTCTCTGAACAAATGCAGTACTGCCTGGATTTGTTCAGTCTTTACCTTGCACTAAGACAAACACAATTTCAGTTAGAAGCCTTTCATCACGACTTGATTAGTAATGTTGTCGTGCCGATTCGCGTGGATGCATTACTTTGGGAGCCTGGGGTTTATTTTCTCGAACAGACGATTCAATTCCACTCTTCTGCTTTTCAACATGTGATTCCTTCTCTTCAAGCTGATGAAACGTTATGTGATCGTGATAAAGTCGCCACACTCACCAAAAAGTTAAAAGAGAATGCATATTCACTTTGGTTTGAAGTCGCGACATCGCAAGTGAACTTCGAACGCGTCGCAGACTTTAGTCCCGATATGATCAAATTGTCAGTCACACTAGAGGATAAAGAAGAAAGACACGCTTTCCTACCTATTGCTAAGTTCTTAAGAAAGCATAAATATACTTGGGTTGCCGGACGTGTAGCGAGTCAAACGGAACTTAACCGCTATCGTTTATTGGGTGCCAGTTATTATTTTGGTTATTTCAGCGATATCCCAACCTCTCTCTCCTTTCAGTCTTTTGATGAGGAATAGTTGAAACTCAACCATTTATATTTAAAACAGCACGATTTATTCGTGCTGTTTTTTTATTTATAACGGATAACCACAAGATCATTGGGCAATAGTTTCTTTAACTTAACTAAAAAATTTAGGCTTATATGATGACTTTCCCGGTTTTCATGGAATACAAATCACTAAAAATCATCAATTTTTATCTTTTTTAGAAATTTTTTAATTTTCAAATTAATCATTAAAGCCGACCGACCGCCTCTAGTTAGTGACAAGGGAATATCCCGAGGCCTGAAAGATATAGTGACTAACTAAGGAGACTAAGATGGCTTTATCAATGCACACTAACTACGCTTCGCTTGTAACTCAAAACACAATGAACACAACAAGCGGACTTCTAAACACAGCAATGGAACGTCTAAGCACAGGCTACCGTGTGAACTCAGCTGCTGATGACGCTGCTGGTCTTCAAATTGCTAACCGTCTAGAAGCGCAAACACGCGGCATGTCAGTAGCAATGCGTAACGCACAAGACGGCATCTCTATGATGCAAACTGCTGAAGGTGCGATGGATGAAATGACAAACATCGTTTACCGTATGAACGACCTTGCTACACAATCGTTGAACGGTTCAAACAGTGCAACAGACCGTGCGTCTCTTAACAAAGAGTTCACACAGCTTACTGCAGAACTAAACAACATCGTAGACAACACTAAGTTCGGTGGTCAAAACCTTCTTAAAGGCGGCGGCTTCGGTGCAGGTGACGTAACATTCCAAATCGGTGCATCTTCTGCTGAAACATTGACTGTAAGCGCAAGCGCAGGTATCGGTGAAATCACTACTATTCTTGCTGATGCAGCAATTACAGATGGTATCGATGACGCGACTAAAGCAAAAGCAGCACTAGACAAAATCAGCGGCGCTGACGGTCTAGTAGAAAAAATTGGTAGCTCTCGTGCAGACTTCGGTGCGAACATCAACCGTCTTGAGCACACTATGGCTAACCTTGGTAACATGGTAGAAAACGTTACAGCATCTAAAGGTCGTATCATGGATACAGACTTTGCAGTAGAGTCTTCAAACATGACTAAGAACCAAATGTTGATGCAAGCAGGTACAACTGTTCTGTCTCAAACTAACCAGCTTCCAAGCATGGCAATGTCACTACTACGCTAATTACTTAGTTAATAGTGCGCTTAATTTAAATCGTCTTAATTATAAAGCCTTCCTATGGAAGGCTTTATTTTTATCTACGAATATAAATAGAGCTCGTATTATCTTTGTGAGATTCAGGCACTCTGAATCCGAACTTCAACATAATATTGAATAAAACCTTATTAAACAGTTCTAATTCTATCGTCTCTAATTTACTTCCTATTTTACTATCTCTAAGTTCAGGAAAATTGAACTTAGCTTCCTTTAAGATACTAGCTATCTCATCAGAATTGATGCTCTGTTTACTTAATAGTTTTTTGTTAATGAACTCTTCATATGCACGAGCACATTTCATCAATCGTAACGCAAATTCATTCATAACTGACATTCTTTGAAACGTAAAAAATTTAATTTTTAGTGAGAACACTTGCACATCGCACTATCAAAAATAATATCAGAACGCAATTAATGCACTCTGTAAGAATTATCTGAATCAAGCTGAAGTAAAGGCTGAATATAACGTCTAATTAAAACATCTCTCCTAATTAGAACCGTCAATACAATTAAATATTTTCTTTGTTTAGGTCGCCTTTTCTTATAAGGAAATTACTTTTTCCATGGAGGAAGGCGGAACAAACAAGGTGGAAACACCACTTCCTCCCAAGAAAACAAAATAGCTTTAAACCTTTGTTTTAATTGAATTTAATATACGGCACGCATCTTGCCACTGATAATTAAACTAAGGCGTAGCATTCAAAGTATTCAAGCCAATAAGAGATGAGAGGAGCACACCTCATGAGTTCTTTAGACCCAGTAAAAATGGCAACCCAATTCGCACAATTGGACACAAACCCATTCAAAAACCGTTACCAAGCGCAAGCTAATGTGTACCAGTCACAACTGTCAGCTTTTAATAAAGTTGAAAGCGCACTACGTGATTTTCGTACTGCAATGAAAGAGATGAATAACAGCACAAACAGCATCATCAAAAACAGTGCGACACTCTCTCAAGAAGGTAACTTTACTGCAAACGCGGATGCTAAAGCGCTAACGGGTAACTATCAGATTTTTGTAGAAAAAGTGGCAACGGCGCATCAAGTATCTACAGGAATGCCTGCAGACCTTGAGGCGACGACAGAAGTACCAACAACTGGATCTTTAGAATTCACCATCAACGGTGAAACAATGACTCTAGACTTGTCCTCCGTTGATGTTAATGGTGACGGCACTGCAACGATCAGTGATTTAGCCAGTGCGATTAACAATCACACGGATAACCCTGGCGTTAACGCCACTCTAGTTCGCTCGAATGGTCAAACACACTTTATGCTATCGAGCACTGAGACTGGTGTCGAAAATAAGATCAACGTATCTGCAACGGGTACTGGCCAAGCGTGGTTTGAAGACGCCTTCACCAACCTCAAGCAAATTAACGCTCCGCAAGATGCGGTTATGTGGCTAGGTGCAAAAGACTCAGGCCTGAAACTAACCAACGCAAGTAATACTTTTGAAGGTGTCATCGACGGTGTTGACATTACCGTATCTAAACCGCAAGCCGCGGGAGATTCGCCAATCGGTTTAAAAATCGGAGCTGATAGCGAAGGCACTAAAGAACAACTAGATAAGTTTGTGGAAACCTACAATGCCCTTGTTTCGACTATCGATCAGTACACCCAAATTGGCGGTGAAGATCAGAAACGCGGCGTGCTCGCTAGCGACTCGACATTGCGTTCTATTGAGAGTCAGTTAACGGGGTTAATCCGAGGTGAACACAATGGTATGCGCCTAAGCGAAATCGGCGTGAGCCTAGACCGCAACGGTAAAATGAAAGTTGATCAAGAAAAGTTCAAAGAAGCTCAACAAACAAACAGCGCAGGCTTAGAGGCGTTGTTTAATGGGGATGACGCTTTGCTAGATTCTCTTGACGCAATGGTAGAGCCTTTCTTGAAGTTCTCATCAGGTACCTTCAGCACGCGTAAAGACGCAATACAGTCAAGCTTAGACCGAATCAAAGATAAACAAACCAATTTAGAGCGTAAGTACGAAATGTCGTACAACCGCTACCTCAAACAATTCACTCAAATGAATTCAATTATGACCCAAATGAACCAAACCATGTCCATGTTTAAAGCTCAAAAATAAGACATTTGGTTCCAAATTTAGGAGAAATATTCATGCTTATGGATTCTGGTTACGATTCGTACCAACAAGTCGATCTCGACGCTCAAGCGGCAGCAGCAAATCCACACCAATTGGTCATCATGTTAATCGATGGCCTACTCGATGAAGTTGAACGTATTCGCGGCCACCTAGCCGCAAATCGTTTGGCCGAGAAAGGGAATGGAATCAACAAATGCATGAACATCTTGATTGGACTAACAAGTGCTCTAGATGATGAAAACGGCGGTGAAATTGCGGAAAACCTACGCCAGCTGTATGACTTCTGCCAAGTCGAACTTTATTACGCTAGCGTGCAAAACGATGCAAATCGCTTGGTTAACGTTGAGCGTGTAATGGGTAACATTCGTGAAGGTTGGATGAATTTTGGACAACAAGCATAAAGTATCGCCAGAGCGATTCCGTCATTTATCTCAGCTCATCCAGTTCGCCGCAAAAACGGCCGATTGGCATGCGCTCAAGCGGTACGACTTGCAGTTGCGAGAGCTTTTGATCAGTCACAAGCCTTTTTTGAAAGATCCTAAGCTTGCACCTGAAATCCAGCGAGCGAAAACAGTGCACGCTAATGCCTTCGCAGTATTAGAGAAGTCGACCAACGAGTTGAAAAAAGAGATGAACATGGTCAATGACCATCAAGAACGCGCTATGGCCTATCAATTAGCAATGACCATGGAGCTAACTCAATGATCATACCTTCTTCAACTCAGCACTCAGTTAATTCGCCAGCTAACAATGAGGGTCACATCAAGCAAGCGAACTCGGTACACGGCTTTTCTCATGGTTTTAAATCAGGGAACAAGCAGAATGGTGAGCAAGACTTTAACTCTGCGTCAGCGGTACCGAGTTTTCACCTTACGGCCTCTACTTTGAACAGCGCAAACAAAGTACAAAGTCATGGTTTTGATACTGATGACCGCTCAGCTTCAGATCCGGATGCCAACTTGACCAGTACACCAGGGTTAACAGAATCGACTGATCTTGCAGCGCAAGCTCAAGCTTTAACCCAGGGTATGATTACCATGGCAGAGAAGCAGGCTGAGAAACTAGGAAAAGCGTCATCTTTAATGGCTGCGAGCGAAGTTAAGTCTGTTACTCAAGATTCGTCTAACGCCATGCTAAACACATCATCAAAACAAGATGTGAAGCAAAGTCTGCCGACTTCATCGAGTTCGCGTTTGCCTATCTCCGGTGCTGAGTTTCAAACTCTTTTGAATCAACCTGTTCAAGGGCAACCAACCGCATCTCTACTTCAAGCACAAGCTCCTACAACACAACCTGCACATTCACCGGTTGCGACGAGTCATATTCAAGCTCAAGGCTCTGAGTGGGCAGCGGTGCGTGTTGATACCACTGCCGGAAAGTGGGGGGAGCAAATGATGCAAGTTTTACATGATCGCGTGACGCTCCAAGCTCAACAAAATGTACAAGAAGCAAAAATCCGCCTAGACCCACCAGACTTGGGGAAACTGGATTTACTTGTACGTGTTGAAGGTGACCGATTGAGTGTCCACATCAACGCCAATGCCGCAGCAACACGAGAAGCTTTAATGCAAGTTTCGGAACGATTGCGTACTGAGTTACAAGAGCAAAACTTCGTTCATGTCGATGTCAATGTTGGCTCTGATCAAAACCAAGGTCGAAATGACCCACATGCAAACGAAGAAGACGCCAATATTTTCGCCGCACGAGAATCTGGTGCATTCCAAACCACGACAACAACTAACTATTCAGAACACTGGCTAAGCACTCAAGCTTAGTGAATCTTCGAGGAAAAAGGTTATGACCAAACAACAAATGATCGCCCTGTTTATCGCCATGATCATCACCAGTGCCCTCGTTTCGGCCGTCACAATTATGGGCGGAATCTGGTACTTAAACAAACACGCTCAAGAGTCACCTGACTCTGGTTCACTGATCGAAGACTCTCCACTGTCTTTTTTGGTCACAGAACAACCGACAAGTAAAGGTCCTAGCTTCCATCCTTTGGACAAAGTCGTTTTGACCGTTAAAGGCAAGAAACAGACTCACTTTGTGATGCTAGAACTGGCAATTGAGACACGCCGTCCAGAGCGTATCAAAGAGATCGATGAATACATGCCTATGGTACAAAACTCTCTATTAAAACTGTTTAGCGACAAAACGTTTGATCAGTTACAGCAAGCGGGTGCCATCGATATTCTGCAAGACGAAGTGAAGCAAACGCTTCTACTCGCTTTTGCTAAAACAGACATCGTCCGAGAAATCGACGATGTTTTGTTGACTAAATATGTTGTGCAATAACGGAGCACAACCATGTTAGACATGAATGTACAAGACACTTACACCACAGAAGAGGAAGTGACAACACCGTCACGACCAATTGATGAAAACGCATTGCTACAACGTCATCAGGTCATGGTAAAACGCGTAGTTAACCAGCTGCGCGTTCATGCCACTTCTCACTGTAGTATTGAAGATATGCAGCAGATAGGCCTTATCGCTCTAGTCGAGGCTGGACGCCGATATGGCGATGTTGACGATCCTCACTTTCCTGCTTTCGCCGTTTGTCGAGTTCGGGGAGCTATTTTAGACGAATTACGCCGACTAGATTGGCGTTCACGTAAGACTCGTCAACAAGCCCACGAGCTCAACGACGTGACTCGAGATCTCACTCGAACGTTAGGTCGAATGCCAACGGATGCCGAAATCATCCAGGCTTTAGGGACGAATGAGCAAGATTATTACAACCGCCAAAATGCCGCTCTCGCAGGCGAGATGCAAAGCCTTGACCAACTGATGGAGAGCAGCGGTGATAGCTACATTGGCGGGCAATACGATGGCATGGAACATGAACATATTCGTCGTAGTTTAGACAGTGCTTTGGGTAAGTTACCTAAGCGCGATCAACTGCTCCTGACTCTGTTCTATCAACATGAACTCAACTTACACGAAATAGCTCTGGTATTGGATCTGACACCACCTCGTATATGTCAGCTTCACAAACAAGCGCTGAAACAACTCAACCAATTAATGTCCTCTTAGGAGTCACAAGATGCAAAAGTTTTTTGGAGTGCTCACTATCCTGGTGTGCGTCTTCGGTGGATATATGTGGGCCGGTGGTAGCTTAGGTGCTATCTGGCAGCCAGCCGAATTCCTTATCATTATTGGCGCCGCTGCTGGTTCTTTGATCATCGGTAATCCGCCTCATGTACTAAAAGAAATGCGTCGCCAAGTGCCAGCGACCATTAAAGGTCCAACAGAAGAGCATGAGTACTACATGGAATTAATGGCACTACTCAACAACTTGCTAGAGACAGCGAGAAACCGCGGATACAAGTTTCTGGATTCTCATATTGAGGCTCCGGAGCAAAGCTCTATGTTCCTCGCTTACCCGACGATCGCCGAAGATCATCGCCTAATTTCTTTCATTACTGACAATTTACGTTTAATGGCAATGGGACAGATGTCGCCTCATGAATTAGAGGGACTGCTAGAGCAAGAAATCGAAGCAATACAGAACGAAATGCTTTTACCTTCACGCTCACTACAGCGTACAGCAGAAGCACTACCTGGCTTCGGTATTCTTGCAGCAGTTGGTGGCATCATTATCACCATGCAAGCTATTGATGGCTCAATCGCTATGATTGGGTATCACGTTGCGGCAGCTCTCGTTGGTACATTCATTGGTATTTTCGGTTGTTACTGTGGCTTAGATCCACTAAGTAACGCCATGGCTCAGCGAGTAAAACGTAATATGACTGCTTTTGAGTGCGTTCGTGCAACCTTGGTTGCCTACGTAGCGAAAAAGCCGACATTGCTCGCCATTGACGCTGGTCGTAAACATATTCAGCTAGACATCAAACCAACATTCAACCAAATGGAGAAGTGGTTAGCTGAACAGGAGGGATAATGCAAAAACAAGAGCATGTAGTGTTCAAACGTGCCAAAGTATACAGCCATGATGAGTCGTCTCATGGCGGCGCGTGGAAAGTCGCGTTTGCTGACTTCATGATCGCCCTAATGGCGCTGTTTCTTGTACTTTGGGTTATGCAGGTGGTAGACAAAGAAGAGCGTAAAGCGATTGTTGCCCACTTGCATAGTTCAAGCGTATTCGACAAGAGTTACGGCAACCCATTTGATACGTCACAAAGTATTTCTCCTATCGACTTGGCACAGGACTCTTCTGTGCCAAGTAAACACAACTCCAACCATGTGGTAAGCTCTTACTTCAAAGGTGATGGGGATGGACCAGAAATTGATTCTTTGATTCCTGGTAACTTCGATACTCAAGAGCAACTTGCCGCACTAGCGAAAGTAATTGAGCAAATGACTGCCCAAATTAATGCGCAGGGAAATGTAAACGTCACGGTGACACCACAAGGTTTGCGTATCGTCCTTCAAGATGATTACAAACAGCATATGTTCAGCCGTGGTGGTGCAGAACTTACTCCTTTTTTTGAAGATTTACTGCTCGCACTAGCACCTGTATTTCATCGTGTTAACAACCCTCTGATCATCAGCGGACACACAGATGCAATTCCATTTAAAAAGCGTTTTGGTCGTCAATCTAACTGGGCGTTATCAGCCTCTCGAGCAGACGTAGCAAGAAATACGTTAGTTGAAGGCGGTATGCCGGATGATAGAGTAATGCAGGTAACGGGTATGTCAGATAGAGCGCTGCTTAATCCTGATGAGCCAGATTCTAGCGAAAACCGTCGTATTGAGCTGTTTGTTTTAACGACTCCTGCCGCTAAAGTGCTTGAGACCCTTTTTGGCAACCACCAAGAAAGCGAACTGCAAAAAGCGAAAGATAAGGCTGAATTCAACCAACCAGTCATTCGTCAAGAAGTCATCAATTACTCCGGCGATACCGCCACCAGCGAAGTAAAAATTCAAGAATTATAATCTTAAAAGGTCACCACTCTGATGGTGACCTCTCTAACCAAAGCCTCTGTTACTGTGACTTTTTAGTTGAGTTCTATATGCACATAACATCATCCGAAAAAAGAAAAAGCGACTTACTGAAGAAAGCCTTTTTATGGCTCATTGTCTTCGATTACCTTTTATTGGCGTTTTTCTTAACTCAGCTATCAAGTATGACATTAAATAGCGGAACCATGATCAGCTTGTTACTTGTAGTTTATAACGTCTTACTTGTTTCGCTATGTTTTCAACGAACCAACAAGCAGGACTCTTACATTATCTACCCTGTTTTGTCCGCAACGTTATTAGCATTTGTCTGCTTTCTTTACTTCTTTTTTTTAATTTAGCTCCCCGACTCGACCATTGATTTTACTTTTACTGCTTTTTCGAAGTGGTCGAGCTGATGAGTCTGAATCCACCACGTAGCCGCTTCCATCAACAGCTCTGGGTCGTCATTTTTATTAGCGAAAAACGCATAAAATGAGAGACCAACCAATTCACCTTTACTCGCGATCTTTTTGTCACAGACCTCTATAATTTTGTCTCTCAGCGAAGCTCTCATTTCTAATCCCTTAACCTAGTACATACTCACTAACCATACGGTTGAAAGAAATCAAATCAAACGAGCCTTTAATTTCAAAACGCACTCTTCCCACCTCACTCATGAAGAACTCGATTTCACAATCCAAATCAAAAGTACCAGAGGTCTCGATAGAAAATGCATTGATCTTACTGTAAGGCAAAGAAGTGTAATCCACTTTTGAGCCGGTAATCCCTTGCACATTTGCCGCTATCACTCGCTTGTTCGTAAACACCACTTGGTCACGAACTGTTTTAAAAGCAGCGAAAATAGTCTCACCATCAATCAAGAACTTAAGGAAGTCTTCTCTGGCATTAGAAACGTCAATCGGCTTAAGCTTAAATACAGAGGAATTGTCGAAATCAATCATAATTAATCCTTTGAGTGGGCGTTAGAACGAATTATCAACGTATCAGATAGCACCACTTTTGCCTACTCGCAACGCACGTTTCTGCTTGATTCGCCCAACAACGAAGCGTCACTCACTTCCACCCTTGCATCCATTGCTCAGAGTCTTTTAGGTCTTGCCAGTTCATCTCTCGGTCGCGTTTACTCATGACTGCCTCGATGACACATCTCACAACGTTACCATCTTCATCTAGTTCCATTTCCGTCACGACAAAATGCTTCTCTTTGTTTTTAGGTGAAATTGCCGTCCATTTACTGTGCAATAGTTTCTTAGGGTGGATTCTGTTCATCGCATTGTACCAATTTAACTACCATGTTGATGTATACGACTGAATACCAAGAGAGAATCAGATTTTGTTTTTGCAAACCGACAAAAGATAAAACCGCAAAAGAGATCACTCCCTTTCGCGGCTCTAACTACAATCCGACTAGGTCTTCTGACCATTCAGTCGAGGGTTTAAGTACTGACTTTGTAGCAACTGTAACCCTTTACCGACCAGAACAATCACTACCGCGCCAATCAGGACAGGCGTGAAGAGAAAACTCCATCCCTGCCCAGACGCCATGATCAAAATTGGATTTGCACCCGCAGGTGGATGAGTGGTCTTCGTAATCAGCATCGCAGAAACACCTAGCCCCGTCGCAATCGCGAGCGTGACCGGCGTGACGTCAACATACTGGCTAAACGCAATACCGATAGATGCCGTAATGAAGTGACCAATGATCACGTTTTTTGGTTGAGCGAGAGGGCTGCTAGGCACCCCAAACACCAACACCGCCGTAGCACCAAATGGCGCCATGAGAAGTACTACCTCAGTAAGAGATACCTCGGCGTAAGACAACACACCAATAGCCAACGTAGCGCCAAGCCCGGCAACCAACGATAAAATTAAATTATTCATAAACACCTCAAAATAGACCGAATTGTCTACAAAATAAAATAGACAAATCTGTCTACCTTTGTCAATATGTGTTTATGGAACTTTTTGAGGACATAGTTATGAACAAAAAGAAACAGTTATTGATCGACACAGCTTTGTCACTGTTTTATAAACAAGGCATCAACTCTATTGGCATCAATGAAGTCCTCAATGTTTCCGGCGTGGCTAAACGCACGCTATATAACCATTTTGAGAGCAAAGAAGCGCTTATCATCGCCGCATTAGAACAACGCCACCAAGTATTTATGGAATGGTTAGAGGAAAAGCTTTCTTCAGCACAAACGTGCGCGGAGGTGATCGATCAGTTATTTACAGCACTCAACGGCTGGTTTCATGGCTCTGAAGAAAAGTTGGGCGAGTTTCGCGGTTGCTTTTTCATCAATACGTCCGCGGAATTCAGTGACGACAGTGGCGAGATCGCAACGTATTGCCGCTACCATAAACAGCAAGTCAGAGAGCTAATTCAACGCTATCTCAAATCAGAAAACGCTTCATTACTCGATGCCATTTGCATCATGAAAGAGGGCGCGATCACTACCGCTTACATGACGAAAGAGTACGACAACGTCACGAAGAAATGCGTGACCATTTTGCACAAGCTTTAATGCGTTCAGGTATAGTCATTTGCGGATTAAGTATTCAAACCAAAGGCACCAATCGGTGCCTTTTGTTTTAGTTAGTCAGTGTACTTACAGCTCGTGCTCAGTACGTGCGATGATGTCGTCTTGCGCGTCAGGTGATAGCGCGGTGAAGAAGGCCGAGTAGCCTGCGACTCGCACAACAAGATCACGATATTGTTCAGGGTTCTTCTTCGCGGCTAACAAGGTCTCGCGAGAGACGATGTTGTACTGCACGTGCCAGCCTTTGTGGTGGTTGAAGAAGGTACGAATCAACATAGAAAGCTTGAGCTTATCCCCTTCAGACTCTACCGCTGCCGGGCTTAACTTCTGGTTAAGCAGCACGCCACCAAGGATCTTATTCGCTTGGATTTTACCGACCGAGTTGTACACTGCCGTTGGACCTAAACGGTCTGAGCCAGATGACGGGCTCGCACCTTCTGCCAATGGCGTTTTCGCTTTACGACCGTCTGGCGTTGCCATGGTGGAAGCACCGAATGGGACGTTTGCCGAGATACTTGATGTACCAGCGTAATAACCGCCGCCAATTGGACCTCGACCATAACGCGTATTAACGAACTGCTCTAGCTCATCAATGTACACTTGGTACGCGTCTGCCAGTAGTTGGTCTACTGCGTCATCATCGTTACCGTATTTTGGTGCAAAGTTGATAAGACGTTGGCGAAGCTGTTCGTTCTCCATTCCGTCGAAATCTTCAGCCAATGCTTTTGCCAGCTCTGGCTGAGTGATTTGCGCGTCATCGAAAACAAGGTGCTTGATGGCTGCTAGGCTGTTACCCAAGTTTGCAATACCGACTTGCAAGCCGGATACCCAATCGTATTTCGCGCCACCTTCTTTCACGGTTTTACCGCGAGCCAAACAGTCATCCACCAGCGTTGAACAGAAGATGTCTTGTGCCTGCTGTTCAAGCACACTGTCGACTACCGTATCAATCTCAATCGATTTACGGGTGTAGTAGCGGATTTGCTCTGCCCAAGAAGCCGTCACTTGCTCAAAGTTCTCAAAGTTACCTTTTGCTAATGACTTATCGTGCGGCAAGAAGGCTTTACCCGTTGTTGCATCCACACCTTCGTTCAATGAAGCGAGCAGGATACGAGCGAAGTTAATGAAGCTCATACCCGTACAACGGTAACCCCATTTGCCCGGAACCGCCGTCTCGATACAGCCGATAGATGCGTAGTTGTAAGCGTCTTCTTTCTCTACGCCAAGCTTGATGAATTCAGGAATAACAATCTCATCGTTGTTGAACGCTGGCATACCGAAGCCGCATTTAATCACTTCAATACAGCCCATTAAGAACTCTTGGTTTAAACCTTCATGGTAACGCACACTCAAGTTAGGTTGCGTCGAACGTAACTGACCACAAGATTCCAGAATCGCCCAAGAAAGTGGATTCACTGCATCTTCAGGCTCACCCTTTTCATTCAACTTCTGACCGCCGATACACACGTTTTGATACAGCGGAGAACCTGCCGATGCTTTTGAGTGTGCACCAGAGCGAATCTTGTTTACTTCAAGCAACTTCAACCAGCAGCTTTGTAAAAGCTCTAGTGCGAAGTCTTTCTCAATCGTGCCGTTTTCGATATCGCGAACATAAAATTCGTTGAGGAATTGGTCCATACGACCGAAAGAAACCGAGTGACCGTTCGATTCGATTTGTAGCATCAATTGAACGAAGTAGCTCAATTGCAGTGCTTGCCAGAAGTTTTCCGGCGCATCACTCGCGACATGACGACAGTTTGCCGCAATGCTTTCTAACTCAGCTTTGCGCAGCGGGCGTGTCTCTTCTAACGCCATTTTTGCCGCCAATTCAGCGTAGCTCACCATGTGATCTTGAATGGCAAGCAGTACAATTTCGACCGATTTGTAGAACTGCTCTTTCTTCAAGCCTTCAAAGGTCGAAACATCATTGTTAGCACGGTGCTGACGAACATCCTCTAGCAAACCGTTCATGCCTAGCTTAAGGATTTTCTCGTTATCCACCGCTAGGTGTGCGTCACCCGAAGTCATGTTGCCTTCGGCTTTAATGATGGTGCTGGCTAAGATTTCTTGCTGCTCATCAGTAAACAAGCCATAACAACGGTCTTGAACGGTTTTACCGCGCCAGTACGGTGTGATGCTGTGGATGCTTTGCTTATCTTCTTCAGTGACCGCAAAGCCTGCACCAGGACGGTCGGCTAGCTCATCAATTTCCGCTTCAATCCAACGTACAGTGTATTCTGGAAAAATAGGCGCAGCGCGCACTTTGCTCGCTTGGTTACCGACGATCAATTCATCGTGTTTAATCCAAATCGTACGAGTGCGTAAGTGCTCTTGCAGTGCTAGCGCACGTTGGATAATTACAGGTTTGTCTTCGTTTGCTTGGTAAGCACGAGTGTATGCCTCTGCACGCTCGGTACAGACAGGTGGCGTTACGATATTTACCAGTGCCGATTTGTGCGCTTTGATACGCTCAGGAAGGTAATTCAGGTCCATAGTTAACCTCTTACAATCACGTTAAGTTGGGTGTTTTCGCTTGCGTATTGCATGGCGCTTTCTAGCAGTTCTGGTTTGTTTAATGGCTTGTCAGAACACTCGTAAGGCATATCGAGCAAACGGTATTTATTGATGCCGAGCGTGTGGTACGGCAGCAAGTGAAGTTCTTGGCAGCTTTCTAGTGAAGCCGCAAAATCGATGATGTCTTTCAACTCTTCGATGGTGTCATTGAACCCCGGCACAACGGGAACGCGAATCACAATGCGTTTCGCGATAGGTGCCAGTTTTCGGAAATTGTCTTTGATGCGTTTTAGTGAACCTTTCGCCCAGCTAAGAAACTTCTCTTCATCGGTATGTTTTAAATCCGCCAACCAGCAATCAATATGCGGCGCGGCTTTTTCGACGTTCTTCCACGGCACATGCATGCACGATTCAATAGCGGTAGAGACTTGGTTGTCATGCAGACGCTGTGCGAGTTCTGCTACCAAATCCGCTTGCATGAGTGGCTCACCACCGGAGAAGGTCACACCACCTTGGCTTTGGTCGTAGAAAGGTTTGTCTTTCATTAAGGTGTCGAACAGCATGTCTGATTTCGCTTCTTCACCGCAAACTGTCAGTGCTTGCGTCGGACAGACGTTTCGCAGCGCGATCAGTTGGTCTTCTTTGATGGCTTTGCGATTGATGATGATCTGGTTGTCGATGCGTTGAATACCATCACCCACCGTTTCACTACCCGCAGTAGATTGAGTTGTAGCTTGATAAGCAGAAACGCACAGTTGGCAATCTTCCATACAGCTTCGCTGATCAAACAACAGTGAATGCTTTTCGCTGCGACTTTCTGGGTTTTGACACCAAGGGCAAGACAAGCTGCATCCTTTAAGAAAAAGAATGGAACGAATGCCATCGCCATCATGGGTAGAGAATCGTTGAATATTGAAATACATCTCTGCTTGCCTCTTGGTCTGTGCTACCGCTGTGTACCTAATTCGTTTCTTTCTTGCTGGTTAAGTCTTATCAGCGGCTTTTCTTTGTTCTAACTGAAAGCTTCATTTGAGCGTTTACAAGTTTCACTTAACTTTCACTTAATGAAATTATTATAGCTTCAAATGAAATTTCAATTGATCAAAATCAAGATCTCGTTCGATTGTCAGATCTATAGTGATCCCATCATCAAAACGAAGATTTTGTTTAAGGTAGAAACCATGATTGAACTTTATTTAGATACTGCTGATGTGGCAGAAGTAAAACGCTTTAACCAGTGCCTACCGCTAAAAGGCGTGACGACAAACCCAAGCATTTTGGCGAAGTCAAAACAGGGACTGAATGAAACCCTAGCAGGCATGCAAGAAGCACTTGGCGGTACACCTCGCTTTCACGCTCAAGTCGTGAGTTCAACCGTCGAAGGCATGGTGGCAGAAGCGCGCCAACTGAATGAATTGCCTTACGATATGGTGGTAAAAGTGCCAGCAACAGAAACCGGCTTAGCGGCAATTAAGCTAATGAAAAAAGAGGGAATTCAAGTTCTTGCTACCGCGATCTATTCAGCTCAACAAGGGTTCCTTGCAGCACTGTGCGGTGCAGACTACCTAGCGCCTTACGTAAACCGCATTGATGCGATGAACGGCAACGGTGTTGAAGTGGTCGCGGATCTTCAATTGTTGCTCGATCAAAACCAACTACCAGCGAAGATTTTGGCAGCGAGTTTCAAGAATACTCAACAAGCGATGGAGGTGATGAAACTGGGCATCGAAGCCATTACATTGCCAACCGATGTGGCGGCACAAATGTTCGCTCACCCAGCAGTAAAACCTGCGGTTGAACAGTTCGATAAAGACTGGAAAGAGGCGTTCGGCGATAAACTTTCATTTGAAAGCTAATTAAAAGTAGCAGCTAGATGTCTTAGTTAGGGTCTATTGAACTTTAATGGTTAAATTTTGTTCGAGATAAAAGCGTTTTAATCGCGGCGAGAGGTTTGCCGCCTAGTCATTCTAAGCAATTACCTCTCAACAAAGAGTAAAACGCTTTTAGCCGAACCCTTCGGGCAGCGTTTGTGGTTCATTTCTACTTCATTACCGGCTTATCAGTTACACCAACTACATTTCAAATGTCTCTGCCTCATATAAATTACCCACAAATAGCTGCAAAAATCAGCTTGAAAGCTCAATAGACCCTATTAATAAAGGGAATCTTAACTCACCCTGTGCGCCGGTGAACTTAAAGTTCCCTTTTGTATTTCATATAAACAGGTGAGGTTTACAGCAGTTCTCTATTGGTCAGTGACCAAAGGTACACGCGCTTGAGTAAACTGATTTTGATCCTTTTACGAATACCTCGTTTGGAATGGCGGAGTCGGTTTGGTAGCGCAATGGCTTTCATCTCGTTTTTCATTTCTTTTCCATCCACCAACACAGTAGACCTCCGATGCAGTAAGCCAGCATATCTTTCCAATCAAATGTGACGCCCAAAATTACAGCCAGAGGGGATGAAGATTCGATACCAAGCCAAACTGCGACCTGTAACAGTTGCCCTAACTCAACAGCAAACGCAATCAACACCACCAATGAAACCAGCCAGTTAACAGGCATGGAGAACAAACTTGCAAGAAAGTAGTAGAGCCAAACCACAACGAGAACGTCACCAAATGTCGGACGAATAAAGCTGTCTCGAACATAGAGCGCAATAACGACCAATGCGATAAAACACACCAAGCTTTTCAGTCCATTTTTTGCAGAAAATTGCAGGCGGATAGCAGACGTCTCTTCAACCATATTGCTTGGCTGCCCAGTGAGAATTGCTCGTTTAAACATCTTCATGATTCGCCTTTGCACTTTCTTCTGCTTTCTTATTTCGTGCGTACCAGTCGATGTTGCGTGTAATAACCATAGTGAAGCTCAAAATCGCGAAACACAGCAATGTCCCCATAACCAATGCGTAGCTCTCTGCTTGTAGCAAGCCAAACAGTAATCCGTAGAGAGTGAGCAAACACGCTCCGAATATCGCGCCGTGTTTGGTGTTGCTCAACATACCGCTCACATACACACTTAAAAGCCCCGTCGATGCGACTGCTGACACCACATACGCCCAGTTAAAGCCGAGGTGTTCACTCATCGAAATCAGCAATAGATAGAAAAGCGCTAAAGCCAGACCAATAAAACCGTATTGTACTGGGTGAACCGGACGCGCTTGGAACAGCTCCAGCAAGAAGAAACTCGCAAACACTAATGTGATAACCAACAGTGAATAGTTCACAGCTCGATGGGACTTCAAATAGTGGTCCACGGGATCAATCAAATCTACGCCCATTTGTCGCTGTTCAAGCTCGTGACAAGCGTGACTCGATGACAAACAGCTTTGGAACAGCTGCGCGATATTGGTAGAGAAATTATTGCTCGCCCACTGTGCATTAAATCCATCTTCGGATACCTCTGACGACACTGGTAAGTAATCACCGATAAAGCTTGGATGAGCCCATGTTGAAGAGAGCTCAACCGTTGTTTGACTGCCGATTGGTGTGACTTGAAGCTGACCCATCCCTTGCAGCAAGAAGTTAAGATCGAACGCCAAAGGTTGTTCTGCGTTTAGGTCTGCGAGTGTCAGAGCACTGTGGAAGCCTTGTGGTAACTGATCTAACCCCGTTCCCGGTACGACTTCGATATCAGAACTCGCCATGGTCATGTCATCCAAACGAATCAATCCGCGGCTGTCTTCAATACCAACCACTAGGCTCATGTTTTCAATATCAAGCCCCTGCAACGCCGCGAGATCGTCTGCATCAAAAGTGCCTTTCAGTGCCACTTGTGCTTTGTATAAACGCGCGCGGTAAATGCCTCGGTACTTTTCAAAACTGTCCAGATTCGCGCTCATATCAAAAGTGCTAGGTAAGAGGAATTTACGACGCTCTTTAATCTGTACTTTGTCATCTCGGTAACTGGTTTCGGTGTAGTTAACCATGATGAATGGACCAATGATGCGCTGCTCGCCGCTGCTGCTGCGTGCGATGTCGTTTCTAACTTCATCTTGGCGATATGAGCGTTCTGAGATCAGCCCAGTGACCATTGAAAGCGGGATTTGCAATAAGACAAACAAAAACAGCACGAAGGCGAACTTCGTGCCGAGTTGGTTATTGAGGATCTTTTTCATGTTTCATTCTCCATTTGCTGATGGGAGTAATCTAAATCAGCAATTTGGAGAACGAATGGAGCTAATGTGGAGTTTCTATGGAGTTGGTAAAACCAGCGTCACTTTCACGCCAGAATCGACGTTTTCGACTTGCAACTTACCCTTGTGCAGTTTGATCACTTGCTCAACAAAATTCAGCCCGAGCCCAGTGCTCTTAACACCATTTTCCCGAGCGAGGGAGTAGAAGCGCTCGGTTAAACGAGGCATTGCATAGTCGGGAATGTGAGGACCTGAATTGAAAATCGACAAGCACACTTTCTCTTTCGCGACCTCAGCTTTCCATTCAATGCATCCCTCCGAATCAACAAAATCCAGCGCATTGTCCATCAAGTTAAAAACGGCTTGTTTCAGCAAGAAGGCATCACCAAGCACGGTGAAATGTTCATCAATTTGAGTGTTGGCAATCAAAGACTTAGCACTCAAACGCGCATCCGCCGATTCAACCACTTCATTGACCATTTGTTTTAGCGAGATAGCTTCGACTTGTTCTAGTTCAGGGCGCTTTTCAAGACGAGCCAGTTCTAGCAGCTTATCAATCAATGACTGCATGCGATCGCTTTCTCGCTCAATGTTGCCAGCAAAGCGTGTGACCTTTTCTTCAGGCAACGGCATTTGCAATATTTCACTCGCGCCTTTAATCGCTGATAACGGACTTTTCAGCTCATGAGTCAGCGTCTGTACGTACTCTTCCACATATTGTTTGCCATCGAGCTGATTGCGCATTTTCTCTAATGCGTCGCTTAGCGTACCGTACTCGTAAAAGATACGAAATGTTGGCTTAGAGACCTTTTCACCCTCACCCATTTTGGTCGCGTAGTCTTCTAGCTTGTTCAGTGCCGAGTGAATTCGCCAAGCAAACAATGCCCCTGCCAATAGCACTAAACCACTCATCCACACCATCCAAAACAGCACATTGCGTTTAGAAAGATCGATGAAGGGTTGTACTGAGCGATTGGATTTTGCCACCGTCACGCTGCCAATGATTTCGCCTTTGTGATAAATGGGTGCAGCAACGTGCATAACGGTTGAGAGCGGATCTTTCGGGTCTTCGATGGTACTGCGCGCGCCGTATTGACCACGCAACGTGAGATACACATCGTTCCATTGCGAGTAGTCTTTGCCTACGTCTTGCTGCCAAGAATCCGCAATCACAATGCCTTGTTTATCTGTGATGTAAATTCGATGGTTAATCGCTTTTTTGCCGATTTCCCAAATGCGCGCTTGAGGCTCTCGCTGTCCATAAGCCGTTAATAGTTTGGAGAAGCGATTCTCAGACAACTTGTCATTCGCGACGTCTTCTTCCGCCAATACCGCAAGCAAGTTCGCCATATCCACCAGCGTCTCTTCGGTGGTTTGGCGCACGGTTGGCTTAAGTTCTTGGACAACCGTTTTGCTCACCATGTAAGCCGTCATCCCGACTAAGATGAAGTAGAGAAAAAACAGTCTGAGTCCAAGCGGGATCTTCGGCCAGCGATTCATCATTCACCTTTAATGCAGTAAAAGTAACCAAAGCCACGTTTGGTACAGATGCGTTCAGACATCTCAAACGGCTTCAACTTATGGCGAATGGCTTTGATATGGGTATCGATATTACGCTCATATGCAGCCTCTGGCGCCATGTCTGCCGCGATCATAAGTTGCTCTCGACTCAATACATTGGAAGAGACGGAAATCAGCTTATCGAGGATCTTAAATTCCACCGCAGTTAACCCAAGCATTTGCCCGCCAACACCGTAGTCAAAGTTCTGCGCAACCAAATCTTGACTAAATTGAGGTTGATCTGGAACAGCCACAGGCTCTGGTTTGTGCTCCATCATTGGCGCTTTAGCTTTGATTCGAAGTTTAATGCGAGCCAACATTTCGCGCGGGCTAAATGGCTTAGTCACGTAATCATCCGCGCCAATCTCCAAGCCCACGACGCGGTCAATTTCATCGCTTCTTGCGGTGAGAAAGATAATGGGGATATCAGAAAACTCACGGATGGTTTTGCACAATTCAAAACCATTGCCATCCGGTAAGCCTACGTCTAAGACAAGTAACGCTGCGGAGTTGTGCTGTAAAAAAGCTAAGCCCTCTCCTGCTGTTGCAAACCACTCTGCGTGGTAGCCATCCATCTCTAATACATGAATCAGGTTCTCTGCGATAGCAGATTCATCCTCGATAATAAGGACGGTGGGTTGTTCGCTCAATGTCTTAGCCTCATTGACGGTGTTTATCTTTATGTTGGTATTATCACTTAATTTGGAGCCAAGGCTAGTGGATTGATGCAGCAAAGGCGCAGTTCGTGGATAATACTAATCAAACACACTTCTATTCAGCATAATAAATTTATCACTTAGATTAATGAGTCACCACAATTGTGAATACAATGATTTCAACCATTGATATGAACAGTGTTCATTTTAAACTCAAGTTATCAATTCGATTTTATTTAAAGGACAGTCACTGATGAAAAGAGCGCTAATCCCCCTGGCTTTACTGACTTTGCTCTCAGGTTGCGCCAGCATGTCTCCGGATGAGTGCAAAACGGCAAACTGGTACAACGTAGGTTATCAAGATGGCCGAGATGGCAACGATCCAAACATTATCAATAGCTATACCGAAGACTGTGGTGAAGCGGGTGTGACACCCGACCGAGCGAAATGGAAAGAAGGCTTTGATAAAGGCACTATCCAATATTGCTCACCAGACAATGGGTACACTGTCGGTATCGAAGGCAAAGAATATTACGGTGTATGCAGCAGCAAAGAGTTTATTGAGAACTACCAGTTAGGTCATAAAGAATATCAACGCCAGCAACGCATCCAACAAATCGATACTGAAATCTCGGTCATCGATAATCAGCTTGATGGCAATCCAGACAAAGATAATGCCAAGAGACTGAAAGAGAAGAGAAAGCGATTGGCTGACGAGCGTTCAAGCCTCTTGTCGCCAACCATCAACTTGAATCTGAATTTCTAAATCGATTGGATTTAGCTTCTAAAAATTCATGGCCCTAGCTCAGTTCTAGGGTCATGAATTGACTGTTCGGATCGAGTTCGTAATCCCCGAACGGCTCGCAGTACACAAAGCCATGCTTTTCATACAACAGGCGCGCTGGTTTAAAAAACTCCATCGAGCCCGTTTCTAAACTCAAGCGCTGCAAACCTTTTTGCTTCGCTTGCTCAATCACATGAATCAATAATTGAGATGCCACACCTTGGTTTCTTGCCGTAGGCGTGGTGCGCATGGATTTCAGCTCCGCGTGTTGGTCATCCAACTCTTTAATCGCCGCACACCCAAGCAGTTGCTCACCTTTCCATCCGGTCCAAAATGTCACTTCTGGCGCTTTGAGCTTATCTAAATCTAACGCATGCACGCTTTCTGGTGGTGACGTGGCGTACATGTCCTGTAAATGTCCTTCCAACATCGCTATCACTTGCGGCCGTTCTAAATTGTCGATTTCAATCCTCATCTTTCCATCCTTGGTTTTTCCTAGCTAAAGCGGCTGTCTCATAATGTGTTGCGGTCCAACGGGGCCGCCGTGGTAAAGCTCATTGGTATCTTCAAACCCTGATTTTAAATAGCACTGATAAGCGGGTATGTTGCGGCAATTCACAGTGAGATAAAGCGCATCAAACTCGGGATAATGGCGTTTGGCGAAATCGGCAAACTGTTGAATGGCTCGCTTGGCGATGCCTTTGCCTTGATGACGGTGATCCACCAGCAAAGCACGTACGCCTAAACTGTTTTTCGGGCAAAAATCGTATTTCTCGCTGTAAGCAGCATCAAATAGAAAAAAGCCAACCACGTCATCGTCTGCCAAAATCAGATGCGGAAGCTCTGTGGGTTCAAGACGTGTAAGCATTTCACCCACATCCGCGACCGTAAACTGCGATTGCTCTTCTAGAACGCTAAGTTCGCAAGTGTGTTCATGTCGCTCAGGCGAATACTTTTCAATAGTAATCATAATCTTCCTTGTTGTTTTTATGCTCAATTCATACAGGGTATGTCGTAAATAGAAATACCTAGTGTCGTATTTCCCACTCGCAGGCAAACGTTTAGCACTCTATTATCCTCGCCATTCGATAGAGAGGTTTCCATGTCCCGTTTTTTACTTTGTAGTTTTGCACTCGTTTTACTCTACCCTACTGCCATTGATTTGTATCTTGTTGGTTTGCCTCAAATTGCGTCAGATCTCAACGCCAGTGAGTCTCAGTTGCATATTGCGTTTTCGATCTATTTAGCTGGCATGGCTACCACCATGTTATTCGCGGGGAAAATTGCAGACTCTGTGGGACGAAAGCCTGTTGCCGTCGTCGGCGCGATGATCTTCGTGCTCGCGTCTTTTCTCGGCGGGATGGCTGAGCAACCAAACACTTTCTTGATTGCTCGCTTTTGCCAAGGCATCGGGGCTGGATCTTGCTATGTCGTCGCGTTCGCGATTTTACGCGACACATTAGACGATGAACGCCGCGCGAAAGTATTGTCGATGCTCAATGGCATCACCTGTATCATTCCAGTGATCGCACCCGTGATTGGTCACTTGATTATGCTGAAATTTCCTTGGCCGAGTTTGTTTACCACGATGGCAGGAATGGGCATTCTCGTCAGTGTATTGGCCATTTTTGTTCTCAAGGAATCACTACCCAGCCAACAAGGTGAAGAACAGACAACGCCAGAGAGCCATCAAGAGACTTTCTTCGAGCGATTTTTTATCAGTAGGCTGATCATTACTGCACTTGGAGTGACCACCATCCTGACCTTTGTTAACGCTTCACCAATTGTTGTGATGAGTATGCTTGGTTTTGATCGCGGTGGCTATTCTTCCATCATGGCGGGGACTGCGACAATCAGTATGTTGATTTCGTTCTCGGCGCCATTGGCATTGGGGATTTTCAAGCAGCGAACCTTAATGATGAGCTCTCAAGTATTGCTCGTTTGTTCAGCCATCGTGCTCAGTGCAGCCCATTTCCATGATGGACAACCTTTTTACTATGTGTTCGGACTTGGGCTGATTTGCGCAGGCTTCGCTTGTGGCTTTGGCGTGGCCATGAGCCAAGCGCTCAGCCCATTCTCTCAACAAGCTGGCGTGGCAAGCTCGTTACTGGGCATTGCTCAAGTTTGTAGTTCCGCGTTCTATATTTGGTTTATGGGTTTCATCGGCGTTACTGCACTGAATATGTTGGTGTTTATCTTAGTGCTAGGTAGCGTAATCAGCCTTGCTCTAATACTATTGATTCCAAAGCCTGTTCACGATACCCATTATGAAGAAATCCCTAGCGCGACTTGATTTAAACTTACTGTTCACTCTGCAATTATTGTTGCAAGAGCAAAGCGTCTCGAAAACCTCGAAAAAGCTGAACGTTACGCCCTCTACCGTAAGTAAGTCGCTCAACAAACTTCGTCATTGGTTCGATGATCCTTTGTTTGTCAAAACACCTAAAGGTCTTGCGCCAACGCCTTTGGCGCAAAGCATGGAGCAAGATCTTGCAGAATGGCTGCAAATTGGCAGCCAGATTGCAGAAAAACGCAGCGATATTACGCCTAAAGGAGTGCGTTTTGATATCACGATTGAGTCGCCATTAGTGCTCACAGTGCTGGACAGACTCATCGTAGCTATCCACCAGCGATACCCTGAAGCGAAAGTAAAAACCAGTAACTGGGATTACGATTCACTCGACGCCATCATTCGAGGCGAGGCGGATATCGGTTTTACCGGCCGAGAAAGTCACCCGAGATCGAAAGAGTCGTTGGATCTTCTGCCGTATTTCTTGGATTTTGAGATTCTATTTTTTGACCTGCCGATGGTGTATTTACATAAAGATCATCCGGCATTACAGCAAGAGTGGAATCTCGAGACCTTTCTGAGCTACCAACACATCAATATTGTTTGGGAAAAAAGTGAAACTTGGGCGTTGGATGAAGTATTAACGGAACTAGGGCTACAGCGCTCTATCGGGCTGACGATGTCCAACTTTGAGCAATCCCTTTTTATGGCAGCGCAGCCGACGCATGACATGATCACCACCGCGCCGCACTATTGCAAAAGTTACACAGAAAAGCTGCATCTCGATTTGGTGTGCTTGCCAATTCCATTAGACCAAGCTCAACAAGACAAGTTACTGATTCCATTTACCATGATTTGGCATAAACGCAATGCGTACAATCCCAAATTGCTATGGTTGAAAAACACCATTAAGTCATTGTACAAACAACCTTCCCAACCACAGTAAGACTCAGGCTAAGGTCAGGTTTTATCTGGTTATTTTTAATGACTTTCTTGCTCTGATAGCTATAACTAATCACTTTATCAACTAATAAAAATGTTCTTTTGGATCTACACTAGCTGTTCATTTACACGCTAAGGATCAAGGATGTCGACCTTTTTACTCACTGCTATTGCAATGCTGGCGTTCGCTGCTAATTCATTATTGTGCCGACTTGCCTTGGCAGAAGGGTTAATTGATGCAGGAAGCTTCACGCTCATTCGATTGATATCCGGCGCTGTTATCTTAATCGCAATGCTTGTCGTGAGAGGTCAGTGGAAAACCGATCGGCCAACTTCTCGCTTTCGCTTTTTTGCTGGCGTGGCGTTATTTGGTTACGCTGCCCTTTTCTCTTTCGCGTACTTACAACTGGCGACAGGAACTGGTGCTTTGCTTTTGTTTGGTGCCGTGCAACTTACATTACTGGCAATCTATTGGTGGCAAGGTGAGCGCTTTCAGTTTCTCGAAGTCATCGGTATCGGTCTTTCAATTGTTGGATTTGTTTGGTTGATGTTGCCATCTGCCACTCGCCCCGATATTAGCTCTGCACTTCTTATGTTGATTTCTGGCGTTTGTTGGGCTGCGTTTACTGCGCTCGGTAAACAAGCGCCTTCTCCAAGTAGTGGCATCACGTGGGGATTCATCGCTGCATCAATAATTGGCGTGCTCCTTTCGCCATTAATCTTGTCCTCAATCCAACTTTCTTTGAGCGGAGTGTTGCTCGCTATCGCATCTGGTGCCATTGCCTCTGGCCTTGGTTATACACTTTGGTACCAAGTCGTACGTAAGCTCTCTTTACTTCAAGCCGCCGTCAGCCAACTTTCCGTGCCAGCCATTGCTTTACTACTCGGCAGCATCGTACTCCACGAGCCTCTTTCACTGCATACTCTTTTAACCAGCGGCATCATTCTTGGTGGGATCGCTTTGGTTTTTTTATCTCGATCCAAAAAAACAAACGAACAATCGGCAAGCCGATAAAAAGTAATAACTTTCCCTCTCAAATACCCATTCATCATCTATGCTTTTTAAAGCAGTAAAGCTCATTGCAGATGGTACAAGTGGTCTGCTTTGGTACCAGGCGAAGAATATAAGGTGAGAATTGGCTCACACAATGCAGCGATTTTGTTTCAAAAGTGAGAATCATCACAGATCGCGAGTTTGCTCGTTTTAGGCGTTTCACCAATAACGCCAAGGGCTAGCACGAGATCAAGCCAAATACGCACTTTTTGTTTTGACAAAGGGTTTACAAAGCACACTTTTTCACCCGCTATATTCCGCCCCCCGAATTTATTCAGAACAAGATTCTGATTATTCATATAAGAAATTCATCAACTTATAACGATAAGCCTGAGCAAACTTTGACACTATGAACGACAAAATAAAATTCGCTATTAAAGTATCGCTTAGCCTAACTCTGGCTTATCTGATCCCGTTTGCCATGGGTTGGCCGCAAGCATCGACGGCCGCAACCACAGTGATGCTGATTGCATCCACAGGCAGTCGTCGTGAATCCCTCGCCAAAGGTACCTTACGCGTGTTAGGTACATTGGTTGGTGCCGTGGTTGGCTTGTTACTGGTGGGGTTGTTTGCTCAAGATCGCTTGCTGTACATGCTGAGCGTGTCGGTTGTGGTCTCTTTCATTTTTTACTTCCGTAATGCCTATCAAAAAGATCCTACGCTACTCATGCTGACCGGTGTGATGACGTTGATGATGTCCAATGGCGGTGACGCAGAAGGTGCGTTCCTTTATGGCGTTGACCGCGCCTATATGACGGTGTTTGGGGTGGTGGTTTACACACTCGTGGGAACTTTCTTATTCCCGACCAAAACAGAACAAAACCTAAGACAGCTCATCGAACAACTCAACCAAGCACAACGCGCGTTGTTCACCGCTATCTTGCAAAATTTCGAGCAAAAATCGGCAGGGCAAATCTCTCCTCAAGAAGGCGGAGAAGAAAATCCAGAAGCTGAAGAGCCACAACCTAGCGTGGACACTCTCATCGAACAGATGTTTGCCGCCCAAAATGCGCTCGAACAGCGCTTTGCTACGGTCAGTGTGGAATGCAGTGACGTGTCGGCCTACATGAAAGAGTGGCGCTTGGCGGTTCATTTGAACAAGCAGGTAACGCAACAATTGACCGTTGCGGCGCACAGCCACTTTAGCCACCAGCAAGACCGTGAAAGCATCAGCAACTTTGATCAAGCCGTTGCGGAAATTGACGCGCTATTTGATACCTGCCAACAAGTCTGGGACGAAAAAGAGCCCGCTTTTCGTGCTCAGGAATTCAAAGTCAAATACAACCAAGCGTTGCTAGAAGACGCAGCTCACCTAGAGAAAGGCTCTGCGCTTACGCTTGGTCACCTGTTGGAACTGATGCATCAAAACTTGTCGCGTTTAGCGGAGAGCATTAGCTGTATTGACTCTGTGACGAACAATGTCTCCTTTGACGTGCCACTGCCGAAACCGAAAGGCAAGTTTCTATGGTGGGACGCAGAAAACTTTAAAACTGCGGTCAAAACCTTTGTTACCTATTGGGTTGCAGGACTGATTTGGATTTATTTCAATCCACCAGGCGGCTACTCGTTCGTGGTCTTCTCGACCATGTTTATGTCTTTGCTGTCGTTCGTGCCTGTGCACCCAATTTTGTTGCTTGTGCTGTTCACTTTCGGCTTCTTGTTCGCGGTGCCTTCTTACGTCTTCATTCTTCCGCAATTGGATCTCGGGTTAGAACTTGGCCTGTTCATCTTTATCTACACCTTTATCGGCTTTTATCTGTTTAACGGGCCAGTGACGATTTTCTATATGATTGGCTTGTTTGTTCTTGGTTTAGACAACAACATGTTTTATCACTTCGGGATCCTCATGACGATCATGCTGTTGTTCTACATGGTGGTGTTCATGATTATTTTCGCGCACTACTTCCCGTTTAGCTCACGACCAGAACACCTCTTTTTGACCATAAAAGAACGCTACTTCCGACATACCCGAGAGCTGTTCACTACCTATCAACAGCAGTCCAGCTCGGTTATTACGCCGCTCAAACGGGCCTTGCACTTGGTGACGCTCAATGTCTCATCGAAAAAGCTCAAAGTCTGGGGTTCGAAAATCAACCACAAACACTTTGATAAAACCACGCCAGAAGCGATTGGCGCGTTTAGCAAAGCGTGTGATGTACTCAGTAATCACATCAACATCTTAATGGCCGCCGAGAAAAAGTTGATGGCCAATCCGCTGATTACTCAGCTTCGTCAACAACACCGCGATTCCATCATTCCTTTGATGGCAGGCGCTTTAGCCAGCCATCAAGCAACACAAGAACTCGACTCCGTATTCGACCAATACAGTCAGGATTACCAAACATTCGAAGATAAACTGGAAGATTTTTTTAGTGAGTTGGATTTATCTGACTACTCTTATTCAGAGATAGCCGGTTTTTATATCTTGCTGAATTTAAAACGGAACGTGTTCGAAGCAATCAAGCATTGCAAGCAAACCTACGAGGATATCGATTGGGTGAACTTACAACAGAAGCGTTTTTAAAGGTGGGGATATGATGCTTCCAAAACTAACCAAACCAAGCCTCGCCATACTTTCTTTGCTCGGACTAAGTGCGTGTACCACGGTAGGACCAGATTATGTTCATCCAAAGCAGGCGCCACTGCCAAGTGACTGGTCGGTGCAAAAAGCAGCCAAAGATACGCAGCAATCAGAGCAACAGCTACAACAATGGTGGCAGCAATTTAATGACTCAACTCTTAATCAGCTGGTTGAGTTGGCGAGCAAACAAAACCTCGATTTAGAAGCCGCAGGGCTACGAATTGTCCAAGCACGTTCATTGCTTGGTATTTCGACTGGCTTGCAATACCCACAAGTTCAAACCGTGTCAGGAAACCTAGCGCGTGCCTACGTAAATGATCAGGGCGTGAATAACGCCACTTTGTCGTTTGATGCTGCTTGGGAAATGGATGTTTGGGGCAAGTATGCTCGCGGTATTGAGTCGGCAGAAGCGGGTTACTACGCATCCATCGCATCGTATCACGACATCATGGTCACTATAACCGCCGAAGTGGCACGCAATTACATCAACTATCGCACATTCCAAGAACGTATTTTGCTGTCTCGCCGCAACATAGAGATTCAAGAGCGTGTCGTCCGCATTACACAGGTGCAGTTCGACTCTGGCAACGTTACAGAATTGGACGTTCAACAAGCTAAAAACCAACTCTACACCACCAAAGCAGCGTTACCGAGCCTCGAAGTGGCAATGAAGCAATCACGTACTGTGTTGGCTTTGCTACTGGGTCTGTTACCAGAAGAAGTAGATCGACTGCTACAGTCGGATGGGATGCACAAGCAAATCGCTGAGTACGAAGCCCAGTTCAAATCGACGGGCAGAAAATCGGCGCTATCGGGCACCGACGAGCGTTCCATTGTGCCACGTCCACCGCTTTTGGATACGCAAGTGGATGCTAACTTAGTGATGCGACGTCCGGATTTGCAAGTCTCTGAGATGCAAGCTCGCGCGCAAAGTGCGCAGATTGGCGTGGCAGAAACCGCTCTGTACCCAAGCTTTTCGTTGTTCGGTTCCATCGGTATCGACAGTACGGTTCCCGATGGCAGCAGTTTCAGTTTTAGCGATTCGCTCACCATGGTGGTTGGCCCAACGTTCAGTTGGAATATTTTCCAATACGGACGCGTGAAAAATAACATTCGTTTCGAAGATGCTCGCTTCCAAGAAACACTGACCAACTACAACAAAAAAGTGCTGCAAGCCGTTAATGAAGTCACCAATGCAATCGAAGCGTATGACCTGTATTTGCAGCAAAAAGATTTACGTTTGCAATCGGTCAACTCTTCCATTCGTGCATTCAATATCTCCATGACGCAGTACGAAAACGGCCAAATCTCTTTTGAACGTCTGCTCAACTCGGTAGAGAAAATGACCCGCGCAGAGGACAGCTACGCAACGATCAAAGGTAATGTTGCGAACCAAGTTGTCGCGCTCTACAAAGCCCTCGGTGGAGGCTGGCAAACCCAAACAGGCAAACCTTTCATCAGTGAATCGATTGCCACGCAGATGACAGAGCGCACTGACTGGGGAAGTTATTTAAATGAAGAAAACCGCGTATTGCCACCTTTGCGACTCGAAACTCCAGCTGAGACCAGTGATGAAAACAAAACGGAGGATCGGTAATGCCTCATGAACTCTCTTGGGGAGACGTTTACTTTTCTCCTACGCTACTCGTGCTCTTTCTCGCCGTCACGGCCACGTGGATAACGGTGATGATATTGAACAAGACACGTTTGTCTCGCTTCATCGCTTTTCCGTCTCTGACGTTTATTGCCATCATGGTCGCTTATGTGGTGGCCATCGACAGCTTTTATATTCAATTTTAGGTGCCAAACAAGATGAAAAAACTATTCGTAATCGCACTCAATCTTGTCATTCTTGGTGGCGCAGCTTGGCTCGGCTATCAAAAGTTTGAGGAATACTTTAATAACCCATGGACACGAGATGGGCAAGTGCGTGCTAACGTCATCAAAGTGGCTCCTCGCGTATCAGGCCCAATTGTAAATGTCGCGGTGCAAGACAACCAAGAAGTAAAAACGGGGGATTTACTGTTTGAAATCGACCCTGCGACTTACCAGGTTGCGTTATCTCAAGCCGAAGTAGCACTGGAGCGCTCCATTGTTAGCTCTCGCGGTAAAAAAATCGAATATGACCGCTTAAAAGACATTCGTGCCAAAGACCGTGGCGCAGTTTCTCATAAGGATCTGATTCGTCGTGAAATCGCTTACGAAGAATCGCTACTGCAAATCAAATCTGCAGAAGAACAACTAAAATCAGCACGCCTTAACCTCAGCTTTACCAAAGTTTATGCGACCGTCGATGGTTTTGTATCTAACCTCGATATTAGAAACGGTACGCAAGCGGTCGCAAACCAACCACTGCTCGCACTGATCGACAAAAACAGCTTTTGGGTATTTGGTTTCTTCCGTGAAAACCAACTTGCGCAAATCGAACCTGGCAGCCAAGCGCGTGTCACTTTGATGTCTCACCCAGACACGCCAATTGACGCGACGGTTGACTCGATTGGTTGGGGTATTGCGCCCAAAGACGGCACGGTCGGCTACAACCTTCTTCCAAACGTAAACCCTGTTTTTCAGTGGATTCGCCTAGCACAACGTATTCCGGTGCGAATCTCCCTACAAGAACTTCCTGAAGATGTTGATCTTCGATTCGGGCTTTCTGCGTCCATCATGGTGATGAAAGAGTCATCCGCAGAAAGTGAACAATAACTAAGTGAGAAGAGCCATGGTCATTGGTAAAAACCTCAAAAATATTAATGAAGAAAACAACTTCTTCTATCTAACCTTAGCACTAGTGATTTTGTTGCTAGGGAGTGCGATGGCACAAGTCGTAGGTGAAGGGACGATTGAACACATACTTCAGGCTTTCACGGTTCTGACGTTTATCGTCTGTTTTGCGAGCCTTCGCTTTGACAAAACCTGGTCTCGTTTCCTCTACAGCCTGTTTGGTGTTTGGGTTCTTGTGATTGTGATCAAGACCGTTTTCGACATCAGAGAGATGAATGTGGTGATGCTTGCCCTCACCTTTGCGTTCTTTTTCGGCACTTTTAAATCCATCGCAAGACAGATTCTTTTCACCGGCCATGTCAACAGCAACAAAGTCATTGGCTCGGTAGCGCTTTTCTTGCTGCTTGGTCTGATGTGGGCGATTGCCTACCTCATCCTGCTTGAGTTTTCGCCTGAAGCCTTTACCGGTATGGAAGCGATTTCTTGGGGGCAGAACTTCTCCAATGCAGCGTATTTCAGTTTCGTTACCTTAACCACGCTCGGTTATGGCGACATTAGTCCTCTAACACCACTGGCTCAAGTCGTGGTGTATTTAGAGGCCATCACAGGTGTTTTTTATATGGCGATTGTTGTTTCAAGTCTCGTCAGTTCTAACATTGATCATCAGGTAAACAAAAATGGATAAACAATCGGTAAAAATCGACAGTAAGCTTTTCATCAGTAATATGGTGGAATCGGCAATACGCATTGGCTTGATCTTTGTCTTGCTGATGTTTACGTACGACATCATCAAACCCTTCATCCTTCCGGTTATTTGGGGCGCTATTATAGCCGTCGCTTTAATGCCGCTTACCCAAAAATTGCAGCGTGTATATGGTGGTCGCAGAGGTCTGGCAGCCACAACCATTGCTTTACTTGGTATTGCCCTCCTTGTCACGCCACTTGTTATGGTATCAGGCTCCATTGTGGATGGTGCAACGCACGCGCTTGAAGTACTACAAAATGGACAAGTGAAAATACCAGGGCCAAAACCTTCCGTAGCGGATTGGCCTATCGTAGGTGATAAGCTCTACGAAGTGTGGACCCTATTCGCTACTAATCTTGAGCAAGCGATTCAAACCTTTATGCCACAAATAAAGGCAGGACTCACATCTTTACTGGGTACACTTGGGGGCGTATTGGGAAGTTTACTGCTTTCAATCTTGTCACTTGCTATTGCAGCAGGTTTCATGACGTACTCTGAATCTGCAGCATCAGGCTTAAGAACCATCGCGATTCGAACCGCTGGTGAAAACGCAAAAAGCTGGACCACGCTTATCGCAGCAACAATTAAAAGCGTACTGCTTGGCGTAGTCGGTGTAGCGGCGATTCAAGCACTGTTGATCGGTGCTGGTTTCTTCGTATTTGGCGTTCCGGCAGCAGGTTTACTCACACTGCTTCTAATGATCTTATGTATCGCTCAGCTCCCGGCGTTGCTCGCTGTGCTACCTGTGATTGGCTTCATGTACATGACCCAAGACACCTCAACAGCAACCATGTTTACTGTTTGGGTCGTAGTTGCGGCTCTTTCTGAAAACCTGTTCAAACCAATGTTAATGGGACGTGGCGTCGACGTGCCAATGCCTGTGATTCTGCTCGGTGCCATCGGTGGTATGCTTTTCTACGGCATCGTTGGTCTGTTCTTAGGTGCCGTTATCCTAGCAATTTGGTATGAGTTATTTGTTTGGTGGTTGAGCATTGAGAAAGCACAACAGCAAGAAGAAATGGCAGAACAACAAGACGCTTCTGATGACCAATCAGAACCTGGACACGGTGCTGGCATTTAATAAATCAATAAGTTAGAAAGAAATTTAATCTATAACTTATGATATCAAACCGCTGCATTTCAGCGGTTTGATTCTATTTGGATCACAGTTTCGTCGTAATAAATGCGATAAAAATGACGTTCTTGTTAAATTTTCATACTTATTACACTTGGGAGTTGCAATCGGGCAATGAACGATGCACTCTCGATGACCACTAATTTGCTTAGGATAAAAACAATGAAATTGATCAAGCCTTTAACTTGTGCGCTTGCTCTCGCAATGAGTGGCATGGCATTCGCAGATGTAACCGTGAGTGTTCCTGACAACGTTTCAGTATTAGCGGCTAACGGTGAAAAAGCAGATCTTTCGGGTGGTTTTTTCGCCTCTGAAAGAACACTGACGTTACCTGATGGCCTTAACCAAGTCGTATTTCGTTTCGCCCCTTACTTCAACCAAGGTAATGACCGTTTAAGTGTTGAAAGCGATGTTATCGTTACACGATTTGACGCGACCAATGCCGAACTCACTCTACAAATGCCAGAATACCGCAACCTACGTGATGCGGAAGAGAAGATCAAAGACTTAGATTGGAAACTGGTTGATGATTCTGGCAACGCAATCGCGGTTGACCAGGACAAGTTGCTCAAACCGGGTATGCAAATCGGTCGTGATTACGTACGTGAAATCGAAGATTATAACCAAGCTGGCGGTGCAGCAGCCGTGGCTTTTGCTGGCGCAGCAACCATGCAGCCAGTCACGCTTCCTGCAAAGGTTCCTGCGGATATGAAGCAAGTGAGAGCAACTGCGGTTAAAGCGGATTCGACAGCTGAAGAGATGCTGCACTTCTGGTACCAAAAAGCAGACGCAGAAACCAAAGCTCGCTTTAAGAAATATGTTAATCAACAGTAAATCTGGTTAACTTTATCGATATTAAAAAAGCCACTTCACGTGGCTTTTTTGATCAAAAATTAGGAAGCTTGGACAACTTTAGTATTGGCGATCAAGTCATGCAACAATCGTCGCTCCGGATGAAAGAACAACAATGCCAAATTTACCAACGGGATCCCCGGAATGAGCATCTCCAGCAAGTAGCTAATAACAAGCCTTAACCCTGCTGTAACTTTCGTTGCCTTACTATCATTTTTCATTACAACTTTAATACCAATCATGCGCATACCAATGGTTTGCCCATGACTCAATGCATTCCAGTTGATCATTAAAACCGTTGGTAAAGAAAGCAAGTAAAACGCCTGAGTTTCACGAACAAGCGTGAGGTTATCTGCTAAAGAGAGCTGAAAGTCGTTAAGAAAAGAGTTAATACTCAATGCGATGATTAACACGACCACCATCGCAAAGAGCAGGTCGATAAAACCAGCAATGATTCTCTGTTGCTTGCTCGCGATAAAAGCATACATGGACTTCAGTCACCTCAATGTAATTGGTTAAGCGAGAATGACTGAGTGTACAGACGCGCAATGGTGAGCGCAGTTTAGGTATTGCCAACATAATATTCAACTAAGAACATACTAAATCGCGATCGTATCTCAAAAGTAATCATTACATCTTGAGCATAACCGTATCAATTTAACAAAACGCTACCAGTAACGTTCGTAAATGATATTTCCCCCAGTTTGATGGCGATACTTTTCCAAGCCTAGCTCTTGTAAAACGGGCACGGTATCTTTGATCATTTGCGGATTCCCACACATCATGACAAAGCTACGCTGAGCTGAGAATGGCGCATCAGCGGCGTTGGACAGTAAACCCGATTCGATGAGTTCAGGAATTCGGCCTTGTAATTTACCGTCAACCACTTCCCTGCTGACTATCGGTATATACTTTAATCTGCCTTCATATCGTTGCTGAAGCTGTTCAATTAGGTATTTATAAACCAGATCTTTTTCGAAACGAACGGCATGAACCAGCACAATGCGCTCATTGTGAGGCGGTAAGTTTATATCATCCAGCAGCGATAAAAACGGTCCAATCCCCGTACCTGTAGATAGCAGCCACAGGTCATGAGCCTGTTTAGGAATAGAGTCATGGATTAAATCGCCATGTGCGGTGGCACCGACATAAATGCTATCACCAGATTTAAGCTTTTGGAGCCGTGGAGAAAGTTGTCCTTGAGGGTCGGCTACTATTAGAAATTCCAACCAATCGAATTGCTCGCTTGGTGCATTAACCACAGAGTAAGCACGGCTGATCGGCTTACCTTCATCATCAAGCAAAGCAAGCTTGGTGAATTGGCCAGCTTTAAAGGAAAGAGGCGCGCCAGATATTCTCAAACTGAACAGCTCACCTGTCCAATCAATGCGTTTCTCAACTCTTGCGAGGTTGAAACCTTTGAGTTCAATCATGAGACACCTCCTATCTGGTTACTCTTAGTTAAACTTACGCCTTCAACTCGATTATGTAAAGTTTCTAGTTTACATAATCAAACCACTATTTCATTTCACATTTTAAAAACAATTTTATTACATATTAAATGATTACATCTAGAATAAATGCTCAAAGTGATAAGTCGCGTCGCAATTTGTGGCAAAGCAGATGAAAAAGGAGCTATAAAAATGGACACACTGTTAAAGGACTTTCCCGTTATCACAGAGATAAAAGTCGCATGGGGTGAAATGGATGCTCTGCAACACGTTAATAACGTGGTCTATTTTCGCTACTTCGAGACCGCACGTTTAGATTACTTCAACAAAATTAACCTGCTGGTCGACCTGCAGACCTCGCAAATTGGGCCAGTACTGAGCGAGACTCAATGCCGCTACAAATTGCCTGTTACTTACCCAGACACGCTATTAGTCGGTTCTCGCGTAATCGACATGCAAGAAGATCGCATCACAATGGAGTACCAAGTGCTGAGTAAGAAGTGGGGGAAAATTGCGACCATCGCGACCGCCACTGGTGTGATGTTTGATTTTAAGAACAACGTTAAAGCTGCGATTCCAGATCACGTTCGCCAGTCGATTTTAGACTTGGAAGGAACCGTGGGTAGTACGCATCATTTGGAGTAGCAAGAAACGAGAGATTAAAGGCGAGGTTCCCGACAGCGCTCCTTCATCGCTATCGGGAATGATGCTGAGATACCATTCCAACTTACGCAATAAGAAAACTAGAGTCATTCTAATGAGCCTAAGTGAATCATTCGAAACCTCGCTAAACGTAACAGCAGAGCGACTCTTCCAGCCTACGCGATAAGAAAAGCTGCGTCATTCTAGCGAGCCAAAGCAAGACTAAGAATCCACTTACCGCTTGCTGCAGACCATAAAGCCATGAATAAACTCAATACAATCTGAGAGTAGATTCTGAATCACGCTCGTTCCTCGCGGTTCAGAATGACGGTTCGAGTTTGGCTCTGACCTCTACAAAACCATCTAAAAAAGCGATTCCAGACAAGCCTAAGTGACCATCCGAAATCTCGCTTGAGACGCATCAGCAGCGCGACTCTTCCAGCCTACGCGATAAGAAAAGCTGCGTCATTCTAGCGAGCCATAGCGAGACTAAGAATCTACTTACCGCTTGCTGCAGACCATAAAGCCATGAATAAACTCAATACAATCTGAGAGTAGATTCTGAATCACGCTCGT